>JAYEHR010000035.1:0-19876 GCA_034659615.1 Methanobacteriota archaeon | reverse complement strand
ATATGAGGGATGAATGTGCGGGGTCCTCCGCCAAATTGAACTGCAAAGGGAAGGTATTTGAACAGGTAGCCAAATCTTACACGTACAGATCACAGAGGTATCAAATGAGCGAGAGTGAGGTCTCTGATAAGGAAGAAGGTATACCGGAAGAACATATCCCCATCTCTTCTTCCGATTATACGGATGCCACCGACGTCGTGCAGGTGGCTAGTGAGGACACGGCTGGCACGGATGCGGAGACGGGTTCTATTACTCCGGCAGATGCCAGTTCTGATGGATCTGCTACTCCTGTTACCCCCAGTACCCCCAGTACATCTCCTTCTCAGGAAAGTGCGAGCGCACCCCCACCCCTTCCCGGAACATCCGGGAAGGGCCGCAGGAAACAGTACATTGCCCTGTTCCTGGTATTAGTCATAATTATTGGCTCAAGCATGGTCGTGATGTACCAGTCGTTCGGGGGAGATCTCTATCCTACAGGCGATAAGGTCGCGGTGATCTATATCCAGGGGACCATGATTACGGGTAGCGTGCCCGGTGGTCTGGGTTATGCTACCTCGGAGAGCATCTCCGAAAGCATCAGGAAGGCGGCCCGGGATGATAATGTCAGGGCCATTGTCCTCAGGATCAACAGTGGAGGTGGTTCTCCTGCAGCTGCGGAAGAGATTGGAAGGGAGATGAGGAAGGTACAGGCCGAAGGTATCCCCGTGGTCGTTTCCATGGGAGATGTGGCGGCGAGTGCAGCATATTATGTATCATCATCGGCAGACGTTATAATGGCGAATCCCAGTACCATGACCGGTAGTATCGGTGTGATATGGACCTTCAGGAACATGTCCGCATACTATGAGGAAGAAGGCATCGATTTCCATATCGCCAAATCCGGCGAGTTCAAGGACATGGGGGGCACATGGCGTGGGCTCACCGACGAGGAACGGGAATATGCAGATGTGGTGATCCTCGACACGTATGGCATGTTCGTTGATCATGTAGCCCAGGGCAGGAACATGACTCGCAGTGAGGTCAAGGATATTGCAGATGGACGTATTTATACTGGCAGTGCGGCAAAGGAGATCGGTCTCGTAGATGAGTTTGGCAACCTGTATGATGCCATTGATAGGGCCGCAGAACTTGGTGGTATTGAAGGGGATCCAACGGTGTACTATCTGAACAGGCCATCTATCTCCAGCTTGATCTTCGGTGCGGATAGCAGCTCTTCGGCATCGTCCGTGGAGCAGTTCGTACAGTATTTCGAGAACAACCCGTTCGGAAAGATCACTGCTTGAAATAATATTCCTTACCATTCTCATAAAAAGGATATGGCAGAGGTATTATAGGACATGGGTGACAAGGACAGCAAAGTTCTGGAACAGATTCCCGGGGTCGGCAGGAAGATCGCCCGGGATCTGTGGGATATGGATATCCATTCGGTCCAGGATCTCGAAGGACGCGACCCCGAGGAACTGTACGTTGAGCTCTGCATCCGGATGGGTATGCAGGTCGATAGATGTATGCTCTATGTGTTCCGGTGTGCTGTGTACTATGCTTCCAACACGGAGCATGATCCCGAACTGCTGAAATGGTGGAACTGGAAGGACAGGACATAACAGACACCGTGCCACATCATCGTATTCTTCGTATGCTTGTAGCTGGTGTGGATCGCAGGTCCCACAGGAGTTGTGCAGATGTCCGCTAGTATGATTTAAGTATCATCTTGTCCAATATACCATTGGAGTGCTATTTGGGGGCGAGATCGTTCCACATGTATATGCAAAAAGGTGATGATATGATAACCATAGGTATGTTCGGGTTTGGGGCACTGGGGGCCCTACTATTTGTGTATCTTGCAAAAAATGAACCAATTCCCGAATTCAGGCCACTGTTCGATATCTTTGAGCTACAGAGAGAGGCCAGAAGACACAGGAAACACATCGAGAAAACGGAAAGGGATATTGATGCCGTTCAGGATCGGTTACGGGATGGATCAGCAATATGTGATAATAGCCAATGTTTGATCCATGTGCTCGACAGTTACCTGGAGGAGGTCGACAAGGAACGGTCAAGGCTGCAACATCTGGAACATCAGATACGTCGCAACCAGATAACATCCCGTACTCTGGGATTCTTCTTCTATATCATCATGGGAGGGATTATTGGGGCATTGCTGGCGACCGAGGTGGAGATCAATGTTTTTTCCTCAGGTGCTTCAAATTACATTGAATCGATGGTGATCGGAGCTACATGGATCAGCTATCTCTCGACGATCGGGTTCCGGTTCACCCGGAGTAGGCCCGGCGAGAGGATCGATCGTTTGAGAAAGGATTCGTTAGAGAAGATGAAGATGCCCCGGGACGAGATCATCAGTGGACTCAGGGAGGAACAGGTAAGTGATGAGGTGCTAACAAGGATTCTACAGAAGGTAGATCATACGAACCTGAGATTGCAGCAGAGATTGCAGGATGATTTTGACATTACTCGCGAGGCCATTGACGAAGATGCGAAAGGTATGCTGTGAAAGGATCCCAGCAGGATCCTCTATTGTCGTAAGGTGATGTTTGGTCGATAAGATATGAACATTCCAGGAATATATATGATGAAGACCGAACCCTTCGAGACGCATGCGTCACGATATAATGACTGGTTCGAGAGGAACGAACTGGTTTACGGATCTGAGCTTCGGGCGGTACGTGAGCAACTTTTCGACATCAGGGATGCTCTTGAGGTTGGCGTGGGAAGCGGGAAGTTCGCGGCACCATTGGGTATCAGGTATGGGTTGGACCCTTCGGCAAAGATGGTCAGGCTTGCAAGGGAGAATGGTATCGAAGCGGTACGAGGCGTGGCCGAGGTATTACCGTTTGCGGACCAGTGTTTCGATCTTGTATTGATGGTCACAGCGATCTGTTTTTTGGACGATGTAGACGCGGCGTTCAGGGAGGCATATCGTGTGCTCAGGCCAGAGGGTCATCTGGTCGTGGCATTTGTTGATAAGGATAGTCCAATTGGTAGGGCATACCAGCAGAAGAAGGATCAGAGTGTTTTCTACAGGGAAGCGATCTTCTACTCGACAGGGACGATCACCCGTCATCTTAGAAAAAGCGGTTTCTGCGATATTTCCTGCGTGCAGACCCTGTTCAACGACCTCTCGGATATACCTCGTATCGAGTCACCCTGCCGTGGGTATGGGAGGGGATCATTCGTCGTTGTGCGCGCAGTCAAATATGGGGGGGGGCAGGGGCTGGATAGGCATCAATGACGGGATGATCGGTCTCAGAAACCTGCACCCCACATTATTCCAGGTCCGCCAGGTCCCATCCAAGATGTTCCTTGATGATGATGTAGGCCATCTCCGGTGGAAATGCGCCCGCTTCGGTGATGATCATGTCGATGTACTCTGCCGGCGTGATGTCGAAGGCGGGGTTCTTCACTCTCACGTGGGGTAGTTCTGCAAGTATTTCCTGATCTATGACCTCCTCAGTCGAGCGTTCCTCGATGTCTACCAGGTTCCCGAAAAACGTCCTCGGGCTGAACTTGTAGGTCTCAGCCACTGCAATGAGGTTCTTTCGCGCCTCGTGGGCTGCCAGGGCAAGCTGGGATGTGCCGATCTTATTGACAAGGGCACCGTTGATGGTGATGACATCGGCCCCTACCACCACTGTGTCCACGTCCTTCATACAGTACCTGACAGCAGAATCCACAATGAGCGTTGTGGGTATCCCGTGGTCATTCAGTTCCCGGATGGTGATGAACCCCTGTCGGCGGGGGCGTGATTCTGTGGCGATCACGGAGATATCCTTTCCCTCATCATATGCTGTTTTGATCACGGACAGGGCGGCGTGGGAATTACAGTGGGTCATGACCACATCACCATCCTGGATGCGGCGGGCACCGATCCTCCCCATTTTTTCCAGGGCCTGGTCGGCCTGTTTAATGAACGCATTGGCATTGGCGATGATCTCCGCCCGCGCTTCGTCCACGGTGATGGACGAGTGCCGTGTGGTAAGCATCACTGCATTCGGAAGGGAGACTGCGGTCGGTCGGGTGTCCACCAGGGCCCGGGCGGCCTTATTGATCCTGGTATCAAACTCTTCCAGGGTGTGGACATTCAGGTCTTTTGCATAGTCGCGAAGGGCGGCGGATGCGGCCGTTGCGATCCTGCCAGCACCCCTGATCTGCATGGTGCGTATCTTTTCGGCGGTATCGAGTAATTGTTCCATGAGGATGGATTGGTGCTGAAGGGATTTATAGGTATTCTGGTCCAGCAAGTAATGAATTGAAAATATCCTTTATATAAGATGGAGTATAGAGTTCAATCCATGGATCCGATAATATCAATCAACCCGGCAACAGGAAAGTCGTTCCAGCAGTTTAAGCCATATGATGAGGGCAGGATCGACCAGGTTGTTAAACGGGCACGACTTGCCTTTGAGGATTGGCGTAATCTGGATGTGTCCGAGCGGTCGAAATATCTCATTAATGTGGCATCGGTCATGCGAGATCGCAAACACGATCTGGGAGAAATGATCACCCGTGAGATGGGCAAGCCGATAAAACAGTCCGTGCCTGAGGTTGAGAAATGTGCGCAGATGTTCGAGTACTTTGCCAAAAATGCTGAGCAGCTGCTTGAACCAGAAGCAGTGGAGGGGGATCTTCCCTCATCGAGCATTTCCTTTGAGCCCATGGGCACGGTGCTGTGCATCAAACCCTGGAACTTTCCGTTCTGGCAGGTCCTGAGCGCCGCGTCCCATGTGCTGGCGGGTGGCAATGTGGTCCTGCTCAAACATTCCAGTTATGTCCCGGGCTGCGCTCTTGGGATAGAGAGTATATTCGCAGAGGCGGGTCTTCCTGAAGACATCTTCCAGACCCTGCTGATCGACGGTCCCACTGCATCCGGACTGATCGGGCGGGACGGGATCGATGCGGTGTCCTTTACAGGGGGTCTCCAGGCTGGCCGGATGGTGGCGGAGGCGGCAGCCAGGAACATGAAGAAATGTGTCTGCGAGCTGGGTGGCAGCGACCCGTTCATCGTGCTCGAGGACGCGAACCTGAAAGAGGCGGCCAAGGTGGCGGCAGCTGGTCGTTTTATCAATGCCGGTCAGACCTGTATCGCATCCAAGCGGTTCATTGTCGCAGATACGATCGCCGAGGAGTTCACGTCCCGGTTCGTGGAACAAACGCGGGACATGGTGATCGGGGATCCCCTGGACCCAAACACTGATATTGGTCCTCTGGTGCGGGAGGGGTCGATTACAATGCTTGAGGGACAGGTCAGGGATGCCGTGGCAAAAGGTGCAGGGGTGGCACTTGAAGGCGGCAGGATCCCGGGCCCAGGTTACTTATTCTTACCGGTGATATTGTCCGGCGTGACCCGTGATATGAAGGTCATGAGGGAGGAGACCTTCGGTCCGGTGGCACCGATCATCACCGTCAGGGATGAGGACGAGGCCATACGGTGTGCCAACGACACCGATTTCGGGCTGGGTGCAAGTATCTGGAGTGAGGATCAGGACAGGGTCCGACGGCTTGCGGGTGATATCCAGGCAGGTGTTGTGGGTGTGAACGGGTTTTTCACACCACAGGCCGATCTTCCGTTCGGTGGTGTGAAGAAGAGTGGTGTTGGCAGGGAACTCTCGCACTTCGGGTTCTATGAATTCATGAATATCAAGGCCACGAAGATCTACTGACAAATGGGACTGACAAAATGACACCAACACTATCACCCTCATCGATCGAATATAATGACAATACTCCGAAGATGACGATCATCTGTTCCAGGGTGGACCCTGCGAGCCAGAACATTAAGAACCACCTGCAGTCGATGCGGGAGTGGTCAGTCGTCGATGTTCCGTGTGACGATTTTGAGGACCTATCCGCAGTATATGAGCACGATGGAATGAGGCTCGTGGAGGTCGCGTCGCATCACATATACCAGGATGGTATTGACAGGAAGCTCGAGGAGTGCGGGATGCCTGCCAGTATTCTTGTGTTTGCATCGAAACACAAGAGCGGAGACGGGCGGAAATTGCTGACTGCACACATAACCGGAAATCCGAACACTGCGGATTTCGGAGGCAACCCGGGAGAGCTTGCAAGAGCGGCACCATATGCGTTGAGGTCCCTTCTCATGACGATGCGCCAGCTGGCACAGGATATGGATTATGATGTTTCCATGGAGTCGACCCATCATGGTCCTACGGACCTGAAGGTGCCGTCGGTCTATGCCGAGATCGGCAGTGGGGAGGGGGAGTGGAATGATGTTCATGCAGGTGAGGTGGTGGCCAGGTCAATACTTGGCATCGACTGCCATGAAGTGCCTGTGGCCCTGGGCTTTGGCGGTGGGCATTATGCGACCCGGCAGTCGGAACTGTTGTTTGAGGCGGGGATTACGTTCGGACACAATTTCCCTAACTACCAGCTTGAGTATGTTGATGAGGATCTGTTCGCTCAGGCAGTGGAAAAGTCCGGTGCAGACTTTGTGTATCTCGACAGAAGATCCATGTCCACCGATGATCGGGCACGCATAGGGGCGATGGCCAATGATAGGGGCCTATTGGTATTGAGAGAAGGGGATATCCGGGAGATGAAAGGTATTGGATGGAGCCTGTTCAAATACGTGTTCCAGAAAGCGCAACAGGTATGTCCCTCAGGTCGTGTGAGGTTTGCGAATGGTATGCGGGAGTATATCCGTGAGAGTGGTTTCGTCCGTTCAGCGGATATATCTTCGATGAAGATCATACGGCTTGATGAGGCTCTTGTTCGGCAGGTGGGGTCTGTGGACAGGAACAATTTGGTGAGGTCGTTGCAGAGCCTGGATGTGGTGTATATCGAATGCGAGAATGGAACACTGTCCAATGATCTTCTGGCATTCACACATCAGGATGTCGAAGGTATGCTGGATAAGGTTATAAACGAATGCATTAAAATACTAAAAGAACGTTATGAAATTGAGTATATTCCATATGAGAATATATTGTGTATCTCGGATAGTCGATTTAGTCCGAAGTTGGCCAATGAACTTGGGGTGCCTCATGGCCCCATGTTCGGGGAGCTGGCTGAAGGTCACCCAGTTGTGATCGATGGAAAAACAATAAGTCCCGATATGGTACATGAGAGCATAAGAACTAAATTAGAGCTCAGGAATACGATTATTTAAATACAGTTGGTAATTATTACGATAATAGAGGAGATATTAATGGAATCCATAGTAGAAGAGGCATTAGCGCGGTCTGCGGATGAGAGGCGTGTTCGTTCGCCTGCATCCGGGAATAAGGATGTCAATGCAGAACTTGAGAAAATGCTGATGGAGCTGCAGACGAAGATAAAGGTCATTGGATGTGGCGGCGGCGGTTCCAACAGTATCCAGCGCATGAAGGACGAGGGGATCAAGGGTGCTGATCTTGTTGCTATGAACACGGATGCGCAGCATCTTTTGGGTGTTGATACGGATGATAAGATCCTTATCGGCAGGAAGAAGACACGTGGTCTTGGTGCAGGAAGTCTCCCTCAGATCGGAGAAGATGCGGCACTTGAGAGCCTTGATGAGATCGGGGCAGCAGTCAAGGGTTCGGATATGGTGTTCATCACTGCCGGACTTGGCGGAGGAACTGGAACGGGTTCTGCGCCAGTTGTTGCAGAGGCTGCACGCGACGAGGGTGCGTTGACCATTGCGGTGGTCACCCTGCCATTTGGTGTGGAGGGCGAGGTTCGCCGCACCAATGCAGAGGCTGGACTGGAACGTTTGCGTGATGTTGCAGATACAGTGATCGTCGTGCCCAATGATAAACTGCTCGAGGTAGTTCCTCGCCTGCCGCTACAGGCAGCGTTCAAGGTGTCAGATGAGGTTCTGATGAGGGCGGTCAAAGGCATCACCGAGCTTATCACAAAGCCTGGTCTTGTGAACCTGGACTTTGCGGATGTCAGGACCGTCATGCAGAATGGCGGCGTTGCAATGATCGGTCTTGGTGAGGCAGATGGTGAGAACAAGGCACCGGAATCTGTCCAGAAGGCGCTGAGGAGCCCACTACTTGATGTGGATATATCGGGTGCGACATCTGCACTTGTCAATGTGGTCGGAGGTCAGGATATGACCATCTCCGAGGCAGAGGGTGTTGTGCAGGAGGTCTACAGCAGGATCGATCCAAGTGCTCGTTTGATCTGGGGTGCCCAGGTTGATCCGTCCCTTGAACAGACGGTGCGTACCATGATCGTTGTCACAGGCGTGAAGTCTCCACAGATATACGGGCATGGCAGTGCACAGAACGTAACCCGCAGATATGGGATTGACTTTGTTAAGTAAATGAATTGTCTGGCGCTGTCTGGATGTTGGGTATCGATCCGCTGAACCGAAAGGTCTTTTGCAGTGGTCTCGGTCGGATGGCGCTACAGTTTTATATCATGATTGAAGTGTAGGTATCCCCATATATAACACTCTGATCTAATAATGGATAGGTTGTGAATAGTTTGGCAGGAAATATATTTAAATCAACAAAAACGGACCGCAGCATTGGCCAGATCCTCAGGTCGTATGTGAGGGTCCTGAAATTATCAAAGAAGCCTTCTAATGAGGAGTTTGTTATGATCTCCAAAGTTGCAGGTTTAGGTATTCTGGCCATAGGTGTTTTTGGTTTCATCATTTATGTACTGCTGACGGAAGTGCCGAAATGGGTGTAACTCCATGAGTGAAGATGCCACTATATTTGTTGTAAAAACAACTGCGAACCAGGAACGTACCGTTGCAGGTATGCTAGCACAGGTCGCAAGAAAGGATCAGCTTGATATACGAGCCATCCTTTCGCCGGATGAGCTAAAGGGATATGTCCTTGTAGAGTCCCCGGATTCTGGTGCGGTGGAGCAGGCCATCCAGACAGTTCCTCATGCTCGTACAGTTGTAAAAGGTCAATCCAGTATTAATGAGATCATGCATTTCCTGACACCAAAACCAACGGTGACAGGTATCACAGAGGGCGGCATCATCGAGATCACATCCGGTCCGTTCAAAGGCGAGAAAGCACGTGTAAAACATGTTGACGAGGGCCACGAAGAGATCACTGTGGAATTGTTCGATGCAGTTGTTCCAATCCCCATCACTATCCGTGGCGACACGGTGAGAGTGCTCAGGAAAAAGGATGATAAGGCCTGAGTTCGGGTGATGTTAAGAAATGAATTTGAAAGAATAACAGAGATTCTTATTTAATCAATAGAAAGGTGATGTTCAAATGTCAAATGTTGTTGAAGCATTGGTCCCAGGTGGGAAAGCGAATCCAGGACCTCCTCTAGGTCCGGCTCTTGGGCCAATAGGTGTGAATATAAAAGATGTTGTTGACCGTATCAATGAAAAAACAAAAGATTACAATGGGATGCAGGTTCCAGTAAAGATCATTGTGGACGACAATAAGAATTTTGAGATCGAAGTGGGAACTCCCCCAACATCCGCGTTGATCCTGCAGGAGCTTGGTATCGAAAAAGGTGCTGGCGAAGCTGGTACGCAGGTTGTAGGGGATATTACTATCCCTCAGGCAGCAAAGGTTGCCCGTATGAAAAAGGATGATCTCCTCTCTTATTCACTCAAATGTGCGATAAAAGAGGTGCTCGGTTCCTGTGTGCCTATGGGTGTTACGGCTGAAGGCATGGATGCCAGGGATTGCCAGAAGGCTATCGATGCGGGTAATTTCGATGATGCACTGGCCGCAGAGGCCTGGTGATCAGGTACCGACGCAATCTAAAGAATTGTAGATTATTCCAGTTAACCGTTAAGTTTAAGAGCAATTGCTCAATTATGTTTGAGCCCGTGAACAGATAATGATCACTGTCCGTAGTAGGCCGATCAGGTCGCCCGACCAATGATGTTTTTTTACATTGGTCGAAGGCAGGAACTATCCCTGCCGATATGATCACTACGGGAGGAGTAGAATGGTAGAAGAAACTATAGTAAATGCGGTCAAACAGTTATTTGACGAATCTCCGCAGCGAAATTTTTCAGAGAGCGTAGATCTGGCAATTAACTTAAAGAACCTTGATATGAGTCAACCCAAGAACCGTGTGGATGAGGAGATCTTTCTTCCCAATGGACTTGGAAAAGATCTCAAGATCACTGTTTTTGCAAAGGGTGATGTTGGACTTCAGGCAAAGAATGCCGGTTGTGACTATGTTTTTGCAGAAGAGGACATCCAGGAGCTTGCCGAAGATAAGAGCAGGGCGAGAAGTCTTGCTAACGAGTGCGATTTCTTCATTGCGGAAGTTCAGTACATGCCTCTAATAGGTAAGACATTGGGTGCGATACTGGGTCCCAGAGGAAAGATGCCGGTCCCACTAACGCCCGATAAGAATATTGCCGATCTGATAAACAGTTCCAAGAACTCTATACGTATCCGTTCCAAGGACAAGCTTACATTCCATGTGGCTGTTGGGCGAAAGGATATGGATTCCGACAAGGTGGCAGAGAACATCGAAACGATTGTCGAGAGGGTCGAACACTCACTTGAGAAAGGCAAACACAATCTCAAATCGATCTATGTTACGACCACGATGGGTAAATCCGTGAGGGTGATATGATGGAAGAAGTTCACCACAGCGAACACATTCCTGCGTGGAAAAAACAGGAAATAGAGGATATCAAAGATCTCGTAAGTTCATATCCATTGTTTGGCGTTGTGGGAGTTGGAGGCATTCCGGCAAAGCAGCTTCAGACGATGAGGCGCGAACTCAAGGATCTGGCTGTTCTGAAAGTATCCAGGAACTCTCTCGTAAAAAGGGCACTGGAGGACGCTGGCGAAGATGCCAGTACGATGATCGACTTCCTTGAGGCGCAGTGCGCACTGATCTTTACCGATAAGAATCCTTTCAAGCTGTACAAGTTGCTTGAGCAGAGCAAGACCCCCTCTCCAATAAAGGCCGGGGCTGTTGCACCCAATGATATTGAGGTAGAGAAAGGACCAACAAGCTTCCCACCGGGTCCAATCCTTGGTGATCTCCAGGCAGCAGGTATCCCTGCAGCC
Source organism: Methanobacteriota archaeon (assembly GCA_034659615.1). Taxonomy (GTDB): domain Archaea; phylum Halobacteriota; class Methanosarcinia; order Methanosarcinales; family Methanosarcinaceae; genus JAIOTO01. Next base: position 8,888 of record JAYEHR010000035.1, on the reverse strand, counting down.
ATCGACGGCGGCAAGGTTGTCATACGTGAGGACAAGGTAGTCGCAGAGGAAGGATCAGTCGTTTCCCAGAAACTCGCTTCCATGCTTTCAAGACTTGAGATCCTCCCGGTAGAGGTAGGTCTTGACCTGAGAGCAGTGGTCGAGGATGGATCAATATTCACTCCTGACGTACTGGCGATCGATGAGACTGAATATTTCTCCAATATCGTAAGTGCAACACAGCAAGCATTCAACCTTTCAGTGAATGCGGCATATCCAACGAGCATGACGATCAGCACATTGATATCAAAGGCTGTATCGGAGTCAAGGAATGTTGGTGTAAATGCAGCTGTGCTTGAACCCGAGGTAATGGATACACTCATTTCCAGGGCACATTCACAGATGATGTCCCTTGCTTCAGTTGCTTCCGGCAACGATGAGGATGCTGTTGACGATGAACTACGATCTGTTCTTGGTGCAGCAGCTGAGACAGTTGTAGTTGCAGAGCCAGAGCAGGCAGAGGAACCTGTGAAGGAAGAGAAAGAAGAAGAGGAGGAAGAAGAGAGCGGCATGGCTGGTCTCGGTGCACTCTTTGGATGATCGATAATTGAAATTTATATTAATAAAATGGTGATCTATAATGGAATATATATACGCAGCACTTTTACTACATAAAGCTGGAAAAGACATTACAGAAGATACAGTTTCTGCAGTACTTACTGCAGCAGGTACCGAAGTTAACGAAGCACGTGCAAAGGCACTCGTTGCAGCTCTCGAGGATGTAGACATCGAGGAAGCAATGGCAACAGCTGCATTCGCAGCACCAGCCGCTGCACCGGCATCTGCCGCAGAAGCCCCAGCCGCAGAGGCCGAGGAAGCAGCAGCAGAAGAAGAGAGCAAGGAAGAAGAAGAAGAGAGCGGCATGGCCGGTCTTGGAGCACTCTTCGGTTAAAACCTTTGTATCGATGCTCGCACATTGCGAGCATCATCCTTTTTTTATGTCTTGTTTTTTTTCGGTTAGCTGAAAGGCTGGAAAATCGAGACCGGTTATTCAATACTTCCAACAAGTTTTGCCACGGTCCCGTGTAGTCCGTGAATGCTGAAACCATTGCCCAGATACATCATCGGTCATGGATCAGCTGTCCTGATCGGGATCCTCCTGCAGCTGAGTACATCCACTGGTCAGGATGATACCAATGATCACTGTGTACTGTAATATTTGATCATGTTCGGTGAGTTTTGTAATCCTGCCACTTCTTCCCCCTTTTGCTCATACCTTTCTTTTTTCTTTTCCCTTTGTGCTTGCTCGTATCCTTGACAGCGGCCTGTTCTATTTCAGGCACCAGTTCCTTCTGGATATCGAACTCCGTATGCTGCTGCACGATCCTGGAGAAATTGCCGGCATCCTTCCGCGTCAGGATGTTGATGACCTTGCCCTCCTTGCCTGCCCGTGCCGTCCTGCCGATCCTGTGGACGTATTCGTCACTGTCTTCCGGGATGTCATAGTTGTACACATGCGATACGTACGGCACATCCAGACCCCGGGCAGCCACGTCGGTGCACACAAGGGCATGTGCATCGCACGAATGGAACTTCTTCAACGCATGTTGCCTCTTTGATTGGGTAAGCCCTCCATGGATGGCGACCGCATCGATCTTGTTGTACCGCAGGTTCTTTGCAACACTATCCACACTATCCCGGGTATTGCAGAATACCATGACCAGGCCGGATCGTTCGTATTTCAGGAGGTGCACAAGTAATGAGAACTTCAGATCATTGTCTGGCTCGTAATATACCTGTTCCATCAGATCAGGGTCCACATGGACTTCGGCAAATATGGTCACAGGCGCTCGCATGTATCGTCGGGCCAGGGAACGTACCTCATTTGAGATCGTTGCTGAGAACAACAAAGTCTGCCTCTGCGCAGGACATCGGTCGATGATGGATTGCACCTCCTCGATGAAACCCATATCCAGCATCCTGTCCGCCTCGTCCAGTACCAGTATTTTCATCTGGTCTAGATCCAGCGTGCCCCTGCCGATGTGATCCAGCACCCTGCCGGGTGTACCCACCACCACGTCGGCAGTTCCCAGATCCCTGAGCTGAGGTTTAAGGGAAACACCTCCATAGACTGCAATGATGTTCAATGGCCGATGGCGTGAGAACTCTTCCAGGGCCTGATGTACCTGAATGGCCAGTTCCCGTGTGGGCGTCAGCACAAGTGCCTGGATACCTTCTCCATGCTGCACATGCTGGATGATGCCTGCACCGAATGCCAGTGTCTTACCAGACCCGGTAGCAGATCCTCCGATCACATCCCTGTCCCTCAGGATAAGGGGAATCGCTTTTTCCTGTATCTCTGTTGGTCTTTCAAAACGATGCTCTTCTATTGATCGTAATATTGGTTCGTTGAGTCCCAGATCTTCAAATGTTGTCATGATGGTTACCTGTTTTGAGATTGGTGTGTCGTAGAGTTATTAAGTTTATCCTCCTTCGGTCCAAAATGACCCAAGCTTTATTTATTCGTGGATTCAATACTCTTCAAACCGTATATACAAACCATCACAGATCATCAAGACCGATAATATGACCAAATATTCCCCCCTTATCGCAGCACGTGCCCTGTGGCAGCTCAGGGTGCGCAAAAGACCGATCGTTCTTTCCCATGCCATCAATTCCAGATGCAACATGCGATGCAGTTTCTGTGAGTACTGGAAGGAAGAAGGGGATGAGATGAGCCGTGACGAGATATTCCGTCTGCTGGAGGAAGCTCGTTCATTCGGTATCCTGGTTTACAACGCCTGGACGGTGGAACCGCTATTGCGAGAGGACCTGCCCCAGATCCTCGAACATGCCCACCGTCTGGGTATGATCACATCCCTCATCACCAACGGGAAACTACTGGAGGAGCGGGCAGATGCTCTTAAGGACCTCGATTATCTCTCAGTGTCCGTGGACGGGCTCCAGAGCTATAAGGCAATAAGGGGTATTGATGTTGACCGTATCCTTGCCGGAATACGGGCAGTGAAGGATCAGCTTCATAATCCCCTGTTGATGAACTGTGTGATCAGCGGGCAGAACCTGGACGATATCGAGGATCTCGTATATCTGGCTGACGATCTCAACGTCAGGATATCCTTTGAACCCCTCTACGAGTTCGCCGGCATTGGCGGGGATGTATGGGACAGTATCGGGATACGGAACATGGATAAATATCGCCGGACACTGGATCGGGTGATCGAAATGAAGAAAGGGGGATATCCGATCATCAATTCCCTGACATATCTGGGAATGGTGCGTAACCTTAAGCCCGATTTTACCTGTCATGCATCGGAGATGATACTGGACGTCACATCCGATGGTACGGTGGAGAACTGCCGGGTCCACCATGAGCCTCTGGGTAATGTGCGGGACGGTATAGCGAATGTCTGGAGTTCATCACGACAGCGGCGGAAGACCATCTCACGTACGTGTGAGAAATGCCTCTTCTTTGGATATGTGGAGAACAGTCTTATGCAGGATGTCAACCTTGAGGTTATGCGGCATTACGAATGGATGTGAGGCTCGTCTGGGGTGCATCCATCCCTTCTTTCTTTTTTCCTTTTTTCTCCTTTTATCCGTTCATATCTTCCGCACCTCTACTTCAGGATGCCCTTTTACCCCGAGACGGTCTGCAGCACTGCCCTGGTTCACCGATATCTCGAGGAACCCATGACTTGCGATCAGGGCAAGCAGATCTCCCTGCCTGATGTTCGCATACGTTCCAAGTAGCGGCATCGTTTTTCCAAATGCCTGTATCTTCTCTCCATATCCGGCAAACTCCCTGACCATCTGCTGCGGGATACTGGTGATGATATTCCCAAAATGATCGATATAGAGGACCGTGCCTGAAATCCGATCCTCTTCTGCGACCACCTTCCAGTTGTCAGGTTCCACAGGATCGTCGATCACCTTGCCAATGTCCTCAATGGACATCCCTGCTGAGAGATGGGCCCCGATGGGTGCGAAGATATCCCTGCCATGGAATGTGTGTGAGATCTCCCCGAGAGGTTCCATGTTCGTGATCTGATAGGTCGCGAAGTCGCCCATCCGCCGGGCAGCAGGGATCAGCAACCCATTGTCCGGACCGACCAGGTACTGTCCACATACTTCGATGACGATCGCACGCCTGGTGGTGCCTACGCCTGGGTCGACCACGGCCACATGTACGGTACCAGCTGGGAACAGGGGGGCTGTGGAGTACAGCGCAAAGGCCCCGGACAGTATGTCGGCAGGGGGGATCGAATGGGTGATGTCCACGATGCTCGCAGTGGGCTCGATAGAGAGGATCCTGGCTTTCATGGAAGCCGGGTACAGATTGTCAAAATCCGTGGTAAGGGTGATAATGCTCATGCATGGGTATGTTAGAGGAGATCGTATAATTATATTACTGCATTACAGTCAGATCACTACTATGTAAAAAAGAGCTTATATACTAATGCAGGGATTACAGTATGAAAGAATGATTTATATACATCATGCTAATTGATGTGCGTATAATATGAGGTAAGATAATGGACGGATATCAAATATTTTTGATCATGCTTGCGGTCTACTTATGTGGGTTGATAGCAATAGGATTGTACTTTTCGAAAAGGCAGCATACGGTGACCGATTTCTGGCTTGCGGGCCGGAAGGTGGGTACCATGGGCGTGGGCTTCTCCTCGGCGGCATCGTGGCTCACAGCAGGTGGATTGCTTGCGGTCATAGGATTCTTCATGCTGCTCGGGATGGGCTCGATATGGGGTTTTGTCGCTCCCAACATCCTGGCACTGTTGATAATTGCGATCTTTGTGAAAAAGATCAAACACCTGCCGGCTATCACCCAGCCGGAACTGCTTGAGCAGCGATACAGTGCGTCACTCCGTGCACCGGTAGGTATTATCATCGCCATCGTCATGATCCTTTTTGCCGTGGCAGACATCAAGGGATTCGCCATGGTCCTGGAGATATTCTATGGTCTCAGTCCCATCTATGCGGCGATCATTGTTGCAGTGGCAGTCTCTTTATATGTGACCCTGGGTGGATTGCATGCGGTTGTCTGGACCGACGTCGTCCAGTTCATTTTCCTCTCGATCTTCACCATTGCAATGGCCTTCTTTGCAGTGGGTGCAGCAACCACCGGGGCGGTAGACGCTACGACCGCGTCTGAGCTGTTCAACAATGTCTCAACTGACTGGTGGAACCCGTTCATCATTGGCATGCCTATGGTACTGATCTTCATATTCGCCATCGTTCCGGGCTGGATAACTGAGCAGGACCCATGGCAGAAGGTATGGGCTGCCAAGGATTCACGTTCTGCCAGGAACGGTTTGCTGGTGGGTGCATTCCTGATCTCTGTTGTCTTTGCGGCATGCGCAGTAGTAGCCATAGCACTCAGTTCTATCTATCCGGAGATCCCTGCAGCAGGGTTCCCCATGGGGATGGCCCAGGCGGAGCCGGCGCTGTTGACGTTCATTATCAGTACGTTCTCCCCGACTGTGATCGCATTGAGCGCCATCGGCCTGGCAGCAGCGGCTATGTCCTGTGCGGACACGTTCGCAACATCAGGAGCGTCCTGCCTCTCCCGCGACATCTACCAGCGTTTTATCAAACCGGATGCCACCATGAAACAGATGCTTGTTATCAATCGTATAAGTGTCCTTGTGATCGTGGCAGCGGCTACAGTCGCTTCTTTTTTCATAAACAGCATCATTGATGCTATCCATATTGCCACATTCATCGCAAGTGCATCATATTTCTTCCCTCTCATGGGTGGCCTGTACTGGAAACGTGCCACAAGGCAGGGTGCCCTGGCCGGCCTGGTCGTGGGAGCCGTTGTACAGATATCGCTGATCGTTTATGACCTTGCCATGACGGCCCCAATGGCACCACCTTACCTTGAGACCATCCATCCCCTACTGATGAACCATGGTATCATTGTAGGTATGCTCCTCAGTGGCGTTGCTTTCTTTGGCGTATCCTTCGCAACAGAACCCTCAAGCGATGTGAACCTTGCCCCCTTCTTCAAGGATGCGGCAGAGAAACTATCCGTCAAGGGTGGTGAGGCTGTAGATGAGAACGATCCCGAATACCAGAAATTCCTGGATACCATCGATGAGCACGTCATCGGTGAGCGTGCACACCTCCATGTAAGACTTGAGAGTTCCGCGATCCTGAACTGGCGGAAATTAGTGGATCAACTCAGGGCTGATCATCCGGCATGGGTCTCACCTTCCGGTATCGATTCAGTATACCGTCTGGTGCAGGCGGATATGCTTGCCTGTGTTTCGATCACGCGGGGCAGTACGGAAAAGGAGATCTGGTTCGCATCAGAACCACCGGTAGCCGCTGTGGGCAAACAGAAGAAGGAACTCTTCGTGTCATTCAATGAGGTCTCCAGGACCCTGGAAGATATTGGTATACTGCTCACGGTACCGAGCAGGGATTGAGCAGGGAAATGGGCAGGGAAATGGGTCAGGAACCCTGCCTTGGTCCCAGTCCATTCCCCCGAGTCGTGCCTTGGGAGGGCACACCGACGTATCTCCGCTATGTCCCTTATGTGACCATACCTTTTGCGCCCGCGTAGGTGTTACAGGGGTGACCGAGTTTCCGAGGTGCGGCTCGGAAGGGCGCAGTGACGGATCGCGGGTGCGATACCATTCGCAGAACCTGCTTGACCCGGATAACATTTATAACTAATTAAACAATCCTGTTAACAATATTCTATATTATCTGCCTAAATCATGAAAAGCATAAAAACGAAGATCAAAGATATGTGCATCTTAGAACCTACAGTATTCGGTGATGAGCGAGGGTACTTTTTTGAAAGCTACACAAACGGATATTTGACGATCTCATTGGAAACGAGTATAATTTCGCAGGATAATGGATCCAGATCCTCCTCGACGCAGGCATCAAGGACATAATGGTCGTATAAGGCTGGGTTCATGCCGGTAAGATCCTGGAACTCCCGGGCTCCGGCCTGTACGGAGGACAGGTGTTCGGCGTTGACATGAAACCGGCTCATGTTTGTTTGTGTGGCGCTTGGGACTCGAATGGGTGCGGTGTCGGGGTTGATGCAGCCACGGTTGTTCTTTTGTGGTTTTTAGTATTCTTCGCAGAGGCGGTGGAACGTGCCGCGCTTCGCGCGTGTGGTAACTACGTTTTTCATTTTCTGTTTAGAACGTCGGGGCTTTGGTCTGTGCAGGATGGGTAACTGGGATGATGTATTATGGGATTAGAAAGTTGGATCAAGAGCGATAGATGTTGTTAGATCCCAGGTAACAGCTATAGCAAAAGACATGAGATCTTGTTACAGTTGCTACTTTTACTCCTTTGATGAATGCAGGAGACATATCGCAATAGCAAAAGACATGAGATCTTGTTACAGTTGCTACAGGTGATATTATACCAAAACCGAATCCTTTTTGCTCCCATATCATGGGATCATAACATAAGAAATCGCAGAGTTATTTACTATTTGTTTGATATCGATGTCAGTACACTCTCGATCTTTTGTCTATCTTGATAATTCCAATTAAATTGCCTCAACTTCATATAGAATTCGATAATTTCCAACTCGCACCCAATACAATTTTTCGCTATACCCTACTACAGTTTTAGGATCATGCAAGATAGGGTCTTGTTTCAGTTTTCAAGTTTTTTGAAGATCCTGGGAACATTAGTCTTGTCAGGGGATCATAGGAATTTGGCAGCCTGCCTGGAATATTTAATATCAAAATTATAATCCGAAATCCCTTTTAAGTTCCTCATGAGAAGTAAGTTTGCCAGCATTCTTCTCAGATCTGAATTCATTTAAAGAAAGGTAATCTTCTTCCGTCATAATTGAATCTACGTCTATCATATGACTCTTAATGAAATCAAGATCATCCTTAATTGCTCTTAATTCATGCCCAATTTCTTCAGGGTCGTTCACTTCAGGCATAATTAGAAGTTGGTCTATAATTACTTAAATATATATCTCTTTTATCGTATCCTGTATGCCCAGGGCCGTGTAGATCACACAGATCCTGAGCAGATCGACCGGCCGTTCGGCCCTGCACTTTAATCGTCAAATATGGGTATATTGGTTTTCAACGATTAAATTAGTCGTCAATTTTAAATATAGTTGATCTTAACTATTAACTATGGCACAAAAGATCTTCATGGTTGGTGGCGAAGTAGAACCTCCTTTCTTCATAGGTAGAAGTGAAGAGATTGAAAAAATAAAACTCGATGTTTTAAAATTGGCACAAAATAACGTGATAATTGGTCCACGTCGGATTGGTAAAACATCCCTTCTTCGGAACCTCAGGTTAAGTGTAAAGGATGATGTTCTCTTTACACTTATAAATTGCAGGGAAATGGCAAGTATAAGCGATTTTTTCAGGATAACTACCAAACTGCTATTAGAGGCATATGAAGAACAGCATAAAATAGAAGGAATCGCCAAAAAATTTACTCAGGTATTCAAAGGAAAAATAACGACCGCATATGGTTCACTTTCTGAAATTGGTGGCAGTATTGAACATATTGGTGGTATCTACCTCAAATTTCGTGATGACGAATTCAATGAACAGGATCTGATAGCAGAAACATTCGAGTTTATAGATCATTTTTCTAAAGAAAAACACCTGTCGATCGTACTCTGTTTTGATGAATTTCAGGAACTACGCAAATTCAATGGTGGCATATTTAATGTACTAAAGAGTCGAATGGATAGCCAACCGAATGTTCGCTATATTTTTTCCGGTTCATCAATATCTCTTTTACATGATGTGTTTTTGAAACCTGATTCACCACTCTATCTTATGGCTTCCAAAATGCAGCTTGAGCCAATAAAGGAAGAATATGTTGGAAAGTACATAAGACAACGTCTTGGAATACAA
>JAYEHR010000034.1:0-4540 GCA_034659615.1 Methanobacteriota archaeon | reverse complement strand
GTCCGAAATTCACCTGTTCCCCTCCAAAGCGCCTCTTGAACTCCCTTACACCATACGGCTTGTCAGGATGACCGGCACCCCCGAAATCAAATACCTTGTACTTCTGCGCATTCTCTTTCAGTATGTGCCAGACCAGCGCCTCATCCACATAGGGAACGTCCTTTTGTGATCCGGCATACCAGTCAAATACCAGGTCCTTGTAATTCAGGGTAATGCGGGCGCCTACAGGGGTATCATCCTTGATCGCGATGAAAAAGTCAGCCATTCCTGCAGGTGTGAACTCATCATATATCGCCCTGAACAGGGACATGTCTGCAACCGGCATATTGACATCCATATAGGTCTGGTGGATCAGCTCATACGAGGCGGTCAGTTCCCCGGGGCCCTCGACCCTCCTGGTCTCGATGCCTGCCTTTGCAGCCCGATTGACACCTTTTCTACGGGATTTGCTGATATCCGCCCATATGGCATCGGTATCCCGGTCAAGGTCAATGAGGTAATTGAGATGCTCGTCATATACATAGCCGGAGGATTCCAGGACACTTCGTGTGTGGCTGGTATCCCACATATTGCGTATCTGTGAGTATACAACCCTGTGCTTCACCAGCTTATCGTAGTGTTCTATCAGGGCGAATGCCGCTTCCAGTCCCTCCGGGCCGTCCACGACCAGGGGCGCACCCCGGACAACACTCCGACCGGATAGCCGGGCAGCCACGCCCCCCATTTCACTGATAACAGCCGACTGCAACAGCGCCAGGATCTCCCCACTCTCCGTATCGATCGCCGCCAGGGAGATCGGCTCGTAGTGCTTCGCCCGGCCATAGACCTTCGCCATTGCGCTGGTCTGGAAGATCGTCCCGTGCGGATGGTCGTGGACGAACTGGTCCCACCCCTGCGTATCTGGTGAACTGACCACCGTTATCATATCGGATCACATCCGGATCTGATCATTTGGACCTCATATCCTGTAATCATTGGAATTCATTTATCCATTATTCCTGTTCCGGTACCAGACAATACCAGCCTTTCCCACATTCTTCAGGTTCTGGAGAACGAGTTCCTTTGTCCAGCCGGGGATGTCTTCACACCAGCGATTCGGATGTGCGAGTATGCACATCTGTGGGATCTCTTCTTTTCGGACCAGATCGATAACATTATCCGTAGTAGCAATATTTCCGGCAGGATTGGACAGGGTGTTAGCACTATCATCCAGGACATCCTTCACCCGGATGTTGCGATCCGCCCATGTTCTCCCGGTATCCGTCAGGTAGAGCACCTTACCATAATCGATCGAAAGGTACGGTTCAGCAATAATACCAAAATCCTTGATGTCATATTCTGTCCAGAGATCACGGTTCGACCACGGAGCAAGGGGATTGCCATGCATGCACGCTGTCTTTACATCTTCGATCGCCCTCAGTTCGCCAAGTTCGGTCTCGAATATCCCGATCGCCCTGGCAGTGTCACCTTTTGCCTTATCCATAACCTCATAGTGAAAACCGATCTCATGACCCAGATCCGCGATCGCATGCATGAACTCTGGCTTGAACACATCGTCCGTATGCCTGAAATAATAGGTAGAGCGTATGCCGTATTCGTGTTCGAGCTGGGCCATGTCCAGCGAACGCTGGACAGCACGATCCACATCATGCCTGAGAATGATACATCGGTCAGTGTCAGTGCCGGATTCAAAATAATCACGAACGGCAATTGGCTCATAGTCAGTGTTGATTATAGTCTCGATAAGTTGCCTGTACTTTGATAATGTGAAATCCCGATCCATACTCCACCTCAGATAAGCGCCATCCTGCAAATAAATACCGGCAATGATCAATGCTTGGCCGTCCAGTAATATTATTACATCATGACATATATAATATTCGGAACATTTAATAATATAAGGATAGTATCGAGGCCTTTTATAGCTTGTCGGTTAGTGTAAATCCCAAAAATGACCGTTTTCGCTTTTAGCTGAAGATTATATCCTCACTTTGTCTTTTTTTGGTATTTTGTCAGGGACGCCGATTTGACAGTTTCGATAATTTCACAGTTGTGACATTGTAATGGGTTCAAGAATAAGGTTGTTTTCAGACACGGATTAACGCGGATTTACACGGATTATGGTTGATTTGTTTTTAATTTATGGTGTGATTCTGGGTGTTTGGCTGTTGATTACCGTCATTCCGATAATCCGCGTAAATCTGTGTAAATCCGCGTCTTAAACATGGAGTTGATGAGTTATAGTTTAAGTTTAGATGTTTGTGATCCTATTATGGTTTTGAATCTATTTTTCATTTTCAGACACGGATTAACGCGGATTGACACAGATTGTGAGGAAATTGGTTTGCATTTTCGCTATGATCCAGAACTTTTGAGGGATGATCGTCATTCCGATAGATCCGCGTTAATCCGTGTAAATCCGTGTCTGAAATAGATATAAGAGATTGGAACTGGACACGCGCTTCCGTTACTTATTTGTTCCTATTCCAAATTCGACTCTCGATCAGGTCTACCATGAATTGCGTGCCATCATCCAGGTCACCAAGCATAGTCTCCCTTTTACGTCCCCATTTATTTTTAACATATTTATCCTTGATCAATTCAATTGCCTTTTCCAAAGCTTTCTCCTGTGATCGTACATCATTCTTGAAATTGAACACGAGACCATATTCAGACTCTTCATGATCGGTGTATCCCCTTCCACAGAAATCAATGTAAATTGCAGGTGTGCCTAATACGGCACATTCCGATGCCATGGTTGAACTCTCACCCATAAACAATGTTGCATAGCTCATCAGACTATGCATATCACTTGCAGGCAGTTGGATTTGAAATTGTCTAAGGTCTTCAGGAAGTACTTTTTCAGATGAAATAAATACTTTTCCGTATTTAGCAAGTTCCTTAACGATATTCCGTTTCATAGATAGTGAAAAACCCTTGTTGGATTTATCGTGGAGTGCCTCCCATGATACGAAACGCAAGAGACTATATCTCTCACCCTCATCAATATCCAATTTTTTTAAGACTGAAGCGTCGGGTTGAAAATGATTTGGATGAAGGTAATTGAGCTCATAATACCCATTGTAAAATATCTGTTTTTTCCCAAGATCATCCCAATATCCTTTTTGGGTTACGACATACTTTGTGAATGGAAAAGTAATATAGTGGACCTGTTTTGCATGTTCCGTATCCTCAAAGATGAAATACGGTTTCCTCATTAAAAAGCTGATATGTGCTAATGATGGAAGAGCTTGTCCAACAAAAACATCCGGTTTGAATTCCCTTGCAACCTTATACGTCTTCAGTTCGACCCCGGGCAAAGACAATATTTTCTTTACAAACGTTGGTTTGTTCTCACCGACCTGAACATATCTTAAATTAAAATCATCCATCAATCCCTTGTTATTGTCTTTTCCTATCAGGACAGCCTTAATCTGGTGCCCCTTACTTTCCATTTGATCAATGAAATTCTTGAACATGTAAACATGTTTAGGATGAGAAATTCCAACCATTATTCTCATGTATTGAACCTCTTTTTGAGCCCCATATCAATCATCAGTTATTGCTTTATACTTATATGTGTTTTTACGTGTCGAGAATACCCATTTTGTCACATTATTGATGCAACCTCTATTTGAAGTGATCGATGGACTCTGATATATGGAAATCCTATAAAAGTGGACTATAACAGCAAGTTAATATACCTTCAAAATCCTTTGTAACACTAATAACAATTTGGGAAAAGCAAGATGAATGCCGACAAAAATGTAGTCCTGATGCTCCTGACCCTTGCACTCTTCATTGGCGCTACGATAGAACTTAGTGAAGGGTCCACATCCATTGGAGTGGTACTGTTATTGGCCGCTGTGATCATGATCAGTCGGATTCATCTAACCGGAAAACAAAACATCCAACGATCGAAGTTGTATCTTTTCGTAGGAGCCCTTATTGTCTTCGCAGATCTTCTCTATAACTTCAGGACAGGCAGTGAACTGGGAACCCTGGATTCAATGACATTCTTCTTTGGGATATCGCTCATTGCTATGGGGACGGATAAGCCACAGTTCAGTCATATAGGAGAGTTCGGTGCTTACATCGCCGGGATCTTTACCATATTTTACGTAATATTCTATTCAATATTTGGAGCATTGAACATCGATTTTTTACATCTTTTCGATCATTATCTGGTTCTGCTTCCAACTGTATCCATCATTAAATTGATTGGAATTCCCGTAGAGGTAGTTGCTATCGAAACTATAAAACTCTCCGGTGTAGAGGACCTGACGATCATAATCGGGGGGCCATGTTCTGGATTATACTCCATGTTCCTGCTAATAGGGATCGTTATAGGTTACAGCCGTATGGAAAAGATGAAACTCAACAAAACCCTTTATCTGCTGGGTTTTGCTATAGCTGTAGCATACATAGCAAACCTGGTGAGGGTCACGATCCTCTATCTCACAGCATACCAATATGGAATGGATGCCATGATGACGGTCCACACCCACATCGGATGGATCATATTTGCCATCGTTGCAGG
>JAYEHR010000033.1:0-20273 GCA_034659615.1 Methanobacteriota archaeon | reverse complement strand
GGATAATGCTGCATCTTTTGTTGCACCTGTGATTTTTATTGCCCCTGAGGAGAAGATATTGACGCGAGCCGAGGGAGTTTCGACCGACAATATGCCCAGTTCATTTGAATATACGGTGCGACCAAGAACATTCATCACAGCTGTGGCCTGATTGAGTGTGACCCCTTCCACAATACCTTCCACCGAAAAACTGCCATCCTTGCATGGTGAGGATCCAGAGGTAACACAAATGCTGAACGAACCTTCGATCTGCCCGGGCTTTGTGTCAACATTGAGATATTCGGCGAGTTTTGTCATCTTCGCAGGGAGCTCTCGCCAGCGCCAGAAGCCATGCTTAACATAGTCCGCAGACAGACCATGCTCCCTGGCCCAGTGAAGGAGATAGCTGTTCCATCGCTCGTACATCTCCGGATGGAGCTCGCCCAGTCGCTGGTACTCCGAGGCCAGGGCAGAGGGACACAGGTAACACCCCACGCGCTCAAAGCCCATGTCGTAGAGAGAGTTGTATTCCAGTCCTCTCCAGTAGATGTACAACCAGACCTCAATGGCACGCCAGTTACGGATCGGGAAGATATTCAACTGATCCGGTACAAAGGGGTTCATCTCGCTGGAAGATATCGTTGACCGCGAGAACGACTCGTATTTCCGTTTTCCGTCCACCGTAAGACAAATAGGACCTTTATTCCTGCATTCTTCAATGACCGCGTTGGCCGGTGCGAGTTTGCAGATCTTGCAGCACCACCTGAAATCCTTGGCCGGCGGCCCGAAACTGTCAACATTATCCCAGAAAGCATCGCTTGCACCCTCTTCTACCAGATCGATCCCGTGATGCTCACAGTAATGGTGGACAAAGTCCACGGTCTCTGGGAACTCGAGTCCCGTGTCCAGGAAAAAAGCCTGTACATGCCGTTTCTTAAGAGCACTGAGGGTGAGGTCCAGCACCACAAGGCTATCCTTGCCCCCGCTGAACGATACATGGACGTCAAGGCCGCGGTATGCTTTCTGGTTCGCGATACCCTTTATCGTGTTCATTGCGTCCTTCCCGAGCCTTTGCAGGTATGCCAGGTTCGCCTTAATGGCATCGTCCATGCCCGCCACCGTTGGGTTCAGTCGTGCAACCCCTTTCTTGATCTTCCTGACCCGTATCACAGCATCCGTATCTTTGCCGGATGAGGCGATGATGGCACTATCACAATAAGATGATCCAACACCCACAAGATCGCCCGATACCACGAGTACCGGGTCCCCGTTGCGGATGTCAGAGGAACATGTCCGGACCTGGTCACGACGAACTTTCTTTCCGCTTAAGTGAGACCTGGTCTTCTCCAGCACAACTGTCCTGCGATCGGTATGTACAACAAGGATAGCAGCACCGTCAGCAGATGGTTCAAAACGGAAATCCATCGATCGCAGGTCAAAATAGAGCACTCCTAAAACCAGACCATCCACAATGACCTCATCGGTCCTGTCGTCACCCGGGATCTTGTTGAGCAGGACTATCCTCTCGCCAATGGGATCGCAACAGTATGCCGATAACAACTGCTGCGCAAGTATCTCCCGCTCGTACGGCGAGCAGAACCGCACGTCACCAGGTGCCGACAGATCCAGTTGTGTCCCATCCTGACCGCATATGCCACATTCCTTTCCGATCAGAGGAACATTGCAACGATCGCACCAGAAGATATGCTCTTCGACAGCTGAAGGCCTGAATGATGTATTCTTTCGAGATTGCCGTGAAGGATGTGCTCGTTTGGGTTGTTGCAGTTCATTCAACGGATCCCTCTTTTTCTTCGGGCGGTGAGACCTCTGGGAAGACTTTCGTATTGGTGAGAATGATCCGCTCTTATTTTTCATGTGCTAGAATGGAATGGGAGTTGATTTAACACTTTTGTGCGAATGGCAGGAGGGAGAGAAGAAGGGGAAAGGGAGAGAGTAGAGTAAAGTAAAGTAAAGAGAGATGTTGAATGAATGAAAAATGGAGCGGATAGACAATATCGATAGCCTATTGCTAAAACCGTCAAATAAGAGGAAGTACGACAGAGATACGAATATCTCTGTCTATCGATGACCGAACTGCTCCCTGGTCAGTTGTCCCTGAGATGAGCGTTGATCGTCTCAGCCGCCAGTTTCCCTGCACCCATGGCACTGATCACTGTGGCTGCACCTGTCACCACGTCACCGCCGGCGCATACTCCCTCTATGGATGTCATGCCGTCCTCGTTCACGACAATGGTGCCCCAGGCAGATCGCTCCAGGCCCTCTGAACCTGTGAATATGATGGGGTTGGGAGATGTGCCTATGGCCACAATGAAGATATCAGCGTCAATGACGTGCTCGGATCCCTTGATGGGGACGGGGCGCCTTCGTCCGGACTCGTCCGGCTCGCCAAGTTCCATCTTGATACACTCAATACCCGATACGGTATTGTTCTCTCCTTCCAGTATGCTCACAGGATTATTGAGCAAGCGGAACACGATACCTTCTTCTTTTGCATGTTCGATCTCCTCGCGCCGTGCAGGCAGTTCCTCATCTCCCCGGCGGTATACGATGGTCACCTCATCCGCACCCAGGCGCTGCGCACACCGGGCAGCGTCCATGGCCACATTTCCGCCACCGACCACAACAACGTGATTACCCTGTTTGATGGGTGTATCGTATTCGGGAAAACGGTAGGCTTTCATCAGGTTCACACGGGTGAGGGACTCGTTGGCAGAGTACACGCCGTTCAGGTTCTCGCCCTCGATACCCATGAACTTCGGAAGCCCTGCGCCGGTTCCCAGGAAGATGGCATCGAACTCGTCCCGGAGCTCGTCCAGGGTCTTGATGCGTCCGATCACGTAGTCCACCTTGATCTCAGCACCCAGTTTCGTTATGAACTCGATCTCCTCCTTCACGATGGCCTTGGGCAGCCTGAACTCGGGAATGCCGTAGATCAGCACGCCTCCGGCTTCATGGAGGGACTCGAAGATCGTGACGGCATGTCCGGCCCTTGCAAGATCAGCAGCCGCTGTCAGTCCCGCTGGCCCAGCCCCGACCACTGCGACGGTCTTCCCGCTGGGCTCGGCTACGATAGGGTCCTCTACGCCCTTCTCACGCTCATGATCTGCACAGAACCTTTCAAGGCGGCCGATGGCAATGGGTTCGCTCTTCTTGCCCAGGATGCAGAGTTGCTCGCACTGTTCCTCCTGAGGGCACACCCGCCCGCATATGGCAGGGAGGGCGTTCATTTCCTTGATCGTTGCTATGGCACCGTCAAAGTCCCTGACCTTGATCTTTGAGATGAATCCCGGGATGTCGATATTTACCGGACAACCCTCAACACATTTGGGTTTCTTGCACTCAAGACACCGTCCGGCTTCCAGAACAGCCTGCTCATCCGTATATCCCAGGGCCACCTCGTTGAAATTACTGTTACGCTCCTGTGGGTCCTGCACCGGCATTGTCTGTCTTACTGACATTTGCAATCCCCTCCACTGCAACATTTGTTATAACTTTCAAGCGCCTGACCCTCCTCATCGCGATACAGGGATAACCGGCTCATCAGGAGGTCAAAGTCCACGTCCTTTGCGTTGAACTCGGGACCGTCCACACACGCGAACTTCGTCTCTCCTCCCACAGAGACACGACATCCCCCGCACATGCCGGTCCCATCGATCATGATAGGGTTGAGGCTCACGATGGTCTCTACATTATACGGTGCGGTCACACCGGCCGCCACACGCATCATTATCGGCGGCCCGATCACCACGATCCGCGCGACCTCTTCTTCGTCGCCATCCAGGATCTCCTTGACGATATCAGTAACAAAACCATGATGTCCTTTGGAACCATCATCAGTAGCAACGTATAGCTCATCGCTCCGGGCCCGCATCTCATCCTCCAGGATCAGCAGGTCCTCATTCCTGGCCCCGATGATGGAAATGACCCTATTTCCTGCCTCGCGGTAGGCCTTTGCCTGCGGGTGGATCGGTGCGATCCCAATACCGCCGCCCACCAGGACAACGGTGCCCAGTTTGCGAACATCCGCAGGATGCCCCAGGGGGCCCACGAAATCCTGCAACACGTCATCATCGGACAATGCACCAAGTTGTTTGGTGGTCTTGCCCATCTCCTGGAAGATGATGGTGACAGATCCCTCGCCCACGTCATAGTCCGCGATCGTCAGAGGTATACGTTCTCCTTCTTCATCGATACGCAGGATGATGAACTGTCCTGCCTTTGCGGCCTTTGCAACGTCTGGTGCATCGATCTTCATCAGGTGCACAGCCTGCACCATTTCACGTTTCTCGAGTATCTTGTATGGCATATGATCACATTTGTCGGGTTTGGAATTTGTGGATTGGTCAAGTTCAATATTGGTTTATTCAAAATACTCATGTTATTTGTAGCTTTTCAGTGTACCAGAATCATGGCAATGATGGGGAGAGGAGGAATGACATTTGGAACCAATGTTCAAAACCCTATAAGCAAGCCTTGGGTCAGAGAGAGAATGATAGAAAAATAAAGGAGAGGGGGAATATCCGGCACAGACCGGATATTTCTGATACGCCCGAACCGGGATTCGAACCCGGGTCGGAGCCTCGACAGGGCTCCATGATAGGCCTCTACACTATTCGGACATTGCTGTTTGAGCAGCATCACAATGCTCAAATCTATATATATAGCTGTTGGTACGAGTCTTGATGAATAAATGATCCCGCCTCCCAGACTCGAACCGGGGACATCGCGGTGCCTGCGCGGTATGTGACAAGTCACATGAACCATACTACAGCCGCGCACTCTACCACTGAGTTAAGGCGGGACCGTGATCAAACTTACAGCGTGCTCACATTCCACATTCGTGAGATGCATCCCTTCCATACACACAATGATACTTATCCTTTTCGCCGAAGATCCAACAAAAAAGAGGCATGATGGAGAAATGCACCCAAACGGTGCATCCCTCTGCACAGTCACAATTATTGCATCATCTGGTACACATACGTGTTTCATATGGTACGTCAGAACGTATCCAGATCTCCATTGATCACCATTTCCGTGATATTTGCTGTATTAGAGAGCCAGTCATCCACCACTGCCGTCACATCATCCTCTATGATGTTAAAGTTGGTACTTTCTGCAGGAATGATCTGGACACTGGCAACCAGAGGGTCATCGATCGGTTTGCCGATCTGTGATAACAGGCGCACATATATGTCCTGTACATCAGGTACTGCACTGGCAATATCCTTGGCCATCTGGGTAGACATGAGATTATAGACCTTTCCTATATGGTTGATCGGGTTCTTACCACTGGTAGCTTCCATGCTCATCGGTCGGTTCGGCGTGATCAGGCCATTGCAACGATTCCCGCGCCCCACTGAACCATCATCACCCATCTCAGCCGAAGTACCGGTGACCGTCAGGAAGACACCGCCGACTCCAGCTTCTACATTATCTGCAGCATTGATATGTGCATCAACACTCCTGTCAGTGTACCTGCCTGCAAGGTCAAGCACATAGTCCCGCATCTCTTCCTTGATACTGGTGTAATGATCCATATCATCCACATGTTTGCCGACCATACCACAGCAAATGGTCAGTGTGATATCGTCCTCATCTCTCATGCCCATGACCTTGATATCCTCTCCGATACCCGGGATCTTCTTTTTGAGATCGGTGAGCAGGTCCCTTTCGGTATTGTATGTGATCCGCTCAAGCTCTGAAAAGGGTGCGTGACCCACACCAAAGGACGTGTCGTTGGCAATTGGAACACTCTTCCTGTTGAACACATCACGCAGGTCCGATGAACCCGTGCCAAGCTTACAATCGATGATCATATCACAGTCAGGATCAAGGTCAGCAAGGGTATTGTCCAGATATTCACGTGCTGCCGAAAGAGCGACTGCCTCTGCCGGGATCTCAACACCATCGAATTCCTTTGTGGCTCGTCCAACCAGCAGTGTGTAGATGGGTTTTATGATCTCTCCTCCGCCGAACCGGGGGTTGGCCCTACCCGCTACGATCTGAGTCTCATCGGTATTGTGGTGAAGCACAGTACCGCACTTTTCGATATATTCCTTGCACAGGGCACGGCTGACAGCCTCTGCCAGGCCATCGGATATACTATCCGGATGTCCCACACCCTTGCGCTCCACAAGCTCGATCTGCTGCTTTTCCACCGGCGTCTGTACCAGTTCCTCAACTCTTATGTTTCGCATCGTTCAGACCTCATATGCATTATTTGATTATCATAGATCATCATAAACTCAAACCCATATTGAACACTGGAATTATCCTATATGGGTAAGGAGTTATATATAATAATTACTATCTAGTTTCAAATTAATTACCGTCAGTAATATTCAATCATTCATAAACTGTATCACATACGACCTATATGACAGAAAACATATCTTATTAAACCTTATATGGGATAACAGTATTTGAGAACATCAAACCAATATATAAAAGGCAATTTGCAGTCAGAAGGGCCATAACATGATACGCATCGCAATACCAAACAAAGGAAGACTCCACGATCCAACAGTTAATCTTTTCAGGGAAGCTGGATTGCCCGTCCTTGAGGGATCAAAACGAAAGCTTTTCGCAAAGACAAACGACCCAGAGATCACATTCCTGCTCGCAAGAGCTGCCGATATTCCTGAATATATACAGGATGGTGCCGCGGATGTTGGTGTGACCGGGCTTGATCTTATCGCCGAGACAGAAGCGGATGTTGAAGTGATGCTGGACCTTCAGTTCGGAGGAGCCGATCTTGTTCTTGCTGTTCCCGACGATTCGCACATCAACTCTGCAGAAGAACTCGAAGGTATGCGTGTTGCTACCGAATTCCCACAGATCACAACAAAACATTTCGAAAATCTGGGGATCAATATCGACGTGATCAAGGTAAGTGGTGCCTGCGAGATGACACCACATGTAGGGATCGCCGATGCCATTGTGGACATCTCCAGTTCAGGCACTACCCTGGTGACGAACCATCTGAAGAAGATCGGGCAGGTATTCTCATCATCCGTGTACCTCATCGCGAACCGGGATACAATGGACAGCAACGAGAAGGTCCACCACATAAGGACAGCAATGGAAAGTGTCCTGCACGCAAAAGGAAAACGATACCTGATGATGAACGTCCCTTCTGACAAGCTGGATGTGATCAAGGATATCCTACCGGGACTTGCCGGACCCACCGTAATGAAGGTCGAATCCAATACGGATGTATCGGCAGTGCATGCGGTCATTGATGCTGATGCTGTCTTTAAGACAGTGAACAGACTCAAACAGGCAGGTGCCTCGGATATTCTCATAGTCCCCATCGAGCGAATGATGCCCTGAGAATAGCACAGGAGATAGGATACAATGGCTTTTGAAGTGATCCCTGCGGTGGATATGCAGGGCGGTAAATGTGTGCAGCTGGTGCAGGGAGTACCTGGTAGCGAGATGGTTTCCATCGATGACCCCGTCGAAATTGCCCTTGACTGGGTATCACAGGGCGCAAGGACATTGCACCTCATCGATCTGGACGGTGCCATTGAAGGAGAACGTAAGAACGCTCCCATTGTAGAGAAGATCGTACAGAAATGCAAGCAATTTGGAGTGTTCGTGCAGGTTGGGGGAGGAATACGCTCCTTTGAAGATGCGGCCGCACTGCTGGCCACCGGTATCGACAGGGTCATCCTGAGCACCGCCGCACTCAAGGATCCTGATCTCATCAAACGACTGGCAGACGAATTCGGAAATGAACATATTAACGTGGCACTGGACTCGAAGAATGGGAAGATCTCCATTGAAGGCTGGACCAGAGAGTCCGAACACACACCCGTTGAGATGGGGACACGATTCGAAGAACTTGGAGCCGGCAGTATCCTGTACACCAACATCGACACCGAGGGACTCATGAAAGGTGTCAACCCAAATCCCACCCGCAAACTTGTGCGATCAGTGGACATCCCGGTGATCGCATCCGGTGGTGTCACAACCCTGGATGACATCTTGGTACTGAAAGGTACAGGTGCAGCAGGTGTAGTGGTCGGAAGTGCACTCTACACACATAAGTTCACACTTGCAGAAGCAATAAATATTATTAGTGATTAAAACTGAACTACAGATCAACGTGATGGTTCCTCATGAGAAAAGCAAAAATATCCCGCAAGACCAGTGAGACCGACATCCGCATGGAATTGAACCTTGACGGGAGTGGCTTATCTGACATCAACACAGGTATCGGATTCTTCGACCACATGTTAATATCCTTCGCACGCCATGGTAATTTTGATCTGGTGATCAATGCCAGGGGAGATCTCATCGTTGACGAACACCACCTGATCGAAGACGTGGGGATCGTTCTTGGTCAGGTAATTGAAAAAGCACTTGGTGACAAGACAGGTATCGCTCGTTTCGGTGAAGCCCGTATCCCTATGGACGAGGCCCTTGCGGAAGTAGCACTTGACCTTGGTGGACGTAGCTATCTGATGATGAACGCAGAGTTCAGCTCACCACGGGTAGGGGAATTTAACACACAGATGGTAAAGCACTTTTTTGGATCCCTGGTGGATAATGCAAGGATGAACCTGCATATCAGGGTTGATGGCTCTAACGACCATCACCAGATCGAGGCACTGTTCAAGGCCTTTGCGTATGGATTACGCCGTGCAGTGAAGATCGAAGGCAAGGATATAAAGAGCACAAAAGGTGTGCTCTGAACACTTTCGACACATTAAAACTCACACTTACGTCTCGATCAATGGAACTTTTCACCCAGTCTTTCATAGAAAGTCTGCTCATTCCCACTGGTCTTTTGTGACAGGCGTTGTACGATCAATTCGGGAGTACTCTTTGCCACATAATTGTATCTGGGATTTCTATCGACTATGAGGTTCAGGTCCTCATCCAGGCCATCGGCCTCGATACCGTCCACCCGGATACTGCATTGTGTGTTCTCCAATATCAGTTCAGAGAGATGGGATACGAACACGGCCATACTATCGTTGCTCTCGGACAGGAACTCCAGCATACCTGCAATGATCTTTGCCGAAGCACCTGGCTCAGTTATGGACTCGAGTTCATCCACAAGGACCACCTTGCTCGCGCCATCGGCCACCACAGACAGGTCAGTGAGGGTGGTCTCGAACGCGCCGGCATCCAGGGTCCCTTTCGATTTTCCGAAATAATACAATCCTTCGGTTAGTCCAAGTTCGAGATGTTCAGCCGGTGTCGGAAATCCCATGTGTGCAAGTATGATGCACTGTGCGATCAACTCGAGCATTGAGGTCTTGCCCCCGGAGTTCACGCCACTCAACAGTACCACAGGATCACCAGTATCATCGGGAGCCAGGGACGTGCCACCGACCGAATAATCTATGGGGACCACGTCCCCGTGGCGGGATCGTATGAAAAGGTTCTGAGCATTCACAAAACCGATCCCAGTTCCTGTGATCAGGTTCGGAAGGGACATGTCGAACTCGTTGGCAAAACATCCAATGGCAAACCCCACATCGAAATCCAGGACCTCACGGACCAGCCTCAATACGATCTCATGATAGTTACTGAGGATCTTTGATATCTCCCTCTTGTGCTCCATTTTCTTCCTGTGGACCTTCTGCATCATCTGCTGCTTCAAGGCATATAATTGACTCGGATCGATCTCCAGAGGAGAGGTGATCTCGTCAGGGAAAAAGGATTCGATCAGTAGAGTTTCCGATCCTTTTAATCCCAGCTTCGCTGAGATATCCTCCTTCGACGTCTTTATCAGCGAATGATATGAATGGTACAACTCTTTTGACAGGAGATCCTGGACCTGGACCTTGTCGTCCATAATCCTGAGCATGTCCTGACCACTCAGGGTCAGCTTACTCTCCTGTAGAAGAGCGTCCAGTTTCATGTTCGCATCCCGCACAATGTCCGCAATGCGTTCGTCAGCACTGTCGATGATGTGCGACAGCCGGTCGATCGCCGGATCGAATCCCTGCTGTACGTCCCCCTCATCATCGATCAATGAAAGGGTTTTGACAAGGACATCCAGGTCTCCGTCACTAATATCCTCCATGAACTGTACACTACTCGTGCGCAGTGTACACACGATCTTGAGTGCACATTCGATTACCTCAAGGTTCCTGGCAAAGAAGGCGATCTCAAGTTCCGGGACAACATGCCACTCGTCAACCGTCTGAATGTCAGGAACAAACTCCGGATCAATGTCTTCAGGAAGTTCAAACCCTATACACCGATCACCTGTTGCGATCACGTGCGAATACCCCCTGGCCACATCAACAAACTCGCCCGGACTGCTCGCGAGCTGTATGTCAATAATATTACTGAACCGACGGCGTGCCTCCTCAAATTGTTCACTGTCAGCAGTCAGTATACAGCGCTGTCGGATCCTGGGCGCGGCGTAGCTCTTATCGATCCTTCGAAGCCGGCCCAGCAGCGATGTGAACTCATCGTCACCACGCAATTTACTGGCGATCCCTATGTAGTCCGAGACTGACGTGCGGACCTTTTCGATCAGATCCATGCGTTCTGCGGGATAGGGGATATAGACATGGAGCTTATCCTTTGCATATCGACTATGAGCAAAGTCCTTCATGAGGTCGAGCAAACGCTCGTACAGGTCCATGGCCTCCTTTGTCCTCAGAAAATCAGACGAGGTTACCCCTTCGACCTGCGCCCGCACCTCATGGACCAGTGATACGGCATACCGCTGACCAATGCCCTCCACGCCAGAGATACTTGCGATATCTCCCCCAAGGATCGCATCGAGGGCACATTTCTCTGATCCAAAATGTTCAATGAAACGTTGCGCCATCTTTTCGCCAATACGGGGAATCTCCTGCAGGTCGTTCATACTTATATCTCCTGTTCAATGGTCAAATAAATCCATCAAGTGTACAGCTGGAGATCCCACGCTCCACCTTATACCTGTCCCGTTGGGCCATCTTGCTCAGAGTTCCCGAACTCAGGGGTTGCATTTTCTTTGCAAGACCTCGATTCCGACGGTTCTCTATCATCTGGGAATCGTAGTACACATCCCATAGCTCATCGATCTCCTCCTCATCTGCCGAATCCTGGAGGTTCTCGACGAACGCGGCACCGATCGTTGTGAAGTGTTCGAGTCCCACGAATTCCCCATTGCCGATCCAGGCAGTACCATTTGCCACCACAGCCACCGGAACATCCGGATTCTTTCTTGCGAGCCAGCGGCAGAATATATCGGCGATCTCGTGAGGCGAATCTACCTCCACGGAAAGGAGACCATTGGTCAATGAAGGACGCGCGAACATACATAACCGTTGCCAGCTACGGGTCACATCACGCATGTAATTGTAATAACACCGTGCGATCCGGGTCTTTTTTGAGTACATGGCATTCACATCCCCGTTACAGGACCACATGAACCGCACCAGGTCCACCGGATCGGCATCACCATGCCTGAGCACGAGATCAATGTATTTCAATGGATCCGGATCCAAAGGTGACATTCGAGTCCGTGTATTGGTAAAGACCTTTTTGAGCAGTCCGGATGTGTTTGGTGATGAATTAAAACCCACTCTGAGAACCTGATCATCGATCCCTGTAAACTGGAACTTTTCCTTCAACTGCCGCCCATCTTTCGCAACCATCAGATTGGACTCCGGATGGTTTACAAGTGATCCGCAGGCAAGGAGTACACCATCCACAGTGGGCTTGAAAACTATGATCATGAGCAGTCCCCGGTAAATGATGCGAGGTTCGTCTGCCTGGCCCCATTAAGATATATGAAGGGGCGTGCCCTGGAAACAACGACACCCATTCCTGCAAGTTCCTCCTCAGACCCGATCGGTCGTGAATGGATGATCCTGCTACCACTCACCGGACCGATCCCGGGCACCAGCAGGAGCTCATCCATATCCGCCGAATTGATGTTGACGGGGAATCTCTCAGGATGGGCATGGGCAAGTTCCAGCTTGGGATCTGCATTGGGCAGGTTCCCTGAATCATTGTACACACCCTCAAGGTCCCTGTCCCTGAGCCCGTAATCCTTCAGCAGGTATGATGCCTGATAGAGCCGTTGCTCACGCCATTTTGGAGACGGCGTGCCGTTCTCGAGGGGCGTGTCGGGAACTGGATCAAAGCTCATGAAATATGGTCGTCTCAGAGTATATTTGTCCATGAACTTATTGACCGTCCTGACGATATCCCGATCCGTTTCATCCACTGCCCCCACAACAAATTGGGTATCATTGGCACCAACGATACGACCTGTCCCGCGATATTCACGCCTTTTTTCCTGGATCAGGTCACGAGTCCACTTGAGCCGCTGTAGGACATCGTTCTTGTAATCAAAGTTCGGGCAGATCTCCGAATAGTTGATCGAACTCGTGGTCTCTGCGTTCACCCCGAACTTGTTGGCAAGGTCCGCGATCTGTTCAAGGATATACCTCGGTGTGCCCGGCATCAAACGTACATGTATGTAGCCGGTAAATCTCTGCTGCCTGAGAAGCTGCACCACCTCCAGCTGTTTCTGGGACGTGTTCTCCGCATCCCCGATGATCCCGGACGACAGGAACAGACCCTCGATCGCATTCCTGCGGTAGAACGACCAGGTGATCCTGGTGATCTCCTCCGGAGTGAGAGAGACCCTCGGCACATCCCGCTCACATCGGTTTGGACAGTATGCGCATTCGCCGGCACAGTAGTTGGTCAGCAGTGTTTTATACAGCTGAATGCAACGCCCGTCCGGACCAAATGCATGGCACACCGCGCTCTGGTTGCAGCTATCGTATTTGGTACCAGAGGACAAGAACTGCATTCGCTCAGACAGCGTCCGATGATGTCCGTTCGTCAGGCTCTCAACACTAACACTCATTGGTCAGTGATGGGGACTGCAGATATATAACCACACACCAAGCACGGTGAAAGTATTGAATGGTCCCCCCAAGCCAGCATATTTAGAGATAGGTTCCTCTAGGACGAAGAAGGGATGTGCTTACACAAGAAACAAACGATCAAAGGACCGTGGAAAGTGGTCTACAAATGATGGATCAGTGGATGAAAGGGGATCACTTCTTTACATGGATGTCCAGTTTGATCTTGGTCACTGGCTCCAGCTTTTTCCACTTGATCACAGAATCATCATCCAACACACAATTATCGACGGTCTGCTCCGACATCTTCCCATTGATCTCATAGACATACAGCCCCTCGTCTCCATCTGTTGAGATGATCAGCTCCCGATCACCTTTTTTCTTCACCTTGACAGCAGTGACACCTCTGAGAGCATCGAGCAGTGTTGTCCCCTTCTCCACTTCTATCGTCTTGGTCGGGGCAAATGAATCCATAGCAATATAGATATTATCCCTGTTGGGTTTTAGCACATGCGTCTTGCCGAATACCCTGCGCTCGATCAGTTTTGCCTCTTCCAGTATTTTCACATGCTTGGCCGCAACTGGCACCGATATGCCAATTCTCCTTGCAAGTTCAGAGATATGCATCTCATCCTCACTGAGGATCTCAAGCATCTTGATCCTGGTATCGCTTCCAAGGGCATTGAAGACTTTGTTACCTAATTCCCTCATACATGTAAATACGCATTTGACTATATATAAGCGTTGCATGTCCAAATAAATGTCATGTAGACCATCCGGCCATCGCCGATCAATCATCACCGATCATACCACTGCAGATCAGTCCACACCCAGCTTCCTGAGAGCTTCCAGGCTGTGATGCACATCATCCTCACATTTGTTCTCGATGACCTTGATGGCATTACTTTTCTTCAGCAGGTCCACCAGCAGACCCATGTCGATGTTCCCCTCTCCAATAGGTAGATGCTCGTCAATCGTACCGTTGTTATCGTGCAGATGGAAATGTGATATATTCGCATCAAGGAACTCCGGAAGATTACCCAGTGTGTTCGCATGCCCGATATCCAGGGTAAACCCATTCCCACCAATATCTAACTGAGGATACCTGAACAAGAAACAATCCCATTGCGGCATGTTCTCCACGCAGATATTTACCCCACTGTCCACAGATATATCCTCAAGTACCGGGACCGAACGCTCGAAGGCTTTCACTGCTGCAGGTCCATCTGAGGGAAATGGAAAATATCCGGGATGGATGACCATGATCTCTGAATCAAGGTCATTGCATATATCTGCAACCTGCCTCACCAGTTGCAGGGATGCCATACGGATCGGTTCCCGTACACTGGCAAGGTTTATGTCAGTACTGGGAGCATGTACCGTATAGGTGAGGTCATAGGAAAAGGCCATCTCCTCCTTGCGCAGCAGGTCATGGCGACCTTCAGAGAAGATCTCTGCGCAATCGGCCAGGTTTTCGATCTTCTCAAGCGCCTGGGAAAGGGGGAGGTCGTGGAATGCGAACGATGAGATGCCTATCATATTTTTATTCCTCACTTCTGGAATGAACTTTTCGGTCTGAAACCGATTGGGGGTCAGGGAATCGTAATAACAACACTTGTGGTTGACATATCTACTGTCCTGTTATAGAAAAACGCAGAGATGGTATTATTATCCCTCACCGTGAGGTCTGCTATGGAGGATAAGTAGTTATCCCACGCCTCAGGATATTCTGAGTATATTGAAACGCTTGTATTCTCCACATGTGGATATATATATTCTTTTCGTTCTCCTGTACAGATGTTCACGGTCGATTCACCATTACCACTAACACTTTCCCTGTTTCCCTCGATATCACAGGCACATAGGGTCAGTAGGTTCCTGCCCTCATCCACTGTGATGAACGGTTGCGAACGTACAGATGACCGTGAGCCCTGTTCCAGTATTATCGCTCCGTTCTCAAAGATAAGATCCTGATCCATCCAAAAATTGTTCGATGAGCGATATCTGAAATAACCTGTGCTCACATTCATACAATATTGATCGATCAGATGCCCCTTCTCGCTATCGGTATAGTTGATCTTCTCATAGTCCAGGTAGAATACACCACTTCGGTTCCCACGGAGGGTCAGATTGAAGGGGGCTTGCACATTCCCCAGTATTCTGTCAAATCGATAGGACGGGTCCAGCAGGTCCACACTGAACGTGATCTGAGGTGTGGAAGACCAGGGGGGCTTGTCAATGCATGAATTGAATACTGAACTGTTATTCTCATAACTTCCAAGCTTGAGATCGCCATTGGGATCATACGTCAAATTGATCGAACTGTTGCCGCCACATTCTAACACAAATGTATCATACTGATAGGGCTTCGTCATCGCAAGAACAGCCGACGAAACCGATGTGATATTTTGAAGGAGGTACGAGGAATTGATATCAAAACTGAACATCCTTTTTCTCTCAGAAGCGTTATGTAATGATACATTGATCCATCCGTTGTCAGGCGCCACTGTGAGGGAACCACTTGTGGATAGCGTGCCCATGAGGGGCAGACCACCGTCTCCCAGAGGGATGCGGATCTTTGAACCTGGGCCCGATGGCTCAGACCCTGCCTCTGCAGCGATCTCAACAAAACTGGTTCGGACATCCTGCATGTGTTTGATCTCGTGTTCTGTTGCAAGGGCTGGAACATAGTATGCATTGATCGCCGTGATGAAAGTTGTCAGGATAGTAAGGATCAGCATCATAGCGATGACCGTAGACACTGCATCAGTATTCCTTGCAATGTTCAATGTCATAACAGGCTCACCTCGGCGGTTACCATGACCTTCCGGGGATGGATGACAGATATCCTGACATTTGTGAGATTTTCGCTAACGTCCGTACGTGTATCCATGGAGATCGTTTCGGGGAATTTCCAGTAGGTAGAGTTCGTCAGATCCGTGAGACTATAGAACACCATATCCGAAGAATTGCTGGCATTTATGACCTCGATCTTCACTTCAGAGGTCCTGATGGGATCTCCCCCTACATGTACCAGGTCAATGAAGGACGAGTTGGTATCATTGAATCTCATTTCGATCTCCAGATAGGGTACCCTCTCATCAGGCAGATGTGAATAGACGGACATGCCAAGAACGGCAACAAGTGTCACAACGATGGCAAGTTTCAACATTTCCCCGAGAATTTCCGAAACCATGATAATCACTCAATATTGCATAAACATCGTAAATGATAGGTATGTTACTAACAAGAACACCACTGCATGCTTGAGCCCGAACAGGAGCCGCCCCTCTGCCATCTGCCCTGTGATGATTCCCGAAAAGAACCCGAGAATTCCACACGTGGCAAACATGGTGGAATTGATCTGCGCGGTGCTCGCCAACGATTCTGTGCCGAGTTGTGACATTGATGGCAAGAATTGCACGGAGAACGAATAGCATACATAGATAAAGGTCAGGAATGCGATGTAGACCGTTGACATATAAACGAAACCTGTCTCAAATCGCTGTTTTCTTAGCGATAGCATGTTCTCTGCATCCTCTGCCGCGATCAACAGCACATCCCGAGTATCATCGCTGACCTCACTTGCTTTTACAATGAGCGTCACCGCGCGTCGCAACGAAGGGGTTCCGATCCTGTTCTCGAAACGTGCCAGCACGTCCTTCATTTCACCACCCCATTCCAGATCCAGCCAGACCCTCTCAACCTCTCCTGACAGACGACCGATGTCGGATTTCAGGAGCATGCCTATGGCACGCTGCAGGGTAAGACCTACCTCATTGATCTCTGCAAGTCTCCTCAAAAAATCAGGGATGGATCGGTCCAGACGTGATAGTTTCCTCATCTTATACTCGAACGCAATGGAGACAGGAGCCAGCAGGAGCATTGTGGACACCATCAATTGCTTATCAAAACCCTGATCAAGCAGGATGAATGGTATGATCATCAGGGGTACGCTAAAAACCAATGCTCGTAACGGTTCCCTGTGGATGGGTGCCAGTGGATTCTTTAGAAGATTTACGATCCTCCCGTTCAGTTTCTTCTTTTCGAACTCACCCTTTCTGCGATCATACTCGGCATCGTCCAGATGCTCCTCGCCTATAGTAGAGGAACGTCTGAGTATTACCTTTTCCACATACCTCATCCCAAGATCTTCTTTTGGTGAGATCATATCTATAATTACGATCAGTGCAATGGAACCTGCGGGAAGCCCGATGAAAAGAGACTGGAATATATATGGCGCCTGTGGCATGCCCATAAGCCCGATGGTCACCAGTGTGACAAGCAGGAATATGGGCACAGCGACGAATGCAACGACATATACTTCACAGATGATCTCGAGGGTCTTGATGAACATATCCTGTGCCTTCATCGAATTCTCAAAATATTGGTTCATCTTCACCGAGAAGTACTGGTGAATATTGCTACCACTCTCGACCATCGGGACAAGGTTCTCTAGGAACTCCCTAAATGTCTCCGAAGGAGTCGTCCTAGCAATATGTTTCATTGCGGATATGAGGTCCTTGCCCAGAAGTTCCACATCCCTTACAATATAGAGGCATTCCTTTGATGCCTCACCATATATGTGGGGATTCTTCGATATTTCCTTGAAGATCGATAGTGGAGGGATACCACCCTTGCTCATCCCATAACAGAAGGAAGCGGTATGAGGAAGTACCACATCGATCTTTGTCTTTCTGGAGTTTGCTATGAACCGGGGATATAATATATAGAGGTTGTACACCACATATCCGAGTAACATGGGGATCAGGGGGTACATTATAAGATGGAAAGGAGTGTTCTCGAAGAACTTGAGAACATCCAGGAATGATATAAATGGGACTGACGGGATCAGAAGAAGAAGTATGAACGCTGAGATGGTCGTAGCTATCCCTGTCAGGATGGCATCCCTTACATACTTGGAATAATGAATATCCATCCTTGCAGATATGAGGCTATCACGTAGTGAAGCAAACTTTTCAGGACGGGACCTTGCATATCTGCTAAAGGGACCAAATCGCTGGACTACTAGACCATGCACGTCAAACCATCCCTTCCGGCATATCGGACATCAGGGCCGATAATGTCGTCTCCGGGTCCTTATGATACATATTGATCCACCCGGCAACACTATCATAATCCCGTATCCCCTTATCTACCATTGTTTTCAGGAACGTTCTCCTGCACTCCAGATCGTGCTCAAGTTCTTTCTGGTCCCAGCCTCTTCGGTGCATTATGTCCGAAAGGACACCTGACCCATGATACACAAAGGTATCATTGGCAGGATCCCACGCAAAGACATCCTTGATCTCGACACCCTGTTTGACCCCCACGATCTCAGAGATCACATAAGCACGTCGTTTCTCAACACCGAGATCATAGGCATTCGTTTGAACAGAAATGACGTCAAGCGCCGAGAACATGGCAGGAGGCACATTGATAGGAGGATGGGTGAACCTGTTTATGACCTCGGTAGCTGAACCAGCGTGGAACGTGGAACATGTAGAGTGTCCGGCGTTCATTGCCTGGAAGAGGATCTGTGATTCCCTGCCCCTTACTTCACCTACAATAAGATATTCCGGACGCTGTCTCAGGGAGGTGCGAAGCAGATCTTCAAGATCCACCTTCCCCACCTCTCCCACAGACACCGAATCCCGTGTGACTGTGGGGATCCAGTTCTTGTGGGGGAGTTGGATCTCGCGCGTGTCTTCCAGGGTCACGATCCGTATGTTGAGTGGAATGAACATGCCAATGGCATTCAGGGACGAGGTTTTTCCGGACGCTGTGCCCCCACAGAAGAGGATGTTCTTCCGGTTCTCCACACAGAGCCAGAAGTATGCCATCATCTCGGTCGAGAAGGTATTCCATGCAACAAGATCGATCGGAGTGAAGGGAGTGTTCTTCTGCCGCCGTATGCTGAATGATGTTCCTTTGGGGCTGATCTCTTTCCCGAAGGTGATATTAATACGTGAACCTTCGCGCATGACAGTATCCAGGATGGGGCTTGATTTGGATAGATTACGTCCACTTTGCTGCGCAATGCGTAGAACGAACGAATCAAGTATATCACTGGCCTGGAACATGATGTTACTGGGGATATCACCGTGTGCCGTGTGATATACATAGATCGGTATGTTCTCACCATTACACCAGATGTCCTCAACATAGGTGTCCCGCATCATGGGGGATATCTCACTATACTCGACGAAGTCCCTCTTGACATAGTAGAATATCTTCTCAAAGGACCGTGCATCGACCTCAGTATACTCAGAGAGCACCTCTTCGGCCTTCTCTCTCAGCACACTGCTCCGGTCCATTGTATCAAGGTCTTCAACCCCTTTCAGGGTGAGCACATCCTGCAGGATCAGCTGCGTGTCTTCGAGCAGTATTTTTTCGAACTTGTTGAGCCCGGGCTCTATTACATAATAGAACGTTTCTATTTCCACCCTGTCAAACAGTATGGAGATGAACGAATATGGCTCATCCACCCAGTACCGCTCAACCTCCTCCAATCCCTCAGGAGGCGTGAAGGATACAAGTTCTCCATCAGTTGCTGGATCGTAGGCAAACAATGGTTTCTGCTCTCTGGAAGGTACGTATGCTGATATCCGTTGTTTGATATTATCTATGATTCTGTTCATGCTCAAAACCGGTGATCGATGAAATAAAATTATTATATGGTCCTGCCACTCTCAAATACCGTTTTACATAAAAACCTAACTACCCATTACCCGACCCTGCCCAATATCACATCACTTCTACATCCGAGCGGAACAACATTGTCCGGCTGGGGATATGCATGATCCTTACATTCACGATATCGCCCGTTGAAACACTATCCCAATCCGCAAAACATGCCTGCATCCCGGTGGCTGTCGTAGGAAGGCCTATGGCCATATCATACTCCCCATCCATGGGGTCCCATGTGCCACCTGTATATCCCCCATATTCATCTGCCACCATGCAGACCCCGGATCGCAAGGTATAATTACCAAAGTTCCTTGCTCTGGAATCCTCCGAACCCAATCCAAATACTTCACCCTCACGGTTGCTCCAGTAAGGCGATGTCCCTGCCCTGTACCCGGAGTTCTCCGCCAGCTGGGAAGGATAGGATGATCGGTAGTAGGTATTCTCCATGCCAGGACTGATCTCCATAATAGTCACATTGCCCCTTGCATGCGGATTGTCGGTTACGATACGCAGATCCGTCGTAGGAATGGAATTCCCCGTCACTTCTTTGATGTACATATACGATATCGTAGTGTTCTGACCATCCACCTGAGTGGACATATCCCTGGCGATATGGACCTCGAATGTGGCCATTGGTGCCGGAGATGTTGACGTCAACATCCCGCTGGTGTGTGAACCCACGGCTGCCGCCAGTATCACGGTTACAATAAGCATCAGCATGACACCGATGACAGGAGAAGT
>JAYEHR010000032.1:0-4591 GCA_034659615.1 Methanobacteriota archaeon | reverse complement strand
ATATCATATGTGTTTCAGGATCGAGAAATGGGCAGCAGTAAATTGGGCCCAAAGGAGATCTATGAGTACATATTGCAGTTATTTGATATTTTAATGTATAAGCTCAAGTGAATGGAATACGTATATATGATGTCAGAATCAGAGGAAATGAGCATTATCAAAAGACATATTCGGAGCCTGTAAGATGGAAAAGGAAGCATATCAGAAGGGACCGTTTAAAGGGGACAGTTCCCCCGAGAAAAACAGCAATCCAACAAGGGGCTTTGATAGCACCATCCTGATTATTATCGGTGCGCTTGCCGTGTGCACTGTCCTTTACATGTGGGACATTATCTTCTCATCAGGCATGCTTCCGGGCCATCCCAGCGATCTGATCGAGCCCCCTGTGCTCTCACAGATCGACTCCATCATCAACCACCATCAGTTCCCTCTATGGAACAACCTGTGGACAACAGGATTCCCGGAATATGCAAGTCCCATCAGTGCACTGTACAATCCCCTTGTGACCATCCCCTACCTGATATTTGGTGTGCTCACCGGTATAAAGGTCATAGTGGTCTTCCATGTATTCCTGGCAGGCATATGTTTCTGGTTGTTCTCCACCACCATAACAGCCAACCGCTCATTGCAGTTGTATGGATCGATCCTGTTCATGCTCTCAGGAAGCCTAGCCGGCAGGATCGATGCAGGGCATACCGAACTGATGACGACACAGATATTCATACCACTGACAATGTACTTAATGGTCAAAGCATACGAGCTAAAGGATGTTAAGTACATCATCGCATCTGCCATATCAATGGCTATGTTCATATTTGGTGGTGCCATTTATTATTTCGTTTTCTTTGTTGTACTGTTTGCGATATACTCGATCATGAGGATCTTCGATAAGGGTAGGAGTTCAGGTAAACGGTACAGCATTCCGGACCTGAAGGTGATGATATCCATATTCACTCTCTGTCTGATGTTCAGTTCAATAAAACTGATCCCTGCACTGATGGTGAGCGACCATATCGTCAGGATCGATCTTATTGATCCTTTCACAGGTAGTGGACTTTTCAGAGATTTGATCACATCATTTGCAACAGGCAATGCCCTCTCCGGATATAGTACCTATGAGACCTATGCCTATCTTGGGCTCATACCGTTCATTTTTGCCATACTGTCGGTCTTCAATCGGACACGTGACCGCCTTTATCTGTATCCCCCGCTGATTGCATTCTTCATATGGGCCAGTGGGAACAATACCTTCACTGGATATGTCCATATGTTACCTCTTCTGGACGGATTCAGGGTTCCGGGACGAACTCTGTTATTTGCAAGTTTCATTGTGATCATACTGTCCATATACGGTTTGGAATGGTTTCTGAATTCTTTCGATAATAATAAAGAGAAGATCAAGCCTGTTCTGTATCTTCTGGCAGTCGTGATCTTTTTTGAACTTCAGGAGATCACCCTTGATCTCATTAGGAACTACTCTAGCGATCCGGAGATAGAGATCATCGGTGTTGGACTGGTCGTAGCTGTTGTAGTAATGCTGCTGATGAAAAACGCGGTGTGGGACAGGACGACCCGGAATCTGGCGGTTATCCTGATCGTCTTCAGTGTACTTGCAGTGTCCTCAGCGAACATCCAATACATCAACCCCTATGAAAATATAATGGAAAACGAGACGTCCATTGCTCTGGCAACCGGAATAAAGGCATATGATGCCAACGAACATGAACAGATATGGCTTGTGACGGACGGCTGGCCATACTATCACACAGATGTGGCGTATAATTCAATGACTGAAGACATGCATATGCAACGCGCATATTATGGATATTTCCTGAAAGATATGCCGTCCAGTATTTCTGTGGGGGACACTATCTACCACACCGCTAACTATCTGATCCATACCCAGTACCTTGAAACGGGGGAGTCCATGGACATACAGTCTATA
This sequence comes from Methanobacteriota archaeon, assembly GCA_034659615.1. Taxonomy (GTDB): domain Archaea; phylum Halobacteriota; class Methanosarcinia; order Methanosarcinales; family Methanosarcinaceae; genus JAIOTO01. The sequence continues at coordinate 2,646 of JAYEHR010000032.1, read as the reverse complement.
CTCACAGTAAATGGCGTTTCTGTCCATCAGATCAATAACAGCCTGCCAAATGTCTTTGCCGTTAGGAACGGAGAGATCAGCCCCTTGCCGATCAAATACTTCTCCCCGAACAGGGTAGTAGCTGACGGTACTGATGTTCTCTCCGGGGACGTGGTGATCTTCAAGACCGCATACTACAAGGGCTGGAAGGTCAATGGTAATGATGCACAGAATATCGGAAATATGGTAGGGGACGAGATAACCATACATGATGATGAGATCATCTTTACGTTCGAGCCATTTGACTTCAAACTGGGATTGGGGATCAGCCTTCTCAGCCTTCTCATCTTTGCAGTACTGCTTATGAAAAGAGAAGTGTTCAATGGGCTACTGAAAAAGACATGAATGGAGGCAACTGGGCGTTCTCAGTTCCTGAACCGTAGTCTCAATAGGGTGAGGATGAACTTGCCCATCTCAGCTTTTGAAAGTTTTGAACTCCCGTGGGTCCGGTCCACAAAGATGATGGGGGTTTCCCCTATGCGAAAGCCCTTCTGTTTACAGTAGAACAGGATCTCTTCCAGGAACGAATAGCCATCGGATCGTATGGAATCCAGTTCCAGCTCCTGGAGGACAGCTTTTCTGTAACAGCGGTACCCAGTGGTCATATCCCCAACAGCAACCCCTAACACAGCACTAGCCACCAGATTTGCGCCCCTGCTCATGGCTCGCCTGTGAAGACCCCAGTTCTCCACACCGCCTCCCCGTACATATCTAGAGCCGACGACAACATCGAACCCCTTATCGCACATACTGATGAAATCCGGAATATACATTGGATCATGGGACAGGTCCGAGTCCATTGAGAAGATCATATCTGAACCATTCACATCCATAGCATGCTTTAAACCTCTGATATGTGCAGTCCCGATACCCAGCTTGCCAGTCCTGTGGATCACCTGTATGCGCCCGTCCCTGCCTGACAGCTCATCGGCGAGCTTACCCGTACCATCCGGGGAATTGTCATCAACAACGATGATATGACCATCGATATCATTTGCACCAAATACATCGAGTATCTTATCTACCAGTATCGGAAGGCTCTCTATTTCGTTATATGTTGGGACGACTATGGATATATTCAATGACATGACCTCACAGTTGGTGTTATGTGGTGTAAATGGGTTGCCCCCTTATTTATAAGATTTCGCCGGTGATAGAAAAATCAAACAAGTGCCTTCAAATGATCGAATTTGTATCACCCCGGGAGAAAAACAGTTTAAATAGATGAAACACCATCCTTCTTCAAAGGAATCCATGAACTAATACCATTCATACTGGATGGAATGGATCAAAGTCGGTCAACTGGGTAAAATGACGATCACAGAGCGGAATACATTATAAGTGCCACTGGAATTACAGGAAAAATCGTCCCTTCACTCGGATTTACCTGAGCACATATTTTTATAATTTAAATATTAAAACAAGAGGATGTCTCACATGTCAAAGAATGCATTGATCACAGGGATCACAGGACAGGACGGTTCATATCTGGCAGAACTGCTGCTGGACAAGGGTTACAATGTATTCGGGCTGATACGACGTCTGAGCACACCCAATACGTCCAGGATCGACCACATTATTGACAGTGTCGAGATGCTTGAAGGCGACCTTACTGACCAGTCCTCATTGAACGAGGCTATGCGTACTGCCCGGCCCGATGAGGTGTATAATCTCGCAGCACAATCATTCGTTGGTACATCGTGGAACCAACCGGTCCATACCGGCGATGTGACCGGCCTGGGAGTGGTCCGTGTGCTCGAAGCTACCAGGCACATTGCACCCGATGCACATCTGTACCAGGCATCCTCAAGTGAGATGTTCGGTAAGGTTCAGGACATGCCCCAGACGGAGCAGACCAAGTTCCATCCACGGAGCCCCTATGGTGTTGCAAAGGTCTATGGATACTGGGCCGGTGTGAATTACCGTGAGAGCTATGACATGCATATCAGCAATGGGATCCTGTTCAACCACGAGTCTCCCCGACGTGGGATCGAGTTCGTGACCAGAAAGATCACGAATGGGGCTGCACGGATATATCATGGGCTTTCTTCTGAACTTCGGCTCGGTAACCTTGATGCAAAACGGGACTGGGGCTTTGCAGGGGATTACGTTGATGCCATGTGGCGCATGCTACAATATGATACGCCCGACGATTATGTGATCTCCACAGGTGAAACACATTCCGTACGGGAGTTCGTAGAACTGACGTTCTCTGAGCTTGGACTGGACTGGGAAAAGTATGTGATTATTGATCCAAAGTTTGTGAGACCTGCAGAGGTGCAACTGCTCCTGGGCGATGCAACGAAGGCCAGGGATGTGCTTGGATGGGAACCAAATATTCGATTTGAAGAACTGGTAACAATGATGGTCGAGGCAGATGTTGAGCGATGGGAGCACAAATGATCGCCATATCATTTCCAAAAATGATAACGTGGTCACTAAATAGCACCATCGTATATTATCTTATAGGCTAATATGACTTACCCATTTCCCATACTATATATACATAGACAACAATCCTTCCCTGTGGACAAAAATCTGGTACGCTCAGCCACCGTGGCCGACAGGTATCAGATGGTCCCAAAAGACAGATAAAATATAGGGGAA
>JAYEHR010000031.1:0-4594 GCA_034659615.1 Methanobacteriota archaeon | reverse complement strand
TCCCTTCCTCGGACACTGCGTATCAGATCGTAAAGGAGAACGATGAGACAGTACAGCTGGCGACCCATATGTTGGTCGAGATCATCAAGGATGTGGTCAGCATCAGTGGTCTGGTACCCAAGACCAAACAGACAAAACTGTGGTGAGACAATTATCAATGTGTGAAAAACAACATTACTTGAATACCTGCTAAAAACCTAAAATGTGTGTAGGAATGAGCTCAGGAAACTCGTCCTTTCGCTAAGATCGACCAGAAGGTCATGGTTGCAAAAAAATAGAAATTAAGGGGAAAACTTCCCCATATTCAAGTGTTATTCAAGATCATTCTTTCCTGCGCTGGAAGAAGAATGCCAGTCCAAGGATCGCAGCTATTGGAAGAGCGATAGTTGGGAATTCAGGGATCTCCTGGTTGTTGTTGTACTCATCCAGTCCGAAGTGGAGCATGCAGACATGGTCATCGTATGCACCTGTGATGCCCATACATTCCACCGTGACCGTATGGGTCGTGGGTGCCATGTCGGTGATCTTCAGGTACTTGTGTCCAACATTATACGTGTTGCCACTCCATACTTCGACTCCGTCAACATAGACCGTGGCCCAGCCGTCATTCCCATCACCGACGAACTGTACATACATGCAGGTGGTCGGAACTGTGCTCGCAATGACCATATTGTCGCCACCATCCAGCAGTGCCAGATGTCCGGATCCACTGACCCATGGGTTGGGATCGTTCAACGTGAGGCTAAACTCTGCAGGGGCAGGGGCGAAGTTTGCGTCAGCGTAGGCCCAGGCAGTGTAGGATTCCGAGGCGTTCTCAATAAATTTTCCGTCGATCAATTCAACTGTTGCCGTAGAGGGTGCGACTGCGATTCCTGCAAGCGAGACCAACATCAGCGAGACGCCAATGATCAGAGCTATGCTTTTGTATAATGTATTCATATCGTATCACCTTTTTAATTTTATTAGGGGTTCATAAATCCAGAACTCTATTAGTATATTATACCGGTATTGCATATATACTTTGCGAATATAGTTGTAATGTAATTGTACTTATTATCATCATAGCATTACATTGTTCCACATTCGGTGTGCTATAGTTATCAAAGTTATCAGGTAAATTATAGCTCATGGATAAACAATAGATGAATATCCATACGATGATGTGATCGGGTTGTAACACCCGACCCATCACTCCAGGTATATAGCAGGTCGCATCGGAATTGCGAACCGTGCTTTATTCTCGGGATCATATTCCGCATCATCGGCGCCGAACACGTCCACCGGACACCCTATCACGTCTTCAAAGAAACTTGCGGCTTCCTGAAGGGTCTTCAGCGCATCAAATTCAGCCTCTAAGAGCCTCTCGATCATCTCTTCTTTCATACTCATAACATCATTGACCAGTTTTTTGGCGAACTTCGGTACTTCCTTGCCGTATTTTCGCATATCGGGATCGGACATCAGGGTCTTTATAAGAGTACCAGGATTGAGATCCCCTTCCATTTGCATCGATAGTGCAAGTCGATAGGCCTTTATCTTCCAACTAGCAGACGTGTACAGGATCGCCTTTGTCGGTGTGATGCCGGTGACCTTGATGATCTCTTCGATATCGGAGAGGGTACTGCTGACCAGATCCTCAGAAAGTTCTGCACTACTATCCACCAACATCTCATCGTAGACTGGATAGGACGTCAGGGAAATGGGGTCATTGACCCCATGTCCCATATTGCTCCAGATTTCCTCACACAGGTGAGGTGTGAACGGTGCCATCAGACGTACCCATATGTCCAGTATATCGTAGAGTAATCTTGTACCGCCTCTGCGCTGGTACCACCTGACATCATTGAGCAACAGGAAGAACGAGCTCTGCAGTGCATGCCGGGTACGGATCAAGCTCAGCGATTCATTCGTCTCGAGTATCCGCTGCTGCAAACGGCTCATTATCCATCGGTCAACCAGTGCCATATCCTCTCCCATACCGGATGCCACACCCGAATCGATAATCTCCTTTGCAAGGGAATAGAATTTATCCATCTGTCGTCTGGCAGTTTCGATACCGGCATTCTTCCAGTCGGCATCCTGGGTCTGCTCGGCACTGGACAGGATGTACATCCTTGAGATATCGGCACCGTATTGATGCACTGCTTCTTCCAGGGTAAGTAGCGGTCCCTTGGATTTGCTCATCTTCTCCCCCTCAAGGGAAACGAATCCATTGATGGCGATCGACCGTGGCCACTTGTCCTCATCGAATATATCCACATGGTGGAAGAGGAAGAACAGCAGATGGTTGGGGATCAGGTCCTTGCCTGACGATCTCAGGTCCACTGGATACCAGTACTCGAAATCCCTTCCTCATATCCTGCGTATCAGATCGTAAAGGAGAACGATGAGACAGTACAGCTGGCGACCCATATGTTGGTCGAGATCGTCAAGGATGTGGTCAGCATCAGTGGTCTGGTACCCAAGACCAAACAGACGAAACTGTGGTGAGATAATGGTCAGCGATGTGGAAATTCTGTATCATGGTCAAACTGAAGCCAATTTAACCATATGATTTCTGTACTCCTAAGACTCGCTACGGAGTTCGCTTTGTATGTGCACTGATATTTTGTCGTATATATTCTACAAATATCATTGATTTTGTCGTCCACACTCGACAAACATATATCATATGCAGGCAAATCCATATATAATGGACACCAGGGACAAACTCAAAAGCGCGATCGTTGAATGGCAGGAAAGCGAACTACCAGTATTATATGAAAGAAAATGCCGGGCAAATATCGATGTGCCGCATATCAATGACATTATGGGTGTCAGACGATGTGGGAAAACATATTACATGTACCAGTTGATCTCATCATTGCTTGATGAAGGGGTGCCGAGGTCCAATATACTTTATATCAATCTTGATGATGACAGACTTCACCCATTACACGGCGATGAACTTGCGTTATTGATAGACACTTTCCGGGAACTTTATGAGATATCAAAAAACGATAAACTATATCTATTCTTAGACGAGATCCAGAATTTTCCTGGATGGGAACAATGGATAAAAGGTGTCTACGACAAAAAGAAGAATGTCAAATTCATAATAAGCGGTTCCAATGCATCGATGCTTTCAAAGGATATCTCCACCCTTTTAACAGGAAGACATCTCACCACCAGGATGTTCCCGTTCAGTTTCACAGAGTTCCTGAGCTCCCAGAAAATATCTTTTGATATTGAAACCCTGCAGTTTTCAGAAAAGAAGATAGACGTCAAACGGAAGTTCAATGAATATATAGGTCGGGGTGGATTCCCAGAGGTCATATTCTATCCCTCCATCGATCACAGAGATTTGTTGCAATCCTATTTTGATGATATTATCTACAGGGATATAATCTCAAGATATAAGGTACGCAATCCATCCATATTCAAAGAGCTTGCCCTTTTTTGCATCTCAAATATAGCAAAGCCTCATACCTACAAATCACTCAGAAAATTATTCTCCAGTCATACATCCCTGAGCACGGATGCTATTATCAACTACATCTCTTATCTTGAGGATGCATTTTTACTTTTCACGATCAATCACTATGATGCTTCTCTTAAAAAGCAGATAAATAAACCAAAAAAACTATACTGTATAGACCTGGGATTGATCAATGCGGTCTCATTCAGGTTCTCAGATGATCTTGGAAGATTATATGAAAATCTCGTTTTCATCCAACTGCTACGTTCCGGTGAAGAGATCTACTACTGGCAGGATAGTAAAGGGTCAGAAGTTGATTTTGTCACAAAGGTAGGACTGGATCCAACCTGCTTGATCCAGGTATGCACAGATATATCAGATCAAAAGACTAGGGAACGAGAGATAAATGGTCTTGTTTCAGCAATGGAACATTTTGGACTGCAAGAAGGTACTATAATAACCTCTGATCTTTTTGATCAGGATAATGTGGCAGGTAGGACAATAAATTACCTGCCCCTATGGTACTGGTTACTCATAAATGACGTTGTCGAATATGAATGCCCTGCTTTCAGCAACAATGTCTGAACCCCGGCACATCCCTAACTCCTGTCGATGATGATATTAATACCGAAGATCCCTCTTAAAGAATAGAGTTACTCATCTGTATCCCAACTTTGGCTATATGATATGGTCGGGCATAACCTCCGATCCATCACTCCAGATATATAGCAGGTCGCAGCGGAGCTGCGAACCGTGCCTTATTCTCGGGATCGTATTCCGCATCATCGGCGCCGAACACGTCCACTGGACACCCGATTACGTCTTCAAAGAAACTGGCGGCTTCCTGAAGGGTCTTCAGCTCATCAAATTCAGCCTCTAAGAGCCTCTCGACCATTTCCTCCTTCATGCCCATGACATCATCGACCAGTTTCTTGGTGAACTTCGAAACCTCCTTGCCGTGTTGTCGCATATCGGGATCGGACATCAGGGTCTTGATCAGGGTGCCAGGTTTGAGTCCTCCTGCTTTCTGCATCGAGAGTGCAAGTTGATAGGCCTTTATCTTCCAGCTAGCAGACGTGTACAGGATCGCCTTTGTCGGTGTGATACCGGTGACCTTGACGATCTCCTCAATATCAG
>JAYEHR010000030.1:0-4595 GCA_034659615.1 Methanobacteriota archaeon | reverse complement strand
TAGCATTGTCCAATCATTGAAAAGGAGTGCACGTGGTTACAGGAATCCGAAGAATTTTATGAACATGATTTACTTGAGGTTGGGACGATTGGAGTTTAACTTACCCACATAAAACAGCGAAGAGGCAGAGTATGTGAAAATGCATGGTGGCAGGGTCTGGGTGGAGAGTGAGGTAGGGAAGGGTAGCACGTTCACGTTCACCATTCCCATCAAGCCTGCAGAAGGAGGGGAGGAATAATGGCGCATGTGCTGATCGTGGAGGATGAGCCTTTGAACATGGAGCTGGCCGTGAAACTGGTGGAGATGGAAGGTCATGATGTTACACAGGCTCTCACTGGAGAGGAGGCGCTGGTCAAGGTAAAAGAGTCCAATTTCGACCTGATACTGCTGGATATAATGCTGCCCGGGATCAGTGGACTGGATGTGCTTGCAAAGTTGCAGGAGGATCCTGCGATCTCGGATATCCCGGTGATCGCAGTGACCGCGTACGCCATGCGAGGAGATCGGGAGCGGTTCCTTAATGCCGGTTGTGTGGATTATATTGAGAAACCTATCGATCTGGCTGAGTTTCGGAAGACGCTGGCGAAATACGTTGGCGGGTGAAGATGTGAAGGAGGCGTGTTAGTATCCTTAATAAACTATCTGAAAAACCTTCTCATGTGGGGGGGAACGAAATGGAAACTGACCTGCGAGAAAGGGTCAAAGAGCGAATTGCTTTTATGACATTTCAACGATCGTTGAAGAGGACTTCCCGTGGGATTATACTCTCCAGAAAAAATCCAATCAACACAAGCAAATTCTCATTGCTGAGAATCCTCATGTTCTGCCTGATCGTATCCGCAGCGGTCCTGATGCCAATGTCGGTCTGTCAGGCACAGGAGGACACGGTCCGGATAGGTGTCCAGTCAAACCTGCCGGATTATATGACTCTGCAACAATGGGAAATGACTGCAGAATATTTAGCACAGGAGATTCCCGGATACTCGTTTGAGATCATTCAACTATCCTACGATGAGATGCTAGTAGCAGCGGATAATGGTGATGTCGATTTTGTTGCATGCAATCCTATGCTCGAGGTGGAACTGGAATCCCAGTATGGTGTATCAGCGATCGCGACGCGGATGAATAAGTGCCGGGGTGAGTTATACCAGATTGTTGGCATAGCGATAATCACACGGGCAGATAGGAATGATATCAATGATCTGAGTGATCTGAAAGGCAGATCATTCGCAGCACCCCCAGAGAAAAGTTTTGCTTGGAGGATAGTACAGCGAGAGCTGATGAGCGAAGGCATTGACCCATATACAGTCGAACCTGAGTTGGGGTATCCAAACCATGCAGTTGTCGATGCTGTCATCAATGGAGATGTTGATGCAGGGGGTGTACGTGTCGGAACACTGGAACAGATGGTATTAGATGGAACGCTGGATATTGATGATATCAAGGGAATTCATATTTATCATAGGAATATGGATGACGGTGAGTCTGATACTTGTTTTTACATTATTGGTGGTCAGGTAGTAAAAAGTGTTCATTTTATTCACAGTACCCGTTTATATCCTGAATGGGCGTTCTCCAGACTGCCATACACAAACGTCAATCTTGCCGGTCATGTGGCGGAGGCTCTCCATACCATGCCTGTTTCCAGTGCAATGGCCGCCCAGGGTGATAGATATGCCGGATGGGGTGCCCCGCTGAACTATCAGCCGGTACACGAGTGTTTGCGGGATTTGCAGATAAGTCCCTATGAGGATTATGGAGAGTTTTCTTTAATTGATGCTGTTTCAAAGTACGGGTATATACCTCTAACACTAATCTCCATTATACTATTGTCAATAATGTATTCCCACAGACTTACATCTATGAATCATGAGTTGAAATCCGAGATTTCAAGCCGTAAACAGACAGAGAATGAACTGCGGGAACAGGATAATCGGCTCCGTAGCATATTTAGAACTACTCCTACGGGGATAGGTGTTGTTTCGGAGCGTGTGATCATACAGGTCAACGAGAAATTGTGCGAAATTACAGGTTACTCTAAAGATGAACTACGTGGTCAGAGCGCAAGGATGCTTTATCCCAGTGATCGTGGATATGAGTTTGTAGGTAAAGAAAGATACGCCCAATTCAAAAAAAGTGGTACCGGAACTGTGGAAACACGATGGAAGCGGAAGGGGGGCGAGATTATTGACATTATCCTTAGCTCATCAACCATCGATCCAGATGATCTCTCGCAGGGAGATATTTTCTCGGTACTTGATATATCTAAGCGCAAGCAGGCAGAGGAAACATTACGAAAATCCGAAGAGCAACTCAATCTGGCGATCGAAGGTTCGAGAATGGGTATCTGGGATTGGATGGTCCAGACGGGTGAGAAAACATTCAATGACCGCTGGGCAGAGATCTTAGGCTACACCCTTGACGAACTTAAATCGATCAGCATTAAGACCTGGGAACAACTTGTCCACTCTGATGACCTTGAACGGTCCTATTATCTGTTTAATGAACATTTTGAAGGACGTACGGATAATTATGAATGCGAATTACGGATGCGACACAAAGATGGGGACTGGGTATGGGTCCATGATAAGGGAAAGGTCGTGGAATGGGATTCGGAAGGTTATCCCATTCGTATGATTGGAACCCATATCGATATCACCGAGCGCAAACAAGCAGAGGAAACTCTCAAGAAATATGCAGATGATCTGGAACATTCCAATGAGATGAAGGATATCTTCACAGATATCATGCGCCATGATCTTCTCAGTCCAACCAACATCATTAACGGTTTCATCGGTTTGTTGCTTGAAACGGAAACGGATGGATCGAAACGTCATCAACTCGAAAATATCAAAGTTAGCAATGAACGACTCATTGAGATGATAAGGAATGCATCCGAGTTCTCTAAACTGGATGCCACTGAGAATATACAGCTTGAGACTGCAGATATTGGGTCACTCATAGAAAAAGCTGCATCCAACCTTAAGCATGAATCCACCACGAAGAAGATGGATATCGAACTTCCTTCAGGTGGTCCATATTCTGCACGTGTCAACTCGATGATCGAGGATGTATTCGTCAATCTGCTTTCCAATGCCATCAAATACAGTCCTGCTGGTAGTCGTGTTGCAGTGGATGTACTCGATGCCGATGATATGTGGAAGGTGACAGTGACAGATGCTGGCGAAGGTGTCTCCGATGAGGACAAGTCCCTGGTCTTTGAGCGGTTCAAACGTGTCCACAAGAAAAATATCAAAGGAAGCGGATTGGGTCTTGCCATCGTCAAGCGGATCATTGATCTGCATGGCGGGGATGTGGGAGTAGAGGACAATCCGCAGGGGCAGGGGAGTGTGTTCTGGGTGAGCGTGAAGAAGGCGTGACGGGGTGTTTGTGTTTATCGATGACCGCGTACGTTGACGGGTGACTCGCTCGTCGGTTATGTGTTATGTGTCATATCACCGGCGATGGGGGAGTGAAGATTGTTTCCATAACTCAGGGTTTACAATCTTCAACCAAAAAGGCAGATGCAGTTTATGGATTGGCTACATTTGAAAAGAATAAAATAACTATGGTGTATAAAATATAACTACATTAGCTTTGGAGAGCGTAAGGGGTTTCATGCCGACCTTTTCAGCGACCACATGATCTAAAGAGGGAACGGAATGTCAGATCGAGGGATTCTTGTAGATCCTTATTCCATCATCTGAAACTGTGAGTATCCATGGGTCCATACTGTGTGACGATGCGCGCATTTTCTTGACCTTTATGTATCGCTTTGAAGTCTGTTCTGTCGTGTGAATTCCAAGCTCTATGATACCATCTGCAAGATACCCCTCAACACCCCCCATCGGTATGCTATCGCCAATAACGTTCTCTGTTTCGAATATGGCGAATGTGGTCAGTCCTTCTCTTCGAAGAGGTTCGAATAAATGGTACAGACGTTTCCTGATCTCTGATGGATCAAGGTCCATCAGAGTGTAAAGAGCACCCAACGAATCGATTACCAGGCATGTGAACTTATCGCCCATTTTTTTCTTATACTGCAGAATGTTTGTTGTAATTACCTCAAAAAGGTCGGCAGATTCATCACCAAATTGGAGCCTATAGTTGCTGTAGTCGGAGATGAGTAGCCGATCGGAAACATTTATCCCCATACTCATTATATTCGCCAGATGACTTTCCTTATTCTGCTCAAGTGTAATGTAGACTCCATATTCGTCCGTATTTTCCAGATAGTTCGACATCATTGCAAAAGTAAAACCTGATTTTAAGCTACCTGCGGACCCAGTGACTAATACGATACTGCCTTTTGGGATGTCCGAGCTAAATATTTCATTTAGTCCATCTACTGTATCTATAAATCTCATTAAATACCACCTATCTGATTCAATAATCGTTTCTTTTCTTCTTCCAAATTATGCTTATCTGGTTTTCTGATATTATTTGGGTGTGGTTGCACATTTGACGTGAGACCGTCGGAAAAGTCATAAACATGCTCCAAAGAATTTGAAAATTCCATCGTAAATACTCCCTATTTTCGGACAATAATCACCATCGGTAGATACATTTATAACCTTTCACACACATTGCTATAT
>JAYEHR010000029.1:0-53005 GCA_034659615.1 Methanobacteriota archaeon | reverse complement strand
AGTACAACACCGATCCACTGTTTTGAAGACAACCTCTCTTTCAAAACGAACCATGCCAATAGCACCGTGCCTCCCGGATACAGGGAGGATAACACCGTTGCAATATCAAGCCTGCCTGCCTCTAAAGCAAGCGTGAAGAACAGGCTTCCTGTGGTCTCGAAAACACCGGTAAGTATTATCAAAGGGAGAACATCTCCCGAAGGAACCTTTGCCGACCGTCTCAAAAGAATAACACCCAGTGTCACCAGGACCGCTGACAGCTTTGCAACTGATAGGGGCCAGAACACTGCTGTTTCACTGAAATGGTCCACGGATATGAAGAACATACCAAAACCAACCCCTGCAAGTAACGGGAACACCAGTTCCTGTATTCGTATCCTGCCCATCTCATCAGTGCCACTTACAAGCAATATCGATATAAGGGCTATCACAAAACCTGCTATCTGATGGCTGGCAGGCAAACCCTCATTAAATACACCATATACCACCGGCAAGGCAACTGAAAATACAGCCGAAATTGGTGCTGCCACACCCATAGATCCAGTGGACAGGGCGTGGAACAGTAACAGCATGCCAAAACTTGCTGCAAGTCCTGCAAAAAACCCCCAGAACAGGCTGTTCGTTGGAGGGAGCGGTTCTGAAAATACGATCGCCAGAAGGGGGAGACACACCAGACCAACCACCTGTGAGACCAGTACAACTACATATACACTGGCGCGTTTTGTAGCAAACCCACCACTGAAATCTCCAGCTCCCCATGTTGCAGCTGCTGCAAGACTGAAGAAAATGACAAGGAATTCGGAGGGGATCATGTTAGTTGTTCCTGGATCAGAATGAACCTGTGGGTCTAGAATCATATACGTCCTATAAAAAAGTTCTCGCAACACATCCTTATATCCCCATATACTATATTACATTCCATGGCAAACTACAGGATGATGGTGAAGGATGTCATAAAAACGGCCGATATCCTTCTTGAGGTCGTTGATGCCCGATTTCCGGATGAGACCAGGAACAGCGATGTCGAACGCAGTATCGGATATTCAAAGAAACCATTCATAATCGTCCTCAACAAATGCGACCTTGTATCAAAGGAAACCCTTGAGAAAACAAAAGCCCGTTTATCAACGATTGCCCCAACCGTTTTTGTGTCCAGTAAGAACAGGTTCGGAACAACAATGCTACGGCACAAGATCCTTGAGGTCGCTAACATGCGGGGGCACGATATACAGGTTGGTTGCCTTGGATATCCTAACACAGGAAAATCCTCGGTGATCAACGGAGTGGCCGGGAAGAACAAAGCCAGTACTTCCTCAATATCCGGTTACACACGAGGAGTACAACTTGTGAATGCAGGTTCACACATCCAATTTATTGATACACCGGGAGTGATCCCCTTTAATGACAACGACGAATATAAACAGGGTCTTCTCGGAGTGAAAGATACAACACATCTGCAGGACCCCATCGGCGTGGCCCTGAAGATCATTGAGAAAATGTGTGCTGAAAACAAAACTGCTCTGGAAGCCTTCTACAATGTCGCGATAGAAGAGGAGGATGATGCCTATGAGGTACTTGAACGTATAGGCAGACAGAGAAACTTCCTAAAAAAGAAAGGGAGGGTGGATGATTCGAGGGCGGCCATCACAATGATCAATGATTGGCAAAAGGGGCGACTTATACCGTAAATCCGAAAATATCGGCATTGGGCTGTGCCCACAATTGCCGCATCCATCAGGTTTTGTTCCTGCGGCTCAATCCGTACATCTGGACCTTCTTCAGCTTTGCCAGGTTGTGGATCTTATCCATCTCATATTCTTCCAGGGGCCGTGCTTCGATATAACCAGTGGCCACTGCCTCATTGAAGATCTCATAACCAATGGAACTGCGTGCCAGCACCGTAGTATAGCCGTCTGGCGCGCCTATGCCCCCAAACGATATGTCAGCGTTCTCTGCTGTCAGGTCAGTACAGTATTTGCATGAACTACTCCGGTACTGGTCGAACTCATCAAGACCGAACGTCTGGACATCCCCGTCCGTAAAAAACTCGAACTTGCCCTTACGGATCTTCATAGAATCGATATCCACAAGCCGCATATCATGCATCTCAACAAACTCCTTGATACCTTCATAAGAGAAAGTATCCATACAGAATAATCCAAGTTTGAGCACATTGGAACGCATGAAAATGCGCAGGAAACCATATGGACTTTTCTGCATCTTATATACGGCATCGATGTTGCAGCTCGGACCCACAAAAGCGATACTGCGCATGCCACTCTGTATAGCACCCATCAGGGCCTCCATGGTCATGCTGTGAGAATAGATGCTGCCGGATGAAGGGAGCAGTTCCTCGCATCTCTCTGCAATGATCGCAACCGGTTTCCAGGGATCATCCCTGGTGTGTGTGGTCACCACTGCACAGTCGATCAAACCTTCTTCAAGGGCATAGGTAATAAGTGCTGTCACTACCCCCCCATCCTGACCACCATGCAGGCAATCCAGGGTGTTGCGTGCACTATAGGCAAACCGTATACGACCGATCAGATCCTCCTCAGTGGTAATGGTTCGAGGGCACTGGTTATAACAGACACCGCAGGACGTGCAGGGTCCCACCAGTTTCGGCACATCATCAGAGATGATGATGGATTCGCATGAGGCAGCGCATGCGCCACAAAGCGTGCATATCCCTGGCTTTATGATCTCCTTTCGCAACTTCCCGAAAGATACGCGTTTCTTTTCCACCAGGTTGTGTTTCAGCCGAATGACGCTTTTCTCCATTTCATCATACTTATTCATGCATTCCGCTGAACAGAAATAGTATGTCTTACACCCATGCTCTACTGTATATGGAGTGGTCTCAGGCACTTCCTTATTGCATATCGGATCGATCTTCATACAGGCTCCTCATAATTAAAACTGACACTATTCCCTCCCACCATGATACCGGATCTGAAACAGACATGTAGTTCTATATTGACTTCAAATATAAGATACTGATGGAGTACAGATATGATCTACTGGAAAGATATAATAACACACACGATCAGAAAGATGAACAATGAAACCGGAGACCAAAGCTGAACTGATCAATATTGGCAGGGTCGATATTGACACATCCCTGCTGGGCAGGGTAACCATCCCCACTGCAGGACCGGGTGCGGGGAAGTCCGCATTCTTTTTCAGATCCGGCGGTCACAGAGTCCGCCTTACCGTGGATGAAACATCCCGTCTGCAGGCCGTCGCAGAAGACGGCGACATCGTGATCATGAAGGGCGGCGAAGAAATGGTACGTGGCCAGATAGAGGATGAACTGATCCACTGCCCTGAGCAGGCCTATGTGAACATGACGGAGAAATGCATCTTTGACTGCAAGTTCTGCCCCGTACCCAAACTTGACGGTAAGATCAAGTCCATCGAAGAGGTGCTGGAGCTGGTCGATAAGGCATACCAGACAGGCACAATGAAGGCCATCTCCATCACATCCGGAGTAGCAGAGACCCCTGAGATCGAAGTTGACCGGGCTGTAGAGGTGGTCCGTCGTTCAAAACGGTATGGCGTACCCATCGGGGTCTGTGTATACCCCACACCAGACTCCACCAGGCGCCTCAAGGATGCCGGTGCCCATGAGATCAAATACAATGTGGAGACCATGGACCGACCGATCTACCAGCGATCGTGCCCTGGGCAGGACCTGGACATGATACTGCACTCCCTGAAGGACGCAGTTGATATCTTCGGTCGTAACCGTGTCTGCTCGAACTTCATCATCGGCCTTGGCGAGACCGATGATTCAGTGGAAAAAGGCATTCGTGAACTGGTGTCCCTTGGAGTGGTCCCCATACTCCGACCTGCAAGTATGCATCCACTGCGACAAGGCGAGGTCGTGATCGAGCGGCCCTCAGCAGAGCGGATCCTGAAACTGACACGGATCCTGCGCACAATACTGGATGAGAACGGACTGCGTGCTGACTCCTTCAGGACCATGTGCCTGCCCTGTGCCGGCTGCGATCTGAACCCACACAGCGACCTTGATGCGGGAGATGAGCAGTGAGTATCGGCCGCAAAAGAGGACAGTTATCATCATGTGCGAAGCAAATATTCCAATTACCCCTGAGGATCTTGAGTTCGCCAGACCACCTCTCACCCAGGAGTACATGGCGCAGACGTTCCTCAAGTATGATCTGAAATACATCGTCTATTTTGGGGAGGAAATGTTCTACGTGGCACAGCAGGACCTTGAACCCCTGCATCCAATGTACCCAGATGCATTATATCCGGAGGAGATCGAATACATCTTCGACCTCATGATCGTGGAAAGGATCAGGATGATCAGATATGAGAACGGCAGACTCTGGAGAAGTGCCTTTGCGGGCAACCGCACACCTGATCAGCGTAATAGCAAACTATAATAGATATTAGATGTTAACTGCCATAAGATTATGATTGAAAAACTCTATCGGATCCATATTGCATACATTCTTGGAGCTGGCATCCTGGTGACAGCATTCCTGTTCAACGCCCTGCTCAAATATGCAGACGAAGGAAATCTCATACTGGTGATCCTGATGGGGTTATCCATCGGGATCGTTTCCCTTGTTATCACCAAGGTGGTCGCATACCAGAGATATTTCCAGCAGTTTGGGGATGACTGATGGTACACTGTTCTGAGGTCAGGCCGTGCGGACCCCTTCCTTGAGCGCATTGTTCCAGACCTGGGCATCATCGACCTCTATCTGGTGCCTGACCATCCCATCCTTTGATTCAATGACCACAAGTCTCCGTTTGTTGAATAGGCCGGACCCTATCACCTCAGAACCTACGATGTCCTGGAGCCGTATCTCCTTGCTGTCCTCATCCTGAACATTCAGCACCACAAGACGCCGGCTGGTCAGAACGATGATATGACTGCCAGTACGTGTGAACCGTAACAGGGACTCGCCTCGCATATAATCGGACCTGATACGATCGAACATCCGGCGCACTTCACCGCAATTCCTGGGGCGGATGCGCATGACGTTGATCGCACGGGGACCCAGCACAATAAACACATCTCGTGCCCCTTCGTGGATCCCGATGATATCCTTCACATCTATGCGTCGCACGATCTCAACCTTCCGGGAGAGCATACCCCCTGAACGTTCAAAATCAATATGACGGTTCGTCAGTACCATTGTTAACTTATCGCCACCCAGTACCACCGGCTCCCGTGCCAGGATGACCTCATTGTGACGGAGGATCATGCCTGCTGCACTATCCTCCTTTCTTTGTGACGTTCTCCCCACGGACCCGGTGGCCTGCCCGGCCCCCATATCCGAACAATAATGCTCGAGCATCGAAACGAGCAGGCCCCCCTCGATCAACTTTACATTATGGATGGCGGCCTCCCTGCATGCATCCTTCGTGAATGTAGCAGTGGTGACAATGATCACACCATCCACATTGTCACGGTATCGCAGACTGCCATACTCACGGACCTCTTTCACCCCCACCGCATCATAATACCGTTTCACCTGTACGAGCCATCTGTGTGAGATACCGAAATGTTCCAGCGTGAGCTCGACATCCACGCCACCGTCCCGGGACTGCTGCGTACGACGCGCCGAATATCCCATCATGGAGAATAGGTGGGCTACGAGATCCTCAAGATCAATGGGATCCATTTTCAGAAGGTGCTCAAGGGTCCACTAACTCATGGTGATCATTCATCAACAGTATAGGACATACCACATTCCGGGCAGAAATATGTCACTGTCACCAGTCCACCCCTGTGCCTCTTTTCTGTTCTTTCCATCCATGTACCGCAGGTGATACACTTCTGATCGAACACCGTGCGATTCTTTGATCCTGTATCGTCTTTTTCTGTCATGGATTCGCCTGCCGTCTGTCTGGTGAGAGATGTTGCCTCTCTGGTCGGGTATGAGAAAGTAAGTTACGGATTGAGTAGTGGTTGTACAACGGTTATGTGTCATCTGCGCCAAACCGTGCAAACGTATAAATACTTTAATGTATCCTATTTATCCAGCACATAGTATAAAGTTCATAATGCTAATTATGGATATTGGTAATATATAATCGGGTCTAACACGAGGTGTCACAATGGACGAACTGGAAGTGATCAGAAAGAAAAAAATGGATCAACTCAAGAAAGATCTCAGCAGGGATATGGAACGTGAGAGTTTTCCGAACAGCCCCGTTACTGTTACAGATGCCAACCTCAAGGACCTCGTATTGAAATACCCCCTTATCGTTGTGGACTGCTGGGCACCCTGGTGCGCGCCGTGCCGCAGGCTTTCCCCGATCATCGATCAGCTGGCCAGTGAATACCAGGGATCCATCGTGTTCGGAAAATTGAACACCGACGAGAACCGTTCAACCGCAATGAACTTCCAGATAACAGGCATCCCTGCCCAGTTGGTGTTCAAGAACGGTAAACTGGTGGATCAGATGGTCGGAGCACTACCAAAAGAACAGATAGTCCGAAAACTAATGCAATTTATGTAAGAGTTGATAGCATGTCATACAAACCGAAGATCGCAAATACTCCCTCAGTAAGACTGCTGGATCTAAAGTCCAAACCATATTTCATAGTAGCATCCGTGGAGGTGGGTAACACCACCACCAAGTGCATTATCACAGCTAGCAACCTCGATGAGGGTAAGACGTACCATGTCATAAAAACAGTGACGATGACACGGGATGTGAGACCACCGCTACCCGATGAGACGGTATTTGGGAAAACCTTGAACGGCGTGGAACTCAGTCGCGAATCCGTATCTGAAATGGTCAGAGATACCCTGCTTAAGGCTATAAAGGATGCAAATCTCGACATTAATACCGACATTCATTTCGTAGTGCGATCCACGGGTGTTGTTGCGGGTTTCGATTCTCCCGATGAAGTGGGCGAGTTCATCAAAGCCCTGGCCGAAGGGTGCCTGGTGGCAGGGGTGCCTCCACGCAACATGACACCACCAATGTCCATTGATAATATTCCCGAGAAGTTCCAGAAGTACAGTAAACTTGATAAGGTATCCTTTGACGGTGCAGTGGCCAGTGTGCTCCCTCCAACCGGTGCAACGGGTGTTGAGATCGTTGCCAATGAGATGGAAGGAGAACTGGCGACAGCGGGCATCAAGGAAGGAGCCAAGTGGGTGAATGTTGATTTCAGGAACCCCTGTCTGTCCATGGACTTCGGTACCACCCTGGACGGCCGGGTCATCAATTCCGATGAGCCCTATGCAAATACGATCGGCAACTTCTGCGGATATGCGGGTGCGATTCCCGATGCCCTGATCAAGGGCACCCGTCAGGTCGATGAGAACCTTGGTACTGCTCTGGATATTTTTGACGATAAGCCTGCAGGCAAACTGACAATGTTGAGGAAAGGCAAAACGATTAGAGAATATGCCAACAGGATACAGCAGTACATCGTCATCGGACAGGTGCCATGCGATGTAACGCGTTTCGGCAGCATCCCGGTCGACTGCAATGCTGCAAGGGAGATCGGTGTAATTCTCATAGGATGTGACGTGGGGGATAACGGTTCCGACATGGGTGAACTCACAAAGATCGGAGGTGAGATCTACCGTGAACATGGTCTTAAGATACTGTTCGCCGTAATCGATGAGGTCATGGCAACTGTTATCTATCGGCTTGTCAAGGTGGCAAAGGACGAGGGACTGGTCTACCCGCATACCACCATTGGCATCACCGGGCGGGCCGGTATCAGCGGCAACAAACCAAAGCTTGTATTAAAGTATCTGGACGAACTTGGCCTGGAAGGCAATATCGAGGACAACGTGGCATTCATCGACGACGGATTGGCACGTGGTGCCGCTGTGATGGCACGGTGCATGAACTCCCTGGGGACCACATTCACTCCACTTGGAGGACGTACCGGTGGAAAATGTATCCTGGGTGCCAGGATCAAACGACAGAAACAGTGAGATGATCAGATATCCAGCCGATCACACAGCTTTGCCAGCGGCCAGGTATTGAGCACGTCCCCTGCTTCCAGCCAGGCCCTGCGTGCGACATCGATGCCAAATCGCATGTAACTGAGGGTCTTTGTCGAATGTGCGTCGGTATTTACTGAGAGGAGGATCCCCTTGTCCTTTGCCCATCGTGAATGAATATCGTTCAGGTCAAGACGGAGTGGGGAGGCATTGATCTCCAGAACGACGTTGTTCTCCTGAGCTGCATTCAGGACCGCATGCATGTCCAACTCATATCCGGGCCGTTTGCCAAGGAGCCGACCTGTGGGATGGGCCAGGATATCCACATAGGGATTGTTCAATGCCGAGATGATCCTCTTTGTCATCGTATGACCATCCTGGGCAAACCCGGAGTGGACACCTACCACAACGATATCCAGCCGACTGAGGATATCACTGCCATAGTCCAGTGAACCGTCGGCCCTGATATCACACTCTGTCCCGGATAGGACCCTAAAATCGTCATACTGTTCATTGACCCTGTCGATCTCTTCCAGCTTCTGGAGCACCTGCTTGCCAGACAGACCACCTCCCACCACGGTGGATGGCGAATGGTCACAAACAGCAATGTACTCGTACCCCAGGGCATAGGCGGCCGCAGCCATCTCTTCGATGCTGTGCCTTCCGTCGCTCCATGTGGAATGGACATGCAGGTCCCCCCGTATATCGGCCAGGGTCACCAGGTCCGGGAGCTGGCCCCGTTGGGACGCCTCGACCTCGCCCCTGTCCTCCCTAAGCTCCGGAGGTATGAACTCAAGGCCCAGGCCACTGTACTCGTCCTCCTCTGTACGGCAGGGATAAAGTTTGCCGGTGGCCATATTCGTCAGGCCGTACTCACTGAGTTTCATACCCTTTGAAAGGGCCAGCTGCCTGAGCCTGACATTGTGCTCTTTCGAACCTGTGAAATGCTGCATCAGGGATCCGAAAGATTCGTCCGGGACGATGCGCAGGTCCACCTGCAGGTTGCCGTCATAGATGACCGAACTCTTGGTGGTCCCCTCGGCCAGCACATCGGTGACCTTCTCCATGGTTACGAATGACCGCATGACATCGTCGGGATCGTCCGTCGCTGCAATGATGTCGATATCACCAACGGTATCCTTGCGCCTTCGTATACTCCCCACGATCCTGGCGGTCCTGACCTTTGCATCGTCCAGCAAAGTATCACGTATCTCCTCCGCCACCGGCAGGGCCAGTCCCAGCGGGGTCCTGCCCATCAGCCCCTCCTGCTGGCTACGTTTGATCGCGTGGAGGATATTTTCCTCCCGTATTACACCCATTCGAGGCAGGCGGCGTATCCGATGGTCCTCTGCCGCCTGCCTGAGCTTGTCCACGTTCGTGATACCAAGGTGCCGGTAGAACATCCTGATCGTCTTGGGCCCGATCCCCATGATACCTAGGAGGCCTTCGAGATCCACTGGTGTCTCCCTGGCAAGGCGTTCATAGGCCTCGAACGTGCCAGTGGCCAGCATCTCCTCGATCTTGCCCCCAATGGCCTTGCCGACCCCAGGAATGTTGTCTATTTCCCCCGTTTCATTGATAATGTTGATATCGTCCTGAAGAGCCTGTATGTTACGAGCTGCCCTCTGGTAGGCCTTGATCTTGAAGGTGTTCTCATCCGCAAATTCCAGCATCTGTGCCATGCGTCCCAATCGGGATGAGACCTCCTTATTGTTCATTCACAACCCCCTCCCCATTCAATCATTCCGGGACGCAGCCTCACGTTTAAGTGCAGCTTCCATTGCCTGCCGATGGAGCTGGGCCGATTCATGGATGCCTCCCTTACCACCCCTCACCGCCCGGCAGGGGTACTGCTGTATCAAAAGTCCGGCCCGTGCCGGTGCTTCCCTGGTCGGCGTACCTATGATCTTCTCTGCCATGCTCCAGGTGCTGCCACAGGGCGCTCCACGGAGCACTTTTACATCAATGATCTTGCTGTCCGATGTGGTCACGCTCAGGATAGGGGTTCCGAAGATGGCATTCAGATCAGAGATGGATGGATGGGCGCGCGTCTTGCAGCAGAGGTCATCAACTTCGATGTGAATACCATACTCCTCTGATATCTGCTCAAGCTCGGTCATAGGAACACGAGCTTTTCCATTGGGTACGATCAGTGCCTTGACTCCCGCTTCCCCGGCCATCCGTGCGATCTGAGGAGTGATATCCGGATGCAGGGAGTAGGTGATGATGAAGTCTGCCTTGAACACTGCAGGATCGAGGTCCAAACTACTGATGAACCCGGCCGGATCATCAATGAACTCGGGCAAGTGCTGTGGTAGTTGTGCAGTCACAACCCTCATATCTGACAGGGCAAGGACGGTGTCGATCAAACGTTGCCCGTATTTTCCACGTGTAATTACTCCTACTGTGGTCATTGTTATCCCTATCCAATATACCTCAATATCTATATATAATCTGCATCTTATAGGAACCATCACTGTACGCGATTTGATCTCCGATAACTGATCAGACTGCTGATGGTGATAAAACCCATGTTGGACTGCCCCATGAAAAGCTCAATGGACTTCCAGATACTGGATGCTGACTATTTTAGAAATGGTGATGAGCCTGTCATCCGCCTTTTTGGCAAGGGGAAGGACGGGAAGAGCGTCTGCTGCTTTGTTCCGGGGTTCGAGCCCTATTTCTACCTGAACGCAGTGGGAGACCTGGATTCGCTCTCGCAGATGATCAAGGAGCAATTCGAGCAGGTGAAGTCGATCGAGATCGTGGAACGGTTCGAGCCCATTGGGTTCCAGCGAACAAAGACAACCATGCTCAAGATCACGACATTCGACCCCGGGAACGTGCGTGATATCAGGGATGAAGTAGCACTCCTGCCCGGGATCAAGGATGTATATGAGACCGATATCCTGTTCAGGAACAGATTTCTTGTCGATAACGATGTGCATGGGATGGGATGGGTCTCTGCGACCCCTGTGGACAAGGGGATCAGGGATAACCAGATCAGATGTGATACCACCGTCACTGCCCGCGAGGTGCATGAGATCGAGAAAATGTCAAATGCCCCGTTGAAATACCTGGCCTTTGATATCGAATGTCTACCCCATGACGGCGGGATGCCGACACCCGAAACGTCGCCCATTATCATGATCAGCCTCTCTTTTGCACCATCACATGAGGAGAAGGATACCATTGTGCTTGTGGGAAAACATGTTGATGGTGTGGATGATGATGTCGAGCCATTTGATGATGAGACCGCGCTCCTTGAACGTTTCTTTGAGATTATCCAGGAATATGACCCTGATGTTGTCACAGGTTACAACAGCAATGATTTCGACGTGCCCTATATCACCGATCGGGTAAAGATCCTCAACGAAGAAGGAAGCAGGATACGGTCCACGGTGGGACGGGATGGTCGATCTATGGGATATCGTAAACTTGGTACCAGAACCATGGTCTCCATGCCGGGACGGATCGTTGTGGACGTGCTGCCCCTTATCCGACAGCAGTTCAGTCTCAAACGATACACACTGCGAATGGTCTCAAAGGAGTTGCTTGACAGGGAAAAGCTCGATGTAGCGCCTGCAGATATGGAGGAGTATTGGAATGATACCGGGGATAAGATCAGGAAGTTCGTTGACTATGCGCGCCGGGACTCAGAACTGGCACTTGAGCTGCTGCTCAAACTAAAACTCATTGACCAGCACATCGCTCTTGCAAAGGTCAGCGGCACCCTGCTCCAGGACGTGATCAGTGGTGGTCAGACGAACATGGTCGAGCAACTCCTGTTATCCGAGTTCGGCAAGCATGACAGGGTCATGTCCACAAAACCTGATGATGAGACCTCCCTCTCACGCCGCAAGCAGAACGAAAACCTCAAAGGAGGGGCTGTGCTCGAACCCCTCAAGGGACTGCATGAGAACGTGGTGGTCATGGACTACAAGTCCCTGTACCCTACCATTATGATGGCCCACAATCTCTGCTACACTACCGTACTGGAAGGAAGCGGGTATGATCCAGATGATGTGATCACATCCCCTTCAGGAGGACATTTTGTAAAGCCAGAACTTTTCAAAGGTATCGTACCTGCGGTCCTTGAACATCTTCTCGACAGACGCACTGCTACAAAAAGACTGATGAAAGAAGCCTCCAGTGAGGATGAATACCGGGTGCTGGATGCAACCCAGCTTGCACTGAAGATCCTGCTCAACAGTTTCTATGGTTATTCCGGTTATGCACGGGCCAGGCTCTACAGCCTGCAGATGGCTAACTCGGTGACAAGTATTGGGCGGGCGAACATCTCACGGACCGAAGATATCGTATGCAACAGGATCGGCACGGTGATCATACGGGACAATGCCGCATACCTGCAGGAGGAGATCGATCATATCCGGGATACGGACCTGTTTGTCAAGCTCTCTGTCGTATATGGAGATACAGATAGTGTGTTCGTCCATTGCAGTAGCGAGAATGATAAGGAATTCACACCTGAGCAATTCAGTCTGGACGACTCGGCCCTTGTGGGCAAGAAGGTCGCCGGTATCGTCACAGCATCATTGCCCGACCCAATGGAACTTGAGTTCGAGGCAACGGCAAAACGTGTCCTTCTGGTCGCGAAGAAACGATATGCTCAGTGGTTGTTTGAGCCCACGAAGGACGGGTGGAAGGACCAGATCAAGGTCAAGGGCCTGGAGACCGTACGGCGTGACTGGTGTGAGCTAACATCCAAAGTGCTCAACAGGGTGCTGGAATATGTGCTAAAGGAAGGCGATATCGATCGATCGGTGGAGCATGTCAGAACTGTTGTGGACAGGGTACGCAACCTCGATGTCCAGAAAGACTCCGATTTCATCGAGGATCTGGTACTGACCAAGACCTTCTCCAAACGTCCCTCCAGCTACAAGAACAAACAACCCCACCTGACAGTGGTCGAGAACATCGAGAAGAGGACCGGGATGCGCCCTGCGATAGGGGAACGAATACCCTTTGTAATTACCTCCGGCAGGGGTCTTTTTGTCGAACGTGCCGAGGACCCGGAATATGTGCGCGAACACAACATTACACTGGATGTGGACTATTATATACAGAAGCAGATCCTGCCTCCGGTATCAAGAATACTTGGTGTGTTTGGTGTGGACATAGCCACGCTGGACCATGACTCAAAACAGAAGGGACTGTTCGATTTCACTCACTCGCCGGATCGGGTTGAGAAGACACATAAAAGGGACCTGAACCCAGTGCGGGAGGAGACTACCTCTTCCACAGATGATGAGAAGACACAGAGCTCCCTCTTTGATTTCTGAACATACACATTTTCATACGCTTTCTATCGCTTCCACAGGATCGAGCTTTGCAGCCCGTCGTGCGGGATAGACCCCTGCAATAACATTGAGCACAAAGGCAAAGCCTGCCGCATACACGAAGTTCATGAGCTCGATCTTCATGGGCATTGTGGTCAGCCCGAAGTACATATCAGGCGGGAGCTCCAGCTGGTACATCCCGATACCCACCGAGACCAGGTATCCGAGGATACAACCGAGCACCAGTCCCATGGAGCCGAGGATGGTCGATTCGATCAGGAAGATCAGTGTAATGCTCCGTTTGGACGTGCCCATGGCCATGAGCATGCCGATCTCACTCTTCTTTTCCATGACAATGGTGATCAGCGTGTTGACGATCCCGAAACCTGCCATGGCGTAGATCAGGACATAATATATCCCGACAAAGAGCGTCTGGGTATTGAGAAGTCCCAGTATCTCACTGTTTGCTTTTATCCAGCTCATGGCATCCAGTCCTGTCTGCTGCTGGATGGTGGTGGCAATGGTATCGGCCTGATAGGGATTATTGGTCCTGACCGCAATGGAACTTACAACACCCTCCTTGTCATAGAAATCCTGTACCGTACCCAATCTGGCATAGGCCAGGGTTTCGTCCATACCAGTGCCGGTATCGATGATGCCGACAACATGCAGGGACATGGTGTTCTGGTCAGGGGAAACGATATCCACACGATCAGCAACGTCCACCTCGAGCTCCTCTGCCAGCTTGTCACCCAGAACGATGCCACGGTTGGTACGTGAAAGGGCAATGAAACTACCTGCTACCACATCATCAGCCACCTGCATGACCGCATCTTCTAAAGGGGGGTCCACCCCATTGAGCAGGACACCCGCAGAGGTATCCCTATAACTTATGGCCGTCTGGGCCGAGAGACGGGGAGATACTGCGGTGACGCCTTCCGTGTCAGCTATCTGGGATACTACATGCTGGTACAGGTGGATGTAGCCGTTGTCATCATCCTGGGGATTAACGACGATATGAGCCGAGTTCTCCACGGTCATCTGGATGAGTTCCTCGGTAAAGCCTGACATCATTGACATCAGGGCAACGATCATGCCGATAGCCAGCGCTACTGACAATACCGAGAAGAGCGTGTGCCTCTGCTTAGAGGCGATGTGCCTGCGAGCTATCTGGAACTCATACATCAGCGGATCCCATGTAGCCAATATGAACAAATTATAACTGCATATACCGTGCAACGTCTCCCAGATCTTCCTCTATTCTGAGCAACTGGTTGTACTTGGCAGTACGCTCACTACGTGCAGGTGCTCCGGTCTTTATCATATCCGCACCAAGAGCAACCGAAATATCTGCGATCATTGGATCCTCGGTCTCTGCCGAACGGTGGCTGACAACCACATTGTAGCCGCTACGCATTGCCATATTAGCAGCATCGAATGCCTCGGAAAGAGTGCCTATCTGGTTAACCTTGAGCAGAAGGGCATTGCATGCACCCATCTCGATCCCTTTGGATAGCCTGTTCACATTTGTCACAAAGAGATCGTCCCCAACGATGATCGACTCCCATGCCTCACTGGTGAGGTTGGCAAAGTCCTCGAAGGCTTCCTCCTGGAAAGGATCCTCGATCATGATGATCGGATAGGTATCGATCAGGTCTACATAAAGGTCTGTCAGTTCACCCGGGGAGAGCATCTTTCCATCGATGGAATACTGTTCCCCATCAAAGAACTCCGATGCTGCAGCGTCCATACCGATGGAGATCTCTGCTTCGGAATAACCTGCCTCTTCGATAGCATTGACCAGGGCATCCAGGGCATCATTGGTCTGCCCAATGGGTGGTGCGTAACCGCCTTCATAACCAACATTGGTAGCAGATGCGCCATACTTTGATTCCAGCACCTTGCCAAGAGCATGGTATGTCTCACTTCCCATGCGAAGGGCATTGGAAAACGTGTCTGCGCCCTTGGGCTGGATCATGAACTCCTGAATGGACAGGTCATTGCCTGCATGTTCTCCACCATTGAGCACATTCATCGTAGGTACCGGCAGTGTACATGCATTCGAACCGCCGAGATAGCGATACAGGGGCATGTTCAGTGAGTCGGCTGCTGCCTTCGCGACGGCCATGGATACACCCAGGATCGCATTAGCACCAAAGGTCGCCTTATTCTCCGTGCCATCCAGAGCGATCATCAGCTCATCGATCCCTCGCTGGTCCCTGACATCCATGCCCATTATCTCGCTGGCAATGGTCGTGTTCACATTGTCCACTGCATCAAGGACACCTTTGCCACCATAACGATTATCCTCTTTGTCCCTCAATTCCAGTACTTCATTGGTACCCGTGGAAGCACCGGAAGGCACGCTCGCCCTGCCAGATCCACAGCCGGTATATATATCCACTTCTACCGTGGGATTACCCCTTGAATCGAGGATCTCCCTTGCATGTACTGTGCCTATTCCGTATCTGGATTCGTCTGCGATATAGCTCATGTTTTCACCATTTGAATTTGTATATGAAAGAATAAGTGATGACTGTATATATCATTACTGCATAATGAAAAATGTCAGGCCCGAAGACCCAGTGAGCATAAAGATATTATCCATATTATATATGCTAATACATTATATATGGCTTGGCGTCTTACATAAAGAGATGATCAATTCCAGTATAGATCATATCGATGAAAAGGAGATAATTCAACTCCTGCAGGCCATAGATGTCCCGCGCATAGAGGCCATATCCATCGTCTGCCTTCTCAGTGGGGATGAGCTAACATCCCAGGATATAGAACAGAAGGCGGGACTACGACAATCTGAGGTCAGTATCGCCATGAGTTCACTCTATGAGAGGGGATGGGTCGGGCAGAGAAGTGAAAAGACCACAAGGGATAGGGGCAGGCCAATAAAATATTATCATCTCAAGGTCGCCCTGCAGCACATTGTACAGGACCACGAAGCTCGGATACTCACAAGGAACAGGGAACGGATAAATATGACCGCCCGGCTCAGAGAACTGAGCCGGATGGACAAGATATCAGAGTCTGTATCCAATTCTCATGACAAGACTTTCACAGACCAAAATTGATCGGAGAAAACCCCTTCTCGCTATCGAATGCGCGGAAAGCCTGTATACCGTCGATCTCCATGATACATACCTCGAATACCATGAAGGTCTCACTATCTCCACGCATGCAACCGATCTTCACATCCTCACCCCTACCGGCACCTGTATGAAGATGTATCTTTGGATGTCCCTGGTCTGAAAAGATATTTCCTATACCGATTACCTCATGAGGCTCATCGCAGCCTGCCCACATGGGCTCAGGAGGGACTGATCTCTTCCTGGGACCCACGACAAGGTCCGCACGACCTACTGCCCCTAGCAGCATGAACACTGCAGATTGGATGTTCTCTGTCACTGCTAACCCTTCAAGTTCAGAGAGCAGATCCTCCCCATGGTCAACCCTGACCATGAATACACGTCCGATGGTACCTTTGCTGTATTCCATTATCCTACCTCGACTATCAACTATCAACGATCTTTCCATCGACCAATCGCACGATACGATCGGTCTTCGCCGCCATCTGCTCATCATGGGTCACAAGTATGAATGTCTGTTTGCGTTCACGATTGAGTTTGCGTAACAGTTCATAGATCCTGTCGCTTGAATGAGTATCCA
Organism: Methanobacteriota archaeon; assembly: GCA_034659615.1. GTDB lineage: Archaea > Halobacteriota > Methanosarcinia > Methanosarcinales > Methanosarcinaceae > JAIOTO01. Next base: position 36,066 of record JAYEHR010000029.1, on the reverse strand, counting down.
GATTCCCTGTCGGCTCATCCCCGATAACGATCATTGGATCATTTACCAGTGCCCTTGCAACTGCCACCCTCTGGTTCTGTCCCCCGGATAACTGATTGGGCCTATGCTCCATACGATCGCTCAGACCGACCTCCTCCAACAGTTCCTGTGCAGTCTTACTGGCATCCTTTCGACTCTTACCTGCGATCAACAGTGGCATCATCACGTTCTCCAGTGCCGTAAAGTCCGGCAGCAGATGATGATGTTGGAAGATGAAACCCAGCATCTCGTTGCGGGCCTGGGAACGCTCAGCATCTGACATCGATGTCACATTGCGCCCATCGATCAATACGGTCCCTGAGGTAGGTGTGTCCAGTATCCCTATCATATGTAACAGGGTACTTTTACCGGAACCTGAAGGCCCAATGATGGATAGGAACTCTCCACGTTCGACGGTCAGATCAAGATTGTCCAGTGCCCTGACCCCCAGACCATCGGTATACACTTTGACAAGATCTCGTATATCAATAATGTTGGGATTATCTTCCATACTTCTACCGAACAGTAATTATTCTACCTGTAATTATCAGTTACCCTTCCCCTCACCGTACCCCCGGATATTGTGGAACAGAACCAGACCTGCAACCAGGAGAATGGAACCATACAGGACCACCTCCAGGTCAAGCTGGATGAACAGGAAGAGGGTGACCATTGCGCCCAAGAGAGCAAGGACCGGGATGTTGCCTATGTTGAGGGGGGACCTGAACGGTCGCGCGGTGTGGGGTTCTGTGTAGCGCAATCGTATCAGCGAGAGGTTGACCATGAAGAAAATAATGAAGACTGTGAAGTTTGCCATGTTGGCCACCGTTTCGATATTGCCGATAAATGTGAACCCCATTGCTGAGATCGTGATCGCCAGTATGGCGATGTGTGGTGTTCTTCGTTGGCTGTGGACCGACGCGAACACCCCTGGCAGAGCTCCGGTATCGGCCATACCATAGATCATCCTTGAACCCCCAAGCAGCATCAGCAACACAGTATTCGCAGTGGAGAACAGGGCGATCATGGACAGGCCCATGGACGCATCCTCCCCAAGTACCACAGAGGCGACATCTGCCAGTGGAGCAGGGGATGCAGCCAGCGCCTGATAGTTAAGGACACTCACCACCGATAGGGAAACCAGGACGTAGAGCACCGATGATATCAGGATGGCAAGCACCAGGGCTTTTGGGATAGTCTTTTCTGCCTCTTTCGTCTCCTGGGAGAGCTTGACGATGTCCTCGAACCCCAGATAGGCAAAGAAGATCAGTGTGGCGGCCCCAAAGACACCGGAGATGTTGGGTGGGTCAAGATAATCCACAGAGCCCAGATGGGGCACTCCGATATAGATGACCACAAGGAGACCCACGATCTCGACAAGGGTCATGAGAATAGCGACCTGGGCAGATCGTTTTATGCCGAGAAGTAGGATGAGGCCAAAGCCCAGGATCAGAGCGATCGCCCCAGGTATGACCGGCACGCCGAAAAGGGCATAGAAATAACCTCCAAAACCGAGGGCCACCGTTGAACTGGCAATGACCAAACCCACGATCACCAGCCAGCCCACAAGGAACGCTGATCGTTGCCCATATGCTTTTTCCACATACACGTATTCCGCCGCAGACCGGGGATACATGGAAGAGAGTTCCATGTAACTTGCGGCTGTCAGGGCGGCAGCAACAGCTGCTAACAGAAAGGACATCCATACAGAATTTCCCGCAAGTCCGGCGGCCTTTCCGATCAAAACATAGATACCCGCACCGAGAATGCTCCCCACACCACTGAGCGTCACCTCTAACAGGCCCAGTTCTCGTTTCAGTGCATCCCCATTGCTCATACCCTCACCCTGACGCCATCCTATATACCTGCAGGGGAGTGTTATCCTACCATACGTTGTCCGCCTAAGCAAAGGAACAGCTTGTGCATCAACTGGTGTATGAAATGATCAGTATGCGGATAGACGTTATGTCTTAGTAGTGAGGTTCAAGACCATCGATCTGTGAGAACGCCTTATCGATCTTCCTATCTTCAACCACACGTACTTTCTTTTCACGTTCTTCATTGATGGCATCCACTGCAACAGCGTACAGGTTCTCAAGCTCGGATGCCGATTCCAGGGTGAGGACCGACAGGACCTGTGGTCGTTCCCCTTTTCGCACAATGATCCCTTTGAACACATGCCCCACCGATGTAGATAGCTTCTCAACCTCAGCAGAGATCTCATCGATGCTCAGGTAACTCTTGTCACCCCTTATGATGATCATGGATCTGCTGGCCTCTTCATAGACATCTGTCGAGAAGAGGAGGCCTGCCGGAGACAGGGCTTTCTGAATGGTGGTCCTGATGGGCTCATCCTTTTCGGCCTGGTAATAACCTATTGTGGCAAGCCCCGCTCCTCCACTCATGACCGTTTTGAAGTCACCGAGATCCGTTACCATCATCATTTCGCTGTCCAGTGCATCCAGAAGGAACAGGATGCGTTTTGCAATCATGTCGTTGATGGAATTGTAAGCAGATTCTACGTCCCCACCGAGTTGTTTCAGGAACTGGTTGTCAGCAAGGATGATTCCATCGACACCAGTTTCGCGTATATCCTTGAGACAGAAAGCAGTATTCTGCAGGTACAGGGAACCTTCCTCCCTGAAAGGCAACACCACGATGGCATAGACCGGGAATTCATGCCGCTGTTTTATCTCCTTGATGAGGGGAGGAGTGAAAGAGGAACCAGTCCCTCCGGATGCAGATGTAATGACAAATGCCACATCGAAGTTGCCGCGTTCCTCGATCTGGCGCAGGATATGTGAATGGTTCTCTGCAAATACCTGCTTACCTACGTTCCTGTTTGCTCCAACTCCATGCAGGTGGGGAATATGCATTCTGTCCTTTGCCTTGGTATATTTCAGTTCCTTGAGATCGTTCACGGCAGTGTTGATGGCAATAGTTTCCACTCTGCTCTTGTATTTCTGCTTGGAGTAGAACTTTGCAAGCTTTCCCTTGCCCCCAAACGCTTCCTTATTGATGGCATCAAGGATACGATTCCCGCACTGCCCATTGCCTACGATCAGTATGTTAAGCAAATAACTCCTCCAGTGATGATGATTTTTAATATAGCACTATAAATTATAGCTATATAATATATAATAATTGTGTCATGTATATCAGAACCTATACTGCCTATGACGATAGAAGACCCAGCCCCCGATGGCAATGATCAGTACGAGAGGGATGGCATAAACATATATCGGCTGCTCAAGGAGATAATCGTATTGCCCCTTGACCACCTGAATACTGTTTGTCGTCAGCTCGCTGCTGACTTCCTGTAGATCCTCATCAATAGCATTATCATACTGGTATGAATACCGTGTTGTGATCGTATAGGTCCCCTCACTGTTGGCCTTCACCCTAAAAGAGATCTCCTTTTCCTGCTGCAGTCCGAAAGAAGAGAAGTACATCTTCGGCACGCCCGCTACAACCTCTATCTCATCGTCGCCCTCTTCAAATTCCAGTCCATCCGGGATCGTTATATCCATTGTGACCCCTTCTGCCGGTGCATCACCTGTATTCTTGATGTGGACCGTAACATCGATGGATCCTTTTCGTTGAACATTCGCAGGTTCCAGGGACGTTGTGAACTGCAATTCAGCTTCCTTCTTTGTTTCTTCCAAATCCTCCTCTTCAACGGTTAAGATCGGGGAATTCGACGATACCTGGGGGAAGTCGCTCCCCGCCTCGTTAGAGAATGTTGCCGTGGTCGGGCCAAGTGTGAAACTTCCTGCTTCTGTTGCTTTTAATTGGTAAATGAATATCTGCTGTGAGTCACCCACATTCAGGGACATTTCACCGGTCTGGCTGACAAACGTCTCCTGCAACACGAACCGCTCCGGGATCGGATCCGAGAACCTGACATCTGTAGCGTCGTCATCGCCTGTGTTCGTCACACTGACAGTGACCCGGGTGGTATCACCGACCGCGATCTCCTGTGGGCTGACGGTCTTGGTTATCTCGAGTACCGGCGTACCGGAGAAGGTTGCGTCCTCATGCCCGCCATCAACGATCCCATCTGTATGGACAATGTCATTATCAGATATTATGATGACTATATTGGCACGAGGTATGAGGGCATCCACTGTATCGATCAACGTTACTTCCACATCTTCGCCTTCAATCTCAAAGGTGAAAGTATCATTAATATCCAGTCCCTTGTTGAATTTTTCGGTATCCTTTTCATATACGTAAAAGGATGCATACTCACTCGAAGGGAACACATCGGTCACATCTATGACATAGTTGTTTATCTGGTACCCTTGGCCGGCTTTTATTGTACCTTCATAAATAATATCTTTTGCAGACGCAGAGCCTGCAAATAGAACTGAGGACAGGGCTGTTATCAGAAGCAGGCATACGATCATTTTTTTGACTTTCATGTTCATCCAACTACCGCAACTATTGTATAGACCTGTTACCAAAGTACAATGTTCGAATATTTATATAAACCTTGTGATGCCGCCATTCATCCCTCATCTGACATCTCCAGGCTCACATCGATCCAGTCCGAATGATGTATCAGTGAACCCACCGAGATCACATCCACTCCGGTCTTTGCATACTCTTGGATGTTGCCAAGGTCGATCCCTCCGGATACCTCGATAATAACACCACCTTGCATCCCCTTATGCTTCAACAGCTCCACCGTGTCGATCACCTGGGCGGGATCCATATTGTCAAGCATAATGATATCCGCTCCCATCTCGGCAGCGACCACTGCATCGTCAGCAGACTCCACCTCCACATCGATCTTTTGTGTGAAACTCGCCCGGGACTTCGCTGATCTGATGGCCTCTTTCAGCCCCATCATCTTGATGTGATTATCTTTCACCATTATCGAATCGGAGAGGTTGAACCGATGCGGATCCCCTCCCCCGGCGATCACGGCCAGCTTTTCGAACTTGCGAATTCCGGGAGTTGTCTTCCGGGTCGATGCCACCCTCGCATTCGAGAACGGTGTCACCTGCTGTACATACTGGTGTGTCAGTGTGGCAATGCCACTGAGATGGGCCAGGAAGTTCAGTACCAGCCGCTCGGCGCGGAGGATGGATACCGCACTACCGTTCACTTCAAAGATTGTGTCGCCTGCATTCAGCTCGTCCCCATCACTGCGATCGGTCTGGATCGTGAGATTGAAATATTCCAGGATGCGGTGTGCCGGTTCCATTCCCGCAAGCACACAGTCCTGTTTGACGAAAATAACCGCACTGCGGATGACATCCGGCACCAGGGTACAGGAGATGTCATTGTAGCCCAGATCCTCCTGGATGAAATGTTCTATTTCACTTATAAGCATCATATCATTATATTTATGACTCAAGAGATTTATACCTTTTAGTACATTCAGTATCTCGATTGGAGAATATCAAATTAGCTCATAATGCCTCCCAATCTAATTTGATGACATCAAGTTCATAAATAATCTGCAAATGAGTTCGCCTCCTTAACCATTTTACAAATTTGTGGATATCCTCAACATTGGGTGAAGAACACAAATAGACCCACTCAATGTTGAGGAGATCCAATAACTAGTGCAAAGATCAATATTAAAAATCACTAGCAAAAAGGCCACAATGTCCATTTATAGCCATCCCCTCAATCGATAGGGAAATCTATCATTTTGGTGCGTATAGAACAAAAATAATGGGAAAAGTATATGGGCATGTATAATATTCTCCAAAATCTGGATATCTTATAGCAGATCGTCCTTCATACTCTCAAATTCCTCGAGTACCTTCGAGTAATCCTCATGTCTTCCAATATCCATCCAGTAGCCTTCAAACATGTATCCACTGACATTTTCTCCATCCTGGATCAACTCTTTGATCAGATCAGGGAAATCCAGATATTTTCCTTTTCCAATATGGTCCAGGATATTTTTGTTGAACATATAAATGCCCATACTAACTTTATATTTTAACGTAGGTTTCTCAATATAATCTACAATATTGCCATCATCATTCAATTCCAATACGCCAAGACTTATTGGCACATCCTTGTTATACATTGAGACTGTTGAAAGTGCACCACTTTCAAGATGGAATTTCATAAGGTTAGAATAATCAATATTCGTAAGAAGATCACCATTCATCACCAGGAAATTCTCTTCCAGGTCATCAATAAGTGCCAGAGGGCCCGCGGTTCCCAGGGGTTCATCTTCTATGGAATATGTTATTTTCACTCCCCACTTGCTCCCGTCGCCGAAATATGCTTCGATAAGACCTGCCAGGTGCCCTACAGCCAGAATAATATCTGTAAATCCGTGCTTTTTGAGTTGCAGTATCACGATCTCTAATATCGGCATATCTCCTATAGGCATAAGGGGTTTTGGCAAAACAGTGGTATAGGGTGCCAGTCGTTTGCCCTTGCCGCCTGCCAGAATAACTGCTTGCATGTTCTTAGATAACATACATACCTGTCTTATATAAGTTTGTATATTCTCGCATCCACTCGATCGTTTCTGCAAGCCCCTCGTTAAGCGTGTACTCAGGAGACCACTTAAGCAGTTGTTTTGCTTTGGAGTTGTCACATACCAATTCCATCACTTCACTTTTGTCTGGTCGGATCCGTTTTTGATCTTCTACGACCTTCATATCCTCTTTTTCCGTGATCGTAAGTATCCGTTGCAATAGTTCCCCTATGCTAACACCTGAACCGGTGCCTATATTGATCACTTCGCCAATGGATCGTTCCAAAGTCCCTATCTCTATAAATCCATTGACAGTGTCATTTACAAAGGTCAAATCCCGTATTGGGGAAAGAGATCCTAAATGAATCTCATTTTTTGTAAGTACCTGGGATATGATCGTAGGGATTATCGCACGAGCAGACTGCCTTGGTCCAAATGTGTTAAATGGACGAATGGTCGCAACCGGAAGGTCAAATGAGCGATAATAACTCTCTGCAAGTTTGTCAGCTCCGATCTTTGAAGCCGAATAGGGAGACTGGCCTTTGAGGGGATGCTTCTCATCAATAGGGGTATATTCAGCTGTTCCGTAGGTCTCACTTGTCGATGTATGAACTATTTTTTCTACGCCATTATCAAGACCTGCCTGAAGTACATTTAACGTGCCCTTGATATTCACATTGACATAATTCTCAGGTGCAACATATGAATATGGAATGCCGATGAGAGCTGCCAGGTGGAACACAATGTCAGCATCTTTTGTGGCATTTCTTACAAAAAAAGGGTCTGTAACATCTCCAAAAAGGACCTCTGCTTCATCAAGCAGATCCTTTTGGGCAAGCTCAAGCAATCCCCAGTCATTCCTTGAATTATAGTGGACAAGTGCTTTCACATTCGCGCCACGACGTACCAATTCTTCGGTCAGGTGGCTGGCGATGAAACCCCCCGCACCGGTCACAACAACATTCTTATTTTTGATATTCATTTATATACGCCCTTAACGTCTTTGTCAGTCCTGTCTTGATATCGGTCTTAGGCTGCCAGTTTAAAATGCTTTTCGCCTTGTCTATGTTTGCGATCGTGTCTGTGATCTCACTCTCGCGTACATTATGAGTGTATCCTATTGATACGTTTTTTCCGGTTTCGTCAAAGATAATATCGGCAAGTATGTCCGAGATGTCTTTCACTGAATTGCTGCTACCACTTGCAATGTTGAAAATATTGCAACCTTCAAGTTCACGATCCAATGCACATATCAATGCATCAATGACATCATCAATATATATGAAATCCCGTTTAGGTATAGGATCTCCTAACACGATCGTCTCCTGGTCGAGCTGTTCTAATATCTGTGGAATCAGGAAATTTCCTTTCTGAAGCGGTCCATAAATATTGAACAAACGTAAGATCGTTGCATCTAAGTTGTAATCTCTACAATACGCTTCACATAATTCCTCTCCCATCAGTTTACTCTGGGAATAAGGGTTATTTGGAGCAGTGGGATGTTTTTCATCGACGGGTAGATATTGTGGAACGCCATACACGAATGTGCTAACATAGATGATCTTCTTCACATCATTGAGGCGACACCATTCCAGCATGTTCAATGTTCCAAAAGTGTTTGCCAAATACACTTCTCTTGGATCTTCAAAGGATCTTGGGATATTGGTGATGCCAGCCAGGTGAAATAGCAGGTCCTTTTGGGCGATCTGTTTGACATCATCCCATTTCGTAACATCAACTGAATTTGTAGTAGGTGAGACCCCCAGTGCATCTATATTTCGATCTTTGAGTTCTTGCATAAGGTGGGTCCCTATGAATCCACTACTTCCAGTAACTGCTGCACTACTGCATTTCATATTTATCAACCATTTTTTTGTAATCGTCTTTAACTTCATTCATTATGTTATACCAATCTCCCCGTCGGTCTATAATACCATGGGCTTCTTTTCCAAACTCCTCTCTCTTCATGGGGTCTTCTGCCAGTTCCAATATTTTTTCTGCTAATATGTGGGGGCTGCGTGTGGGTATCAGGCAACCGCTCACACCATCTTCGATCCATTCTTTCACTCCGCCGACATCTGTCACAATGCAAGGCTTCTGGCATGCCATCGCTTCCAACACCGATACAGGAGTTCCATCAGACACAGCAGTAGATACGTAAATATCGCATTCATGCAGGTAATTTGGCATTTCGTTGTATTCGGTCCAACCAACAAAGGTCACATATTCCCAGATATCCAGATCATCAGCAAGTTTTTTCAAAGATCCTTCCTGCGGTCCACTGCCCTTGATCAAAAATCTTATCGTTTTGTTCTTTTCAATTACCAGAGGAATGGCATGTATCAATGTTTCGATGTTATAAACGTCAAAAAAACTCCGATTGGACAGGACTCGTATAGTGTCATCAACTTTTTCTTTTGTTGCCGGTTGAAACATCTCTGTGTCCACGCCGAAGGGCACCACTTTGACAGCCTCCGGAAAGATCCCAAAATTTGAAATGATCTTTCCCGCCATGTCTTCAGATACAGCGTATATCATATCTGCTTTTTTAAGGGTGATCTTTGTAAAATACCACAATAATTTCGACCAATATGGAATTATGAGTATATCATCTCCCCATGCGGTCATGACAAGGGGGTGGAATCCGAGAAACGCAGCATGGAATCCAAACTTGGAAATGAAGTGTGCATGGACTATATCAGGTTTCAGTTTCCTGATCAGCAATAATATTTTCAAATGGCGGGGTATGAATGCTAAGTAAAGGTTATTAGTCAATGATCTAATTACGTGGACTTCAACACCGTTCATTTCGGTCTGGGGATATTCGTACGTGATCAAATGCACGTCCTCTCCCTGCTGTACAAAATAATTCGCCCAACGTTGAGTATGTACGGATGTTGCATCTGCAATAAGGCATATTTTCATGAAAACGCACCCATCTTTTTATCAAATTTAAGCAGGAAGCCACCCATTTTAGTGGGTGGTAGTTCTCCCAATAAACCTTTCATGCCACATCTCAAACACAAGCATTGCATACATCTGATGATTATAAAGAAGCTCCGACCTTTTATGTCTTCCCACGATATCCTGCACAACCTCCGGTCTGAAATATCCTTCCCGCGCAATGACCGGATCATCCATCGCCTGTTCTGCCATCTCGGACAGTTCGTCCTTGAACCAGGTACTGATGGGTATCCTGAAGGGTTGCTTCTTCCGGTTGCGGGTGCTGGGAGGAAGGATGTCCTGCCCAACCCTCTTCAGGATATATTTTTCGGTCATACCCTTTAACTTCAAATGACGGGGGATGGTCGCTGCGAATTCCACGACCTCATGGTCAATAATGGGGACCCTGGCCTCTATGGAACTGGACATGGTGAGCTTGTCGGTCTCAAGCAGGATGTGGTCCACGAGGTAGGACTTTGTGTCTGCGTACATCATCTTTGCCAGGAAGTCGGCATCGTACGGAGATCTGGTCAGGGCACCTCCTCCACCCTCAGACCGAGTACTTTCACCACAGTATCCATTGTTTCGGAACAATATGTCGGTGGCCTTCTCAAAGGAATCGTGCCCGATCTGCTGTTTGAGTTCCTCCGTGTACAGCTCTGCCTTGTTTTCCTCACTGAATACCGATTTTGCGAACAGGAATCCGTGTTCTTTAACCTCCTGTGTAGCACTTTGCAGTCCTACATAGAACTTGCTTGGAAGATGGGGCGATAGACTGTTCACCAGTGGTCGGACCACGCCACGTCGCAGGGGACCGGGTACCCATCTGTGATACTGCTCATTCCCAAGCCCCACCTTGTAACTGATGTACCCTCCAAATATCTCATCGCCGCCCGCTCCGTTGAGCACCACAGTGACATGCTGGCTTGCCATTCTGGATAGCAGGAACATTGCAAGGGCCGAGGGGTCGGCGATCGGCTCATCGTTATGCCATATGATATCTTTCAGATGCTGCTTGAAGGCACCCTGCTCCACCACGATCTCATGATGGTTGGTCCCAAAATGCTCGGCAGCTACCTGTGCCTGGCCCAATTCTCCGATCTCTCCCTGTTCCCCGAATCCTACGGAGAACGTTTCGATGGGGTCATCCACCATCTGGCTCATAAGTCCTGTAATGATACCTGAATCAATTCCACCTGAGAGGTATACGCCCAACGGTACCTCGCTCATCAGGCGTATCCTGACCGAATCCTCCATTAGATGACGGAGTTGTTTCACATAGTACTCTTCAGATCTGGTTCCGGCACAACCCAGGGGTACATCCCAGTACTGTTTAATGGAGACCTGTCCCTGATGGTAGGTCATCACATGCCCTGGCAGCAGTTTATTGATACCTGTGAACATCGTTTCATCCGAGAGGGTGTGCCTGAACGTCAGATAATCGTGCAGTGCACTGGTATTCACAGCACGTTCCACTCCTTCGTACTGGAGCAGGGATTTGATCTCCGAAGCGAACAGGAGCTTTCCATCAATGACCGTATAATAGAGTGGCTTTATACCAAGGCGATCCCGTGCCAATAGGAGTGTCCGTCTGTTCGAATCCCACAATGCGAAAGCGAACATCCCACGCAGGTGCTGTACCAGTTCAGCACCATGTTCCTCATAGAGGTGGGCCAGCACTTCCGTATCCGTGGATGTATAAAATCGATGCCCTCTTGCCTTCAGGTCACTGCGCAGATCCTCATAATTGTATACTTCCCCATTATATACCACCTGAATAGTCTCATCTTCATTGTGGATCGGCTGATGACCTCCTTTCAGGTCGATGATACTTAATCTACGATGCCCAAGTCCGATCCCATCATCAATGAATGTACCACTGTCATCGGGTCCCCGGTGTTCCATCACCGAGCACATGCTGTCCAGCAATGCCTGGTCCACAAATCCAGCAGTTCCACATATCCCGCACAAGTAGTCATTCACTCCATTACAACATATATCATATTTGATATGTTCTGTTGTTAATCTCTGAATCTCACAATACTTATATCATATAATAATATAACTGAGTTCCATATTATCCTTATAACGATCGATCTGAGTGGAGCACATGGTTGAAGAAGACAGTATAATACACAATCTACGAGGAAGCATACCGTATTTTGCAGGGGTCATGATCTCCTTTATGGCAGCCTTTTACATCAGGACCATCCCCAAAGCAGGAGTGTTCATCTCCGAGAACTTCGTGCGTTTTGGAGGAAATGATCCCTGGTACCATCTGCGAAATGTGGAATCGATCCTGCACAATTTTCCGAACATGTTATGGTTCGATGCACACACCCTGTACCCTTTTGGTAATGAACAGGTATTTGCCCCATTATTTGACATGTTCCTTGCCACCCTCATCTGGATCATCGGGCTTGGAAACCCCAGCCAAGAACTGACTCATACCATATGTGCCTATTATCCTTGCTTTTTGGGTGCATTGGTGGTCATTCCAACATATTTCGCTGCCAAGTGGGTATTCGATGATCGCAGGGTGGGATTACTTGCAGCGATCCTTGTCGCACTCGCTCCGGGGCAGTTCCTGTCCCGCTCGCTCATAGGCTTCAATGACCATCACATTGCAGAGACTCTCCTCAGTACTGTCACAGCCATGTTCCTGATTATGGCGGTAAGGACCGCACGTGAGCATGAGATATCCTTTGAGAACTTACGCAATGGCAGATTTGATACGTTGAGACCATCACTGCCCTACTTTATCCTGGCCGGGGTCGCACTGGGGGCTTACACACTGGCGTGGAAGGGTGCCCTGTTCTTCAGTCTTATCATTGGTGTCTATATTACGGTCCAGCATATCATCGATCACATGCATGGGCGCCACACTGATTATCTGGCAGTTGGGGGTATGATCATCTTTGCCGTTGCGCTGTTAATGGTATTGATGACACCACATCTAGGGGGTACCAAAGCCCTTCACATAAAAGGCCTGTTTGCTGGTATACTGGCATTCCCGGCACTAACGGCCATATCGATCCTGATGAGGCAAAAGGGCCTTAACAGGTATTACTATCCTGGCCTGACCGTCTTCCTGTCTATCGCAACTGTCATCTTCGCAAAGCTCGTTTCCCCATCGGCATATGCCCTGATCACCAGTGTGTTCAGTTACTTTATGCGCTCGGGTGGCGGTCTGACAATCGCCGAGGCCTCTCCACTGTTATCTATGGGCGGCGTCTTCTCCCTGCAGCCTATATGGTATAATTTTGCTGCAGCTGGATATGTATCCTTCATAGCACTTATTTTCCTTGCCTATACGGCAATTACAAAAAAGAACACACAGGAAAAAACGTTCATGCTTGTCTGGTCGGTCATGATCATCTGGGCCATGCTACAGCAGAACCGTTTCGCATATTATTACTCTGTCAATGTGGCCATTCTCAGTGCCTATCTGGGGATCAGGGTCATGGACCTTGCAGGCTGGAGTGAACTGGGTGTGAAATTATGGGGCATTACCGGGGTCTCTGCAGATCGGCTGGAGGGGTTGAAGAATATCAATGTGTGGCATGTGGTGAGCGTCATTTCTGTGATCCTGGTGCTGATCTACCCTGCCTACGATCTCTCTATGAAGCAGTCGCAGGGCGTGGGTGGCCCCAATGGATATTGGTTGGATGCGACCCAGTGGCTGCATTACAATACCCCTGATACCGGATTGGACTACTATGAGAGCTATTCCATCCCGGCTTCCGGAGAAAGCTATCAATACCCTGATACTGCATATGGTGTGATGTCCTGGTGGGACTACGGCCACTGGATCGAAGTGATCGGACATCGCATCCCCAATGCCAATCCTTTCCAGTCAGGCATAGGCGGCCGCAGCAACTCCCCGGATGAACCCAATCGCCCCGGCGCGTCCACCTTCTTCACCGCTCCCTCCGAGGTCGAGGCCACGTCCGTTCTGGAAGCCATTCATCCAGACCCTGACAAGGCTGGTGCTCGCTATATCGTCTCCGACGTGGAGATGGCCACTGGCAAGTTCTATGCCATGGCGGCATGGACCCTGGATACCGAAGGATACTACGTTTCCGTCCAGACCGGCCAGGGCATGCAGAACGTACCCGGTCAGCGGTATTACGATACAATGGAGGCCAGACTGCACATCTTTGATGGCAATGGTCTTGAACAGTATCGCATGGTACATGAGTCCCCGATCGCCCAGGCCGGCAGTACGGCCGAGGCAGGATACAAGAACGTGTATAACGTGTTATTCGGTGGCACCATCCCCCTGGATGATTCCGGCTATGTAAAAGTCTTCGAGTATGTCGGGGGTGCCACCATTAAGGGGTCTGCGCCCGATGGAGAGGCCGTTACAATATCCAACACGATCCTGACCACCCAGGGCCGCATGTTCACATATTCGCAGTCAACGACATCAGATGGAACCTTTGAGTTCACGGTCCCCTATTCCACAGAAGGTCCGGCCACAGGCGAGACGCAGTTCGACACCGCTCCGGTGGGCCCCTATACTCTCACCTACGGTGATGTGAGCAAAGAGGTGCAGGTATCCGAGCAGGACGTACTGGATGGTGGAGTGATCGAGGTCTGATCGAGGTCTGATCGAGGTCTGATCGAGGATCGCACCACCCCGAAACGCGACTTCAGCTATGGATTGTTATTAGTCCGCTCGAGCGCTAGCGAGACGGACGCGCCCTCCCGAGGCGCGACTCGGGCTTGGCGCTACATACAAATACCATCGGATAGAACCTATTCATCAGGTGAGACGCATTGGATAGCACGATCAAAGGACGAGTATGGATATTCGGTGACGACGTTGATACGGATGTGATCATTCCCGGGAAATATCTGAGGACAACGGACATGCAGGTCTTTGCCGATCATGCCATGGAAGGCATCGATCCGGACTTTTCTACAAAGGTGCAGAAGGGTGACATCATCGTTGCAGGCAACAACTTCGGTTGTGGATCATCTCGCGAACAGGCACCCCTGGCGCTCAAACATGCGGGTGTGGCCTGTGTGGTGGCAAAGACCTTTGCGCGCATCTTCTTCCGCAATGCTATCAATGTTGGCCTGCCTCTGATGGAGGCGGACGTGACGTGCAATGAAGGGGACATGATCGAAGTGGACCTTGCCAACGGGTAGGTCGAGGTGAATGGGTCTACTGTTGAAGGAAACCGGCTACCCGATTTCTTGCTGGAGATCCTCACAGATGGGGGGCTTGTTGAGCACCGCAGGGCCCAGCAGAAGCAGAAGAAATAACAATAACTGATACTGCCACGAATATGCTATTCCCTGACGAATACAAATATGTCGGTGTTACCGACATCCATCCCGACGAGGCCGAAGATGACGCCATCTATTTCCTGAGCGAGTATATGGTCGTTGAACGGCCTCTGGACGAAGGCATCGAATGTTCGGTCTTCTATGTCGAGAAGGAAGGCACAGGCTTCCTGCAACGGGTACGTTCCCTGCAATGCATAGCATCCGGCCCAGAGGTGGTCAAATACGGCGAACAGCTGAACATCAAGGATCGTGCCCTGCTGATCGAGACTGCGAGCAGATTGTGCAAGGACGGAGTGAATACAGTTCTCTTCACAGGATTGGACCACCATGTGACCTTTATCCACGACCCTGATCCCTCCAGCATCCTTGAGATCGAGATCGTTGACGTTGCTCCTCCACATCCTTCCTGGTTAGCCCATGTGGTCAGGCGGCTTGAGACAAGTGGTATCTTTGGTGAGTTCGGTGTGCGCTTCAGGGAAAATGTAACAGATCTCTCTCAGTTCGAAGGAGATGGGACCGTCTTCCCGTGTTCCTGTTCCGGGTTGAAAGGAAAATGTCTGGACAGCGATGTTATCACAGAGCATGGCTCGCTGGTTGTCGGATGTGAGATATCAAAGGCACTGTTCGAATCCCGGTTCCCGGAGCTTGAGTACGAGCTGGTCAATATCTGCCCTCTGCACTCCGAGATAGTCAGACCCACAGCTCCCTTCATCACTCGATGCTGCCGCGCGGAACGCTCTGGTCCTATCACTCTTAATGGGATCGAAGGTGCCGTGGTGCACTGGGGAGCATCGGAGTTCGATGTCGCAGAGGCGATTCGTGATCTTGTTTTCAGGATACGCAGGAAGGACTCAGGTGGGAGATCATGAAACTGGCAATTGTTGAAGGCGACGGTATAGGCAAAGAAGTGATCCCTGCAGCAGTGGACGTGCTTGATGCCCTGTCCCTGTCCATAGAGAAGGTCCCCCTTGAACTCGGATACGGAAAATGGGAGCGAACGGGGAGTGCGATCACAGATGAGGATCTCAGTATATTGAAAGAATGTGATTGCATCCTTTTTGGAGCGATCACCACGCCCCCTGACCCGAATTACAAAAGCGTCCTGCTCACCATCCGCAAGGAGCTCGATCTGTATGCGAACATACGTCCGATACGGCCTATTCCTGGCATAACCGGCGTGACCGGTCGTAGTGACTTCGATATCATGATCGTCAGGGAAAATACCGAAGGGATGTATTCAGGGATCGAAGAGATCCACCACGATGTTGCATACACCCGGCGTGTCATCACCCGCAAAGGCTCTGAGCGCATCGCACGAGCCGCATGCGAGCTTGCAGAGACACGTAACAGACACCTGACAATAGTGCACAAGTCCAACGTATTGAAGTCCGATACGCTATTCCTGGACGCATGCAGGGATGTGGCTGCCTCCTATGACATAACCTGTGACGACATGCTGGTGGACGCCATGGCATACAGTCTCATTTCCTCTCCACATCAATATGATGTGGTGGTCACGACGAACCTGTTTGGGGATATCCTCAGTGACATGGCTGCAGCACTGGTGGGTGGTCTGGGAATTGTGCCCAGTGCCAACATCGGTGATAACAGGGCCTTCTTCGAGCCAGTACATGGCAGTGCTCCGGACATTGCAGGACAGGGCATAGCAAACCCCCTCGCTGCTATCCTGAGCGTGAAGATGATGCTGGAATGGTTGGGGGATCATCAGGATGCGGCTCTTATAGAGGAAAGCGTGTGCTACGCGATCTCCCGGAACATCACAACACCTGATCTCGGGGGTTCGGCAAATACCCGGCAGGTGGGGGATGCATTAGTGGATCGCATCATGCACACGAACTGATCATTTCAGTTTTCATCCGTAAATTCCCTTTCCAATATTAATACATGTCAACCGATGCCAAGTAGTGATGAGACACCCACCTTTGTAACCACGGCACTGATCCCGCCGATCCACGCCATGGCCACAAAATCAGTAGCTGCACCGAACATATGTCCGCCGTCCACGACACGGATCAGCATTGCGGATAGCAGTGAGTGTGCGATCATGATAAATACGACCATCAGTCCCATCGTTTCAGTACTTCCGATATCTACATAGACCACCATGCCTATGGACATCCCGGACGACATATCCATCGTTGAGAACATACTCTGCATAAGTTCAACAACTCCTACAGAGATGTAAAGGGTAAATGCTATGCCTCCTGTGAGACCATACAACACTCCCACCATACTCGATGCAGATTGGTATCTCTTCTTGCGTAGAGCTGTGATACGGTAAAAGTTATCTGCAATGATGTCTCCAATGACCTCAGGTTTACCTCCAAGGTTCGTTGCTTCCACGAACATCACACTGAAACGCTGTATCAGGTTGCTTCCAGTATTTGCAGCAAAGTGGTTCCATGACTTGAATTTGTCTATACGTGTGGTCAGTTGTTTGTAAAGATTGTTCACATCATTTGTGAGTGGTCCAAAATCATGTGCTCTCAATGCTTTCAAGGCCTCATCGATCACGCCTCCCCGAGCACCGGCTGAACTGCCAAGGGACCTGATGAACGCTGGATAATTGTCATCACGTCGGCGAATCCCCTTCTCTATCGTTTTGGCCATATGACCTGTGTATATAAGAGGGGTGAGAGAGATCGCTATTGCAATGGGTGGCGTGATGGCTCCATAAAGGTACACGATGATGCCAAGTATGACACATCCTGCCAGGGATATTGGCACAGAGCGGTACAGTTTGACCTTTGCCGGAGTGATTATGTTTGTCTGCTGCCATATGGGGTCCTTCGGAGCTTTCCCCTTTGCTAAAACAAGGATCATAATATCCACAACCACAAAGACCACGATCACAATGGCCATGAGGAGTATGGCATCCATGCCGGTGATCACAGGCATTATGACGGCGAACGATGCCATGAAGATCAGGGACATGATCAGGGAAGTAAACAGTTCCTTGATCATCTCAATACCATACAGGGCACTATTGTACATGGACTCGTACTCGTTCATAACAACGTTCTGTTCCGCAGTCAAAAAATCCTTTATTTCTTCTCCTGATTGCAGCGCGTGAGCAAATCGGTCCAGGAAGTCCTCAAATATTATTGAAGGAGTCCGTTTGGAAATAAATCGACTGGCTTCTGCAAGGCTCATGTTCCATACCGTGACAAGATCGTAGATCTTGTGTGTATCTTCAGCAAGATTGAGATAATCCTTGTTCTCTGATACAATGCGGATGATGTCCAGGCGCGGGGTCTCTGCTGTGGATATTGCACCCATCTGGGTGATGTAATAGTGCATATTGTTGTCGATGTTCGCCGCCTTGCCGGCAAGAATGGTCAAAGGATAGTAGGCTGCAAAAATGATGCATATGATGGGTATCAGTGCGGGTATTAATCTTGTTTTGTCCACAAAAAGTGTGGGTAGCAGTGTATAAAGGACCACCGCGAAAATGAAACCAAAAGCAATGATCGGTATGGCAAACTTCCTGGCATAATCCTTTGGCTCCATCCCGATACATTTAAAGGCCATCTGGTAGCTCATTTCTCATTCCTCATACTGCGAAGGGCAGGCCTTCTACACCATACTTGTAGAAGTTGATGATCACTTCCAGCACATCATAATAATCTTTAATATCGCGATCGATCATTTCCTGCAGGATCCTTGCACGCAGAGACAGGTCCTCATATATTTTACGCTTGTCTTCATACCCGAGTTTGGTAGCAATCCTATTCTCAAGAATGAAACTGTTATTCAGGCCTCTGAATTTGTGTGTATCGGTTTCCGGATCCCATTGGAATACGGCTCGTGTGACCACTCCCCCTGCTTCTTCATAATATCCTTCGATCTCATCGATGGAAATGCACCGTCTCAGGAACGCTCCTTTCCGATAGACAGCTGACAGGATCATCGCTATGTTGAGGTTATCAATAAATGTCACCGGCACGTTGATGGGGTCTCCTGTGAGTCGCTGGATCATCTTTGTAACTGCAGACGCGTGGAAGGTAGCCATGACTGGATGGCCTGTCTGCATACCCTGGAAAGCTACTGCTCCCTCTACCCCCCGGATCTCACCAACTATGATATAGTTTGGTCTGGAACGCAGGGCTGCTTTTAGCAACGCAAAGGTATCGACTCTGGAGTCGACAGGTCCGTCCTCACGTGTGATCAATTGTTGCCACACGGGCTGGGACGGTTGTACTTCTGCGGTATCCTCTGCAGTAAATATCTTCGATTTCGGATTTACAAAGGGCAGGCAGGCATTCAGCATGGTCGTCTTTCCGCTGGCAGTCTCTCCACTGAAGAACACACTCATACCGTTCTCAAGACATATCCACATGTATGCCGCCATCTCAGGACTGAGTGCTCCCCAGTTGATCAGCTCGATGATGCTGACAGGCACCTCACTGAACTTACGCATTGTAAAGCTACTTCCACGTTTACTCACGTCAAGACTGTAGATGATATTGATACGTGACCCATCCGGAAGTGCTCCATCAGCAATGGGTTTAGCATCGCTCACCGGTCTCCCGATCCTCTCGCTCATGCTCCGGAGCCATTGGTCCAGACCGGCTTCATCCCCGAATGTCAGGTCCGTCTGTGTCATACCCAGTTTTTTGTGAACGATGTACACGCTATCTACGCCAATACTGTGTATGTCCTCGAGATAGGGGTCTCGGACGATGGGTTCTATTGGTCCGGAACCTACGACATTCCTCTCAATATGGTACTGTATGTTGTTGTATTCTTGTTGGGTTACAGGGATGCTTCTTTGTTTTGGGATCAGTTTTTCGATAATACTGGTCTTTTCATCTTCTTCAGGTATGTCTCCTCCGGCACCGATATCCACTACCTCGTTAAGGAGCTTTGATATTAATTCCTTGAGCTCAGCTTCAGATTGGGGAACCTCTTCATCCGCAGACCTCTCAAGAATGTTGTTCATTATGGCATTATATTTTCTCTGTTCAATGGGGGATAGTGGTGGTTCGATGGTATAGTATTTTGCCTCCCCCATCTCATGGGTCCCATATAGGTGTATAAATACAGGATCGCCCACGGCAAGGATCAGATTCACGTTCTCGCCATCGAGATCTTTCGGCAGGTTGATCACAAACTCAGGTTCGTCCCCCGTCTTCTGGACGAATTCATTAACATACACTCCCAGATGAGGGTTTCTTTGTATTGCTTGTTGAAATTGAGGATCCATTCATATACCCTCCGGTTGATCTTATCCCACTGATGCGATCTCAACGACCAGCCCGACCTTAGGCTCGATCCGAAATCCGATCATCTGTCCTACAGGCCCCTTTGCTCCTGTGAACTTGTTCACTATTATCGTCCGTTTGACCTCTGCTCCCAGTGGTTTTGCTTTAAGCGTCATATAAATGTCGCAGGATGATCGAAACATGGATGCAAGGTCCTCACTAAGCTGGCTTGTTTCAATGGTAAGTATGATGACCTTCCCCATGCCATTGAGTTTCTTGAAGAAAGATATAAGATCAAGGCTTTTCTCTGTATTGGCACTGTATTTTATAAGCGAGGATATTGTGTCGATAATAATAACATCCTTCTCAAACAGTTCTTCAGCGCTCATAAGGCGCTCGATGAAATCTATCCTGGATTTTGCCGATTTCATCAATGGTATTACAGGGATATAGAGTAGTGTACCTGCCAGTAGATGCTGTGCAATGGGATAGTCAAGGGCATACATCTGATTGATAAAACCCTTTGTTGTCAGTTGCGTGGATATGAAAGTAACACTGGTCTCATTCTCTATCATTCCATAGGTGAGTCGCTGACATATGGTACTTTTTCCGCCACCACTTCCTCCCTCGATCACTATCAGGGATCCCTTTGGAAATCCTCCACCCAGTTTATCGTGTAACTCATCTCGCTCGATCTTAAACTGTAATGTGGTGCCCACTTTTTGATCCCTCTCATCATGTCTTAAAGCTCATTGTGTCTGATTTGCCATTCTCTACGGCAACATGTATGCGGTGATCACCAGCGTCCAACGGTTCGGTCACTGAGACGTTGATCACCAGCAGGTCTCCCGGACGCCAGATCACATCCTGGTCTGTTAGTTCCAGTGTCATGTCATTTGGAGAGACAAAGATCCCATCCAGAAGCACATTGATATAATCGGGAGCGAGTTCTGTCTTCCCTGTGTTCTTGGCATAGAATGTGTAATGTTTTGTATTACTGTTATATGGTATCATCTCGGGATCACTGATCACAGTGATATCCGTTCTGATCTGTTCTGCCATTACTTTGCTGCTTACGGATGTGGAGGAGGTTATCGATTGGACGTTCACGGTCAGGACTGCCACCACACCAAGAGCTATTATAATAGCGGCTATGAAGAATATCATGTGGGTTATAGCCGTGTCTGCACGGTCATCCATTTTAAATAATGTACACATGTTCTCTTTATTTCTCATTGCAATCATCATTATGTGAAACATGGGATATAATACTAATTGTGTTATAATATTATAACGGCATTAGAACAAGGTGTGGTTATATGCTATATACGCCATAAGCAGGTACGCCAGTATCCGTGATCACTTTGACCCTATGCGTACCCTGACCGGAGAGTCCTGTTATGGACAGATATTTTGTTTCTTCAGGGGTCCATATGTTAGTGGAGGGTTCATAGGTGTGGGATCGCAGGATCCCATCGACCAAGACATCAGCCTCCTCCGAATGCAAGATCTGGCTTCCCTTATTCGTAATGCTCACAGTGAGGTTATAGGAATGTTTATTGCCCTTATGGGTCAGCTGGTCGATGCTCACATCCATATGAAGCCTTTCATTTTCCATGTCATATCGGTCCTGTGTTGCGTCTTCTACAAGATCCTTTGAAGTATCCAGCGATGTGTACGTAGCCGTGCCCAGGAACAATAACGATATGATGAATATTACAAAAACAATGGAGACCTCAAATCCCATAGAGTTCCTCCAGTCCGTGCTTTACCTTTGACATCTCCCTATCGATGCTACTTAACATATTCCTATCGATCTTACGACCACAGAGCTTCTCAATGAAGAGGAGCGATTTCGTGTGGTCCTCGGGCAACAATCTCCATGTGGGTTTTTCCACGTAATAGTCAATACCTCTGGCATATGTCATTATCTCAGATTGTACTTCCTCACTGATCCAGCCAATGTCAACATAATAATCAAGTGCATCCACGAGGTTGTTCCTTCCAACCCTTTCCATCAAAAATTCGATCCAGTTTAGCAGGATGATCACTTTCATAGGATTCTTTTTGATGGACGACAGACCTAACATTGGGGCATGATCATCATTCCTTTCTTCATATTGGCCTGCTCTGATAGGTTCTTCCTGCGTCACCCCCCTTACTGGCTGTACTTCCTTATTCGTGGTCGTGGGGTCTACCGTTTCCATTTCTTCCACCCGGCTTGAAATGTTATTCGTTGTCTCTGCAAGTTCCACGACATTCGTTTCCATCTCGCCGACTCTTGATGAAAGTGCATCGATGTTATCGTGTAGGCTGACCATGGCATCTGCAAACGCTTCTATCTTGGTGTTGATCTCACGGATATGATCTTTGGTCTCTGTTGCAACTCCGGGTGTCTCAAGCTGTTGGCCGAATGCATCGAGATCGTTCTTCATCATTGTCATTACATCAGTGATCTCAGTGAGGCGCTTTTCGTTCTTGTCGAAACGCTCGATGGTGTCTCGGCCGCTTTCTCCATCACCTACGAATGGATTCACCTGGTTCGAAACGATCTCATAGAGGGAAAGGAGTTCAAGCACACTCTGATCGATCTTCTCGACTGTTTCTTTCACGTCCTTATTCTCTCGTTGGACCATCGAGATATTCACGTCGATCTTTGAGAGCCTGTTGTCAAGTTCCTTGATCTTCTTTGCGTTCGCCTCTCCCATCTGGTTGGTCTCAGGCTCCTCCTGAGCAGGAGCCGGAGCGCCAAATCCAGGAGGCCCTGAAGGAGCTGTCCCCGGTGAGGAGAGGGGATTGGGTGTATCTATTTCTCCTCCTCCAAAGGGGGAAGGTCCACCCTGGGGTGGCATTCCTGCAAAAGGAGGTGCTTGTGCTTCAAAGGGAGACCCTTCGGTATTATCATCGGTACTACCTTTGCGAAGGATCTTTGACTTGAGCCCCTTCAGTTTGTTGCCAAGACCGACCATGTTCTCACAAGACGTTGTTCAGGATTATTTATGTATAAATATATAAGCAAGTGCTAATATAAATATATGTTCCTAAAAAAATGCATATATCGATGTCTATTGAGGGGAAATACTTCTGTAGATATACAATATTCATGAAAAGTGAGAGGGGATTCGTTCATCCCGAAATAGATAATCCGTGAGATTATCCTATGATACGCGTCCCAAGGCGAACACCGGCAACAGGCTCCGTCTTGATACACTCTTGCTGCACAACATCAGTGATACTGGCAGGGTCCTTACCATCCATTACAATAGTCTCAATGTTGCAGCGTTCGATGATCTTTGCGGCCAGGGGGTCTACAGGTGAGCGAGAACCAGCTTTCATTTCTGTTGAGATAACAACGTCCAGCAGTTCTGTTGCAGTCATCACGTCGAATTTTTTGGCATTGGGATCGCTCATGGGATCGGCAGTGTACACGCCGTCGACCGATGTCGCAATCACCATGAGGTCTGCATTCAGGTACTCGGCAAGGACGGCAGAGACAGCATCCGTGGTCTGTCCCGGGATCACGCCTCCCATTACCACGATCTTTCCGGATGCCATTGCCAGCTCTGCTTCCTTGTATGTTTGGGGCGGTTCAGGGTACGCAGTATTGCCAAGAGCGGCGATCAACAATTGGGCGTTCAAACGAGTCACGTCTATCCCTATAAAATCACAAACGACCTCATTGGCACCGATGCTGCGGGCAGCATTGATGTATTTTCGTGCCGCTACTCCCCCTCCTGTGATCACTACAAGTCTATGTTCTTCTGAAAGTTCACGAAGGGCTTCAGCATAAGCAGCAAAATTGGTAGGATCGAGGTCCTTTGCCAGTATCGAGCCACCGATAGATAGTACTACTAACATTGTGATCATTACTCCGAATGTTTACGTCTTACAAGTATCCCAACAATAGCTACTGCAAACAGTGCACTCAGGCCACTAAAACCAGGGACGAGTGTGGTTAGGGAGATGTCAGACCTGTATCCGCCCATGTTGTCGCTGTAGAGGACCCCGTCGTTGTAGAGTCCAGTGACCTCTATTACGGTGCCGGGTTCAAGGTCCGTAGTACCATAATAGGTGATCTTCATTCTCTGTCCTGTCTCATTATCGGCTACGATAACAACATAACGACTCACAGACTCATCAATACTTTGAAGGTCTGCAGTGATCGTAAGGAACTTGCCGTTGAAATCAGCGGGGTTCGCATTGATCTGTTGGATAGTGGCATTCTCCACCCTCTCAGAAGGTTGGCGTATCACATATTCTGGGACGAAGTATCCGCCATCGATCGGGTCGTGTTTGAACTCCCCGGTGAGCTTCACATCATCGCCGGTTTCAAATCCGGAGAACATACTTTGTTGTACTCCTTTGATCAGGAGGGTCTGACTGCCCTGAGTCAGGATAATTGAGTTTTTTGTCAGTTCCGATATATTTCCTGTGACACTGATCTTGCGATAGGCAGTGGTACTATCATATATCTCTGGGTCTTCATGTAGTTCCTGAAGTGATACTGCCTCAAGTTCGAACATGGATGCTGCAGCTATGGTAATGGTTAACACCATAGCTACTGCGAGTAGACAGGATACCAATATGTTCCTTAACTGCATTTATCGCTCCTAAATTATAATTTCCCTTTCTTATGCAGCAGTTCTGCATTCAGGACACTGGCGCCTGCGGCACCACGAATGGTATTGTGTCCCATTGCTACGTACCGGATGCCTTTCCGTATCCGTCCGACTGATATACTCATGCCGTTGCCCATGTTCCTATCAAGATGTGGCTGGGGCCGGTCAGGCTCATCGCGAACGATCAGTGTCCTCCCGGGTTCGGTAGGAAGATCGCCGAGACCAGGATCGAAGTCCAGGAATGCCTGCCTGACATCTACGGGAGACGGATCATCGTCCATGGTTGCCCAGATGGCCTCGGTGTGTCCATCCATAACCGGCACCCTGTGGCAGGATGCGCTGAATTGGATGTCCGCATCAACGATCTGGGTACCATCAAAGGTACCAAGAAGTTTCAGGGGCTCGGTCTCCATCTTCTCTTCTTCCCCCCCGATATACGGGACCACGTTGTCCATTATGGCCATGGATGATATTCCATCATATCCCGCACCGGAAACCGCTTGCATTGTTGCCACTTTGACACTGGACAGGCCAAACTGTAACAGAGGTTTGAGGGTTGGCACCATAACAATGGTCGAGCAGTTCGGGTTCGTGATGATGAATCCGTCCCATCCGCGTTCGTCCTGCTGCACCTCGATAAGATCAAGGTGATCGGCATTGACCTCGGGGATCACGAGGGGCACATCCTTCTCCATCCTGTAGGCAGATGCATTACTCGCCACTGCAAAACCCCTCATTGCAAAATCGGCTTCCACTTTTTGTGCATGCGTCGCGGGGAGTGCTGAGAATACAATATCGGCATCAACTTTAGATGGGTCCACAGGCACGATCTCCTGCTCAGCCACGTCCTCCGAGAGCCCTACGTCCAATCTCCAGTTCGCAGCATCTTTATACTTCTTACCAGCACTCCTCTCGGATGCTGCAAGGGACGTGATCTCGAACCACGGATGATCGGCCAGTGCCTGTACAAACCTCTGTCCGACTGCACCTGTGGCACCAAGTATGCCTGCTTTTATGGGACCTTTCATAGCGCAACCTCTGACTGTAACGAATTACGGGTTAAAAAAAGAAAACGGAATGGAATAATAATTATTCCATTGTAATTGCTTCTGTTGGGCATGCATCCACACATGCGCCACAGTCTGTACATTCATCTGCATTGACGACTGCAATATTATTATCGTTCATTGAGATGGCTCCAGATGGGCACTCATCTACACATGTTTCGCATCCTACACATTCATCGGCGTTAATTACTGCTACCATTTATATACTCTCCTTTATTAAGGTCAAATATGCAGTATACCCATTATATAACTCAGATAAAAACCTATCGATTACTGCGATTTTGACCGATCAGGGCAAGTAAGGTTACATATTCTATTTCTAAACAAATATAAAAATATATTGTAAATAAATTAAATAAATTTTATATAGGATGAAAGATTTGCCATAGCAATGAGCCAAAGAAAGAAAATATTCAGGGATCGTAATGCAATAAGTCCTATATTCGGGACCATACTTCTGGTCTTCCTGACATTTCTGCTGGCAGGTGTGGTGGTGGGTACGGTCTGTAGCGGTGACATGTTTGAGCGTATCGATAGATCCTGCACAAAAACACCAACATCTGTCATAGATATGGAGAGGGTCGTCGGCGGCGTACCGAACGATGTTAGGTATAATGAGAACTATATACGGCTGACACACAGGAGTGGTGATCCCCTGCTGCTAGACACGACGTTCATCGTGATCACTGGACAAGGCAGTAGTTATGTGGGTACTTTTCCATACGGTTCCAATAAGCAGGGCCAGCTTATGGTCAAGTATTTTGACCTGACACCATCCGGATCCTGCCCCACTTATAAGAGCAACAATCCGATAATCGATGACAATAAATGGTCTACCGGGGAACAACTCGTACTAAATGGAGATGACAGCATCAATGGAACCGATGCATCTACGGTGAAGGTCACGGTGGACGGACACACTAACACGTCCAACAACTATGGATTCGAGGCCGGTTCGACGATACACATCAAAGTGTTCGATACGCCCACTCAGCGTATCATAGCCGAAGATACGGCTGTTGTCCAACTGGCAGAGTGATGCTTTGACACGGCCACTAAAAAGGTATGTTCAAAATCGTTTAAGTAAGGGGACATCGTAGTTAGTGTGATGAGTCATAGTAGAGAGGGGTACTTGAAATACTTCCCTAAAGCAGCCTGTTATCCCCATCAGAAAGAAGCAATGGACAGTATACATTCTGCCCTGCTTGCACGGAAAATGGTCCTCTTTGAAGGAGCATGTGGTACGGGTAAGACGTTAAGTGCTCTCGCACCGGCCCTCGATGTAGGCAAACGGCTCGACAAGACCGTCATCATTGCGACCAATGTCCACCAGCAGATGGTGCAGTTCATAAATGAGGGCCGCGAGATAAGAAGTTCCAATGACATCAAGGTCATGGTGTTCAAAGGCAAGCGGACGATGTGTCCCATTGAGGCGGACTACGAAGAATGTGATGTCAAACGGGAGAACACTTTTGATCTCATTGAGGTAGAGCGCGAGATGCATCTCAAAAAGCAGGAGATCAGATCTGCCAATGACGATTACAAGAAATCAAAGGATCCGGCTCACATTGAACTTCGTAACGCGCTTGCCAGGGAGCTTGATAATCTCGAGAGAAAGGCCCGACAGCTGCGTGATCGCTCATGTACTCATCTCTACGAAGTGTTGCGCTATGATAGTGAGACGTTTCGTAGATGGTTGTTCGATGATGTTCGATCTCCTGAAGAGGTCAATGATTTTGCCTACGATCACGGTATGTGTGGGTACGAATTGCTCAAACGGGAGATCAAACATGCGGACCTCCTGATCGGAAACTACCACCACGTCCTGAATCCGGACATCTTCTCCACGCTTCTGCGATGGATGGACAAGGAACCAGAGGATGTTATTGCGATCTTTGATGAGGCACACAACATCGAATCCGCTGCGCGATCCCACTCATCCATCACTGTGACCGAACGATCGATCGAGAAAGCCATGGCTGAAATGGAAGCGAACATTGAGATGCTCAATGAAGAGGAGATCCCAAAGTTGTTCAATACTCTGCTGGAGGTCATGCGGCAGACATATGAGACGAGGTTCAAGTTCGGCGAGCGTGGGCGAGTGGGCAAGAACTGGTACGATATGCGTATCAGTGATCCCTATGAGAGAATGGATATCCTTTGTACACGTTTCCTACGGCAGGCCCGGGAGGAAGGTTTCGTGGACGAGAAGGAGATCCAGCGTCTTCTATCCATTGCCAGTGACACGGGCGCAAAGCTGGACGAGATGTACCGGGAACAGTATAAAAAAGGATTGAGCAAAGTGCTGAATCAGTCCCATATTCGCTATGTTTCAGACTTTTTATCTTCATATCTTGTCTTATCAAGCAACCTCAAATATTATCCTATACTGAATGTACGCAGGGATATGAACGATGAGGTCTATGGCCGGATCGAGTTGGCCAGTTGTATTCCCAACAACGTCACCAAACCCATGTTCGATTCGGTATACTCCGCAGTATTGATGTCCGCCACACTGCGTCCTTTTGACATGATCAAGAAGGCCCTGGGAATCGATCGGGAGGCATGTGAGATCTCATACGGTACCTCCTTCCCGCAGGAGCGGCGGCGCACGCTCGCAGTGTCCATTCCTCCGCTTTTTTCAAGAAGTCGAGATGATCCCCAGAACATGCAAATAATAGAACAGGTACTGCAGGATTCCATAGAGATGTCCGATGGGAACGTCATTATATTCTTCCAGAGCTCCTTTGAAGCAAAGCGATACTACAGGAGATTGGAAGCGAAACTGGATATCCCTATATTCCTCGACGAGGTAGGGATGTCTGCCCAACAGGTTCGGCAGGATTTCTTCAGGATCGGTGAGGACGGTGGCAAAGCTGTTCTTTTCGCATACCTGTGGGGGACCCTGAGCGAAGGGGTCGATTACCGCGACGGGCGTGGTAGAATGGTCATCGTCGTTGGTGTCGGATACCCTGCCCTCAATGACAGGCTGCATGCGGTGGAATCCGCCTATGATCATGTCTTCGAGTTTGGGGCAGGATGGGAATTTGCGGTGCAGGTGCCCACCATTCGCAAGATACGTCAGGCTATGGGTCGGGTCGTGCGCTCGCCGGACGATCATGGTGTGAGGATACTGCTTGACGGGCGTTTCCTGACCGATTCTCCCCAGCGTTTCGGCAAATATTCTGTTTTCAACGTATTCCCTGAGGATGAAAGGGATGAGTTCATCGATGTCGAGCCAGACAAGGTAAAATTTTCGCTGATGAACTTCTTCGAGGATATACAGGGGCAAGTCTGAGGTTTCTATCAGAGGGATATCTTTTTTACCGATACACATCTAAACCTGATGTATAAAACAGCTTATCATGGAGGTTACAGGTGTGGGTCTGGAAGATGTAATGAAAGGAGTATCTACGGAACTTGAACGACTGGTAAGTACCAAAACCGTTTTTGGTGAACCAATAATCGCTGCTGGCAAGACGATCATTCCTGTCTCAAAGGTGTCTTTCGGCTTCGGAAGCGGAGGCGGTGAAGGCAAGAAGGATAAGGGCGAATCCGGTTTTGGTGGTGGAGGTGGTGCAGGTGCGAAGATCGAACCTATGGCTTTCATCGTCATCTCAGATGAGGAGGTCCGCTTACTCTCAATATCAGGTAAGAGTGATCTAGGTAGCTTGATCAAGGCCGTTCCCGAGGTGTATGATAAGATCAAGTCCGCCAAAGAGCGAATGAAAAGGAAGCACGGTAGCAAGACAGGAGATGTCAGTGACTCATCCTCTACCAATGATCCCTCTTCTGTCCCCGGTGACGAGCATACGATCGAGGTCGAGTGACCCTGGCCATATATTTGCCAGTTGTGTTGTAGTGACGATATGCTCGAGAGCCTGATCTATGTATTTATTCTTTTTTCATTTCTTTTTTTAGTTGCTTTGTTCTGTGCAGCTATAGAACTGACCTTCGATATGAATAGGTCCGACTCAGGATCTTCACGAGATGTGATAATAACGTGGATGGGTCTGTCCTATCATATCAATACAAAAACAAAGGATGACTCCCTGGAAGGATCTTCAGGAGACCCTGATGGTTCCAGGACAGTCACCCCACAGGCCCCACCCCTGGACGCACATACGGTTGTTGGAGAACTCCACCGTCTGAGGACACCGTTGTTCAGGTTGTTCAGGGAATCGATGGTGCACCTGCAGGCAAAGAGGATCGAGCTCGAGATGACGCTGGGTCTGTCCGATCCGGCGGATACCGGCATCGCATGTGGCCTGTTCTACACGATCGTTGGGATCGTAAACAGCAATTGGCATCAGCTGGAGTACTCGTTCACACCCATATTCTCCGGCCGGGCATGTGACATTCATGCATCCGGCACACTGCGTTTCAGATTATATGATTTCGTGCCTGCAGTGCTGCGTTTCATCCTTGAAAAAGACGTAAGGAGTATAGCGTACACCCATCTAAAGGTCAGGTTAGGCAAAAGGGGCACTAATATTTAATACCGGGTAGAACTGATTACACAGTATGCTCAATATCATCTCTCCATCCAGACTCCATCTTTCATTGATCGACCTCAACGCTGAGCTCGGTCGGGTCGATGGTGGCGTAGGGATCACTCTTGACAGGCCGCATATCAGGGTGTCTGCTGAAGAGGCGGATGTGGTTGAAGTGAGTGGTCATTCCCATCTCGCTGACCGAATACGGAAGGCTGCAGAGGCTGTACTCCCCTCGGGAAAGGGTATCAGGATCCATGTGGAGGAGGATATGCCCTCCCATGTGGGTCTGGGCTCGGGAACCCAGGCGGCCCTGTGTACAGCGGCGTGCGCGAACGAGTTGTACGATCTTGGTCTGGACGCCAGGCAGATGGGGATCGCGGTGGGACGGGGTGGCACGTCCGGTATCGGGATTGCAGCATTCGAGAGTGGAGGTTTTCTGGTGGACTGCGGGCACAGGTTCGCTGACAAAGGGTCGTTCTCTCCATCATCGGCCAGCAGGGCCGACCCGGCACCAATTCTCTTCAGGCACGATCTTCCCGACTGGTGTATTGTGCTTGCACTACCAGAAGGCGAGGGTGCCCATGATGCCAGGGAAGTGGACGTGTTCAAGCAGCAGTGCCCTATTCCTCTACGCGAGGTACAGGAAGTATCCCATGTCATACTGATGCAGATGATGCCTGCGATCATAGAGGGCGATATCGATGGTTTCGGGCGTGCAGTTGACCACCTGCAAAGGGTTGGTTTCAAGCAGCGCGAGGTTGCGCTCCAGTTAGAGGAGGTACGTGACGTGATCGGTTCCATGCGTGATGCGGGTTGTGCTGGTGCGGGGATGAGCTCGTTCGGACCTGCGGTTTATGGTCTTGTGGAGGGAGAGGCTCAGGGCAAACGCATACAAAGAGACGTGCAGGGGTTGCTGGATGATACGACAGGTGGCAGTGTTATCCTGACACATGCCAATAATAGCGGTGCAAGGATCTGGAAGGATTGATGTGAAAATAATTACATGGTTTGGAACACTTGAGCTGGACGATAGTGAACAGCTGGTCGACTGTGAGATACTGGATAGCAAGGATATCGACCACCTTGCCGGGCGTCTGCGTGAGCTCCAGCAGGAAAAGAACGATATGGTGCCTGTGGGGTATGAACTGCGTGACGCGGCACAGGAATATGGTTTTGTCAGCACTGACGAAGAATACGTAGCTCTTCTCCATCAGGTGAGCATCCAGGCGGCAAAATATGGGGTTGCTGAGAGTTATACGCCGGACATGCGTATCGTACAGGCCATCGGTGCACTGGATGATATCGACGAGGCTGCGAACCTGCTGTCCGAACGGCTGTCCGAATGGTATGGCCTGCATTTTCCGGAATTGGACAAAAATACCGAACAGCTTGCGAACTTTGTTGCAACCCACGGGAGCCGTTCCACCCTCTCTGCCAGGGATGCGCTGTTCGAGAAAGCCCGCTCATCCATGGGTGCGGAGCTGTCTGGTGCAGATGAGACCCTGCTCAAAAGTTTTGCACAGAACATATCCGCTCTGTATGAGGACCGACATCGGATCGAGGACTATATAATAGATAGCATGGGGCAACTGGCTCCCAACCTGAGCGATATCGCGGGTCCGTTGATCGGGGCCCGTCTGATCAGCATGACAGGGGGTCTCCCACGGCTGGCCCGCCTGCCGTCCAGTACAGTGCAGGTCATGGGTGCCAACCGGGCGTTGTTCAAACATCTTCGTTCCCGTGCCCCCTCTCCCAAACACGGGGTCATCTTCAATCATCCCCTGATAAAGAACGCGCCCTGGTGGCAGAGGGGGAAGATCGCACGCGTGGTCGCTGCCAAGATCAGTCTGGCCAGTCGTATCGATCTGTATTCCGGGAGAGTGGAACCATCCCTGAAGGACGACCTCATGACCAGGATCGCGTCCATCGAGGCAGCTCATCCCAATCCTCCTGCCAGGGGCACGGTGAAAAGGGGCAAGGGCAAACATAAAGGAGGCAGGCGATAACATGGTACAAAAGGAAAGGAGGTAGACGATCACATGGCGCAAAAAGAGATATCGGACGGTATATTCAATATCACAAAAGGTGGCCGCAGGGGTCTTGCTACAAAGAACCTTGATCCCGGTGCGGGAGTATATGGTGAGAAACTTGTAACGATAGAGGGCAACGAATATCGCATGTGGAACCCGAAGAGGAGTAAACTGGCCGCAATGGCGCTAAAACGGATGCCTATCCCTATCAGGCATGACTCCAGGGTCCTGTATCTGGGTGCGGCATCCGGTACCACTGTGAGCCATGTGTCGGATATGGTGCCCGACGGAGTAGTATATGCGGTAGAGTTCTCAGCCCGCACCATGCGGGATCTGGTGCAGATGAGCGAGCGGCGCGGGAACATCGTACCGATACTTGCAGATGCGGCCCACCCTGCATCCTATGCACATATCGTGGAACCCGTGGATGTCATCTTCCAGGACGTCGCACAACCCAATCAGGCAGAGATCGCGATCGTCAATGCCAGGCGGTTCTTAAAAGAGGGTGGCTATCTTCTGCTTTCCATCAAGGCCCGCAGCATCGATACGGTTGCCAGTCCTGATAAGATCTTCAAGGAGGAGATCAGGAAGCTCGAGGTTGATGATGTGGGGTTCCAGGTTTCCAAAAGGCAGAAGCTCAGTCCCTTCCACGAGGACCACATGGGTGTGATCGCAGAACGCAAAACAGTTAAAAAGTAAGTGATCATTATGTATGGGGTAGTTATATGGATCGATCGTGTAGTATAAAAACTGAATTTGGACGATATTTCGGTATATGTCCTTCCTATCATCATTCAAAGGGATGCAAATGTCAATACTGTGAATCACGTCCTGATGAGGGAGGGACGATGTACTGTGCCCGGGGAAACAGTTCATTGTCGGTGGAAGATCAGGGTTGTCTGTGCAGGACGTGCTATGTGTACTCCCAGTTCTCCCTTGAAGGCGATCGTTTTTGCAGGAAGGATGTATAATGGATCAGAAAACCCATTTCTATCGGGGAGTGGTTCTCCTCTCGCTGATACTCATATTGATGGGTGCGTCTGGTTGTGTGGATGATGTTCTGCCGGATAACGACACCACCATTCCGCAGTATATTCCAGAGGTCCATGACGTCCCTGTGGAACAGGCGAAGGCCATGATCGATGATGGAGATGTGTTCATCCTGGACTTGCGTAACGCTGGCAAATATAGGGCAGGGCATATAGAGGGTGCTACATTGATCCCGTATTCGGACCTGGAGTCCCGGCTTGACGAGGTCCCTAAGGACAAACATCTTCTCGTTTACTGTAGGACTGGTTTTCACAGTGCTACTGCAGCGGATCTTCTGGTAGAAAAGGGTTATATGGATGTGTACAATATGCTGGGTGGTTTCAACAGCTGGGAATCCAAAGGATACCCGTATGTGGAATAAATTGACGTGAGTTATGTTTCACGGTCCATCTTCAGGTATCCCCGGGCGAGTTCGATGTTCACCTTCACCACTGCTTCGTTCGTGTTCCTGTAGGGGTATTCTGGACGGACCTCCGGTAGCATGTCCGCTTCTTCCTGTGATGTGACAACAGCACCTGAGGGCACGTACCGTCCAGGGGAGATATCCACCCCAATGATCCGTGAACCCGGTTCGAGTACGCATTGATTGCCTACCCTGGCCTTGAATACGAATGCCTGCATACCCACGAATGTATCATCCCCTATCAGGGCCGGCCCATGGATCTGGGACTGATGGGCCAGTGAGACACGTTCTCCTATATATATGGAGTAGTACCCCTCCTCGAATTCCATAATGTTTGGGGGAATCTCCTTCCCGACAGAGTCCAGGGTCTCCAGACCATGGAGGATCACTCCATCCTGGACATTGCTCTGCTCTCCTACATGGATGGGTGTCCCCTCATCTGCACGTATGGATGCGTGGGGGCAGACCATCACATCCCTGCCGATCCTCACCTCGCCGATCACGGTTGCCTGCGGATGGATGTATGCAGTATCGTCAATAACAGGAAGGGTCGGTGTTTTGTTCCATGAAGTGATCGGATTCGCTGTGATGTTCGGTGGTGTAGCTCTGTTGGACATGGTGTCACCTATGAGTATTCTACGGGCCTATGTTATATCAAGGTCGCTGGATGTCGGCATAACAACAATTGATTTATACACGTCTGGGCAATGATAAGATGGTCATCCCGTTGGGTGAGGATGATCATGAAGGTAAAACCATGAAGGATACTACCATTCTGGTCGTTGAGGACGAGGCCATCGTAGCCATGAGTATCAAAAAGGCGCTTGAGAAGGATGGCTATTCGGTATCTTCCATAGCTACATCCGGAGAGGAGGCTATCAAAAAGGCGGATCTACTGTACCCGGACCTTGTACTGATGGATATCCTGCTGAAAGGCGATATGGATGGCATCGAAGCAGCTGGTACGATTCGCGAGAAGTTTGATATCCCTATCATCTACCTGACCGCACATACCGATGAGGAGACGCTTGAGAGGGCCAAGGCCACGCAGCCCTATGGATATATCTCAAAACCTTTCAAGGAAGAGGATCTGCGTGCAAATATCGAGATCGCCCTTCACAAGCATGAGAACGAGATACGTTTGAAGTGACAACATAAGTATGCGTCCGGTAGTTGCATCACTGGCATACACTGTTTTTTATATAATGTCTTTTGTCAGGGGGATATAATGGAGGAAATGTCATGCTCAGAGCTCTGATATTTGATATGGATGGTGTCCTTGTGGATTCGATGTCGTACCATACCAGGGCCATGGCACATGTGTTCTCGCAGATGGGGATACGGATGAACAAGCAGGATATCTATGATCTGGAAGGTTCAAAAACGGTCGATATCGTTTGTGTGCTACTAAAAAAGGATGGCGTGGATCCCACAACCATTGATCTGGAGGGACTTTTGCAGCGATACCAGGAGGAGTTCGACCGTATCGTTGAGATGAAGGTGTTCGATGAGTTGACCTCGATCCTGCCCACCCTGAAACATCATTATCTCCTGGCCCTGGTGTCGGGTGCGGACAGGGTGATCGTGCACGATATTGTCCGGCGTCTGTTCCCCTCCACCTTTGATGTTGTGATCACAGGCGAAGACCTAACACACGGGAAACCTGCTCCCGATCCTTTCCTCAGGGCTGCGGAAGTGCTGGGTGTGGACAAGGAAGAGTGCCTGGTGGTGGAGAACGCTCCCATGGGGGTTGAATCCGCGAAACGTGCGGGTATGTTCTGTGTTGCAGTGCCGACCTATGTGGATAAAGACATGCTTCGATCCGCAGATATAATCCTGGATGATCACAGGGAACTTGCGGAATATCTGCTGGGACTTGAGCATTCAGGGACTCCAGACAGGTGATATCCCTTCTTCTTATTCCGTTTTTTCTATGTTGTGTTCCCTTTCAATCAACGATCTCATGGATGGACTGTTTTTTCCTGTACGCCATTCCCTCAAAGATCGCCACCGTATCCCCTACAGAATCGGTGATGGTAACTGTATAGGTACCGATCCTGTGATTGATCGAGGTTTCCTTTGCCTCGGCATACAGGGTGCCGGAGGTGGCGGCCTTGACAAAGGAGATGTTCGCATTGATGGCCACTGCCAGGGTCCCATGTGAATTGGAGGCTGCGGCAAAGGTAAGGTCTGCCAGGGTAAAGATGGCACCACCCTGCACGGTATTGAGTCCGTTAAGGTGGAACTCCTCCACATCCATACGGGCGGTCGCGGTGCCCTCCGATACCTCCAGCAGTTCTATACCCACATGCTCTGCAAAATGGTCTCTCTTGAAGAAATCCTTGATATCATCCATTTGTCTCACCATTGTTCCTTATAACTGGATCCATATTTCCAGGATCCTTCCCTTGGTCGTGTATTCCCTGACATTGGACACCTTCATGTCAACCGGTGTGTGTATAT
>JAYEHR010000028.1:0-4661 GCA_034659615.1 Methanobacteriota archaeon | reverse complement strand
AGGAAAAGCTTTCAGCTTTCCCTCTTTTTACCAGACCTCTTCCTGTACACCACAAAACCAACCACAGCCACCAGCACAATACCTACAGCGATCCAGGTGTACCCTGCACTGCCGGACGACGATGATGATGCAGGCAGTACCTCGGTGGTGATCTTCACTGAATCCGATATCTGATCATGTCCGTCGGTGTCCTCATACTTGATCTCGCTATTGATCCCGTACAGCTTGGGGACAGCAAGTTCATCCACCTTCAGTTTGAAAATGGCAACTGCATCCTCTCCTGGAGCCAGCTCGCCCAGATATGCCTGGTCATCGGTGGTACTGAAGGGATCAGCGGCACTGATACGTACGATGGCATCCTCAGCAAGCAACTCGCCCACATTGGTATAGGTAACATACAGCATCCCCTCGCTATTCGGGGTCAGCTCTCCACTTACATTCGTGACAGCGAACTCTGCCTCATCCTCTACATACAGAGGAATGGTGGTGTTCTGGGTGCCCACATCGTACCACAGTCCCACTTCCATGTTCGTGATACCCAGATCGGTCTCATTGTCACCATTGACCTGGACGTTCTTCTGGTAACCATAGTACAGGTTCAGTACGAATGGATATTCCCCGGCATCCGCATTCTTTGATATATCGATATCAAATCGAAGGGGAGATTCTGTCTGCTCACCTGATGCCAGGGTACCTGCTTCCTGGGGACCGGACTTGACCTTCACATTCGGGTCAAGGGACGTTAACACCGCAACGATACCAATGGCCGTGGTACGCTGGGACTCATAGGACATCTCTGTCTGCTGTAGTTTCTGGTCCAGCTCACTAACAGGATCATCGTCCGTGTCACAACGGAAACCGGAGATCATGCCCTTGTTCATCAGGTCGATGTTCAGGGTGACACTATCACCACGTGAAAACTCGCTGTCCCCTATCACAGTGGCTGAGACGTCAGGGCCACCATAAACAGTATAGTAGTTCTCATCGAAACTGAAATGATCCGGCAGACCTTCGTTCACCGCTTCAAATCCGGCATGGGCCGGCATTACAAAAAGCAAAGCCAGGACCAATAATGCAGTGGAAATTTGTTTTATATGATATTGTAAGGTTCGCATCATTTACCTCCCTTAACTATCAACGTTTCATCACCGTTTTAGTGTATATTTACCAAACATGTATAGTAATATCAGGAAAACACCAGCGATCATCAATGTACCTGTGGGAATCGTGTCTTCAGACCTTTGAAGAGACATCTGTACAAGCAATGCATCTGAAAGACTGGTTTCATATTCTTCATCAATGTATTTGATCTCGCTGGATACTGCGTACTCTTTGGGAATTGCATCACTTTCAGCACTGATCTCAAAGGAAACCGTCTTCGTGTCTCCGGGATACATGGTTCCCAGAGATAGTTCACTTCCTGAAGATGAAAGGGGTATCATTACAACAAGCCTGGCCACAGCATTATTGGCCGGCATTTCGCCCATGTTTGCATAGGTTACAGTCACATCCGACGTGGAACCTGCAGTCAATTCACCATCCACATCCACAATTTCAAATCTGGGAGCGGGTTTGATATAGATCGGAATTACAAGGGTCTGGTTGGCACTCCTGTAATAGGTCGTATGATCCAATACAGGAAGACCCAATCTGACCGTACTTCCATCCGTCATCTCCACTTCATTCTGATACTGGTATTCCAGAGGGAGAAGAAGGGCATATTCCCCTGCTGGAGCATATCCAGAGACCTTGAGCCTAAACACGAATGGGGTTTCGGGAAGCTCTCCTGGCACCAGTTCATCCAAAGTCTGGAGACTGGTTTCGGGGTATATTTCTATGAGATCGGATGTAGATACAAGCTCCACTTTTATACCAAGAGCAGTTGTCCTGTACTTTTCATACTCAAGCTCCTGTAAGGACAGTTCATGCTCCCATTCATCAGTATCAATGTGTGTATCATATTTCACACCATGCAGAACACCCCGGTTTGACAGAACAATGTTGAGCAAATGTTCTTCACCACGTTCAAGTTCAACATCACCAATGACAGAAGCGTACAGGTCTGGTTCCCCGTAGGCATCGTAATAGTTGGTCGAGAATTCGTGAACCGGTGGGATAAGTTCCTTGGACTGGACAGTAGGAGCGATGCATAAAACCACGATCAAGCCGATCACAATAATTGAGGGATATATTTTCAGGAAATTATTCATAGGATATTACCTCCTGTCCGGACGGGGTTGATATTCCCTTCCTTTTTTCACGCCAGGTGTCAAGATTGACTATCAGGGGCGGGAAAACTACAAAACTGGCAAAGAGTGCCAGTGCAACATCGATAACAGTGACAAGACCAAAATTGCTATTTATACCAAATGGTGAGGCGATCAGGGCAGAGAAACCAAACAATGTGGTCAGTCCCGAAGCAATAATGGCTTTTCCGATCTTGCCACTTGCCATCACCATTGCCTCATGGGGAGTGGCTCCTTTATCTTTCTCTTCAAAGTAGCGCTCCATCATGAGAACAGCGTATTCAGAACCCACACCAAGGATGAGTGCACCCAGAGTAGCGGTCATGGGAGTGTATGGCACACCTGTGAAATACATGACCCCGCCTGCCCACCCGATAACCGCAAACATGGTTGCGACCGGTACAAGCGCTTTGAGCCAGTCACGATAAATAAGAAGCAGACCTCCTAAAACCATGAACAATCCTGTCATGGTCATCATCACACGTCCGGATGTCAATGCATCGATCAGTGCGGTCATTACAACGATATCACCAGTGACAGTGACAGATACGCCCGGAGGTGGCTGCATCCAGAGAATATCTCTTTTTATGACCGTTACCAGCTCATCCATACCTTCAAGACCCAGTTCGGCCCAGGCATTGCCTGTATCGAGCTGCATCAGGAGAAAGCTATTGTCATGCAGATACCATCTCTTATGTGCTTGGGGGATCGTACCATAAAGGGTATCAATTTCGGTATCGTCGGTTGGTAATACACCATTGTTGTAAGATCGTAAGATAGTATGCATTCCTTCCGTACCATAAATATTGGCACGATGTTCCACTTCATGTTCACCAAACTCATCCATCCATTGTATCACAGCCGGGTCCGATGCATCTTCTACCTTAATGATGAGGTCCACATGAGTGGTCCCCCCTTCCATCACCTCACCCATATGCTCCCATTCGAGTAAAGCATCCATGTCCAGAGGAACAAACGTTTTTGTATCTGCCTCTATGGGTATTATTGAATCCGTATAGATACCGGTAACACAGAGTAAACCTGCAAGAAGTATAACCGGCACAGGATGTCTTAGTGTGAATCTGGTTGAGTTTTTCAGGAAGGTTTCAAACCTGTCAGAAGGATCTTCTTTCTTCACTTCCTTTTTTTTTGATGTGAGTTTACTAATGATCGGATTTTTGCCCAGGGTGTCAAAGAGATAAATGCTGGTAACACCCACAAACAACGAAGCAAGGAAGCACATTGCGACCCCGATCAATAGAAGTTTACCAAAATCCCGTATCATGGGAACACTGGACGTGAATAGGGAAACAAAACCCATTGAAGTAATGAGGAGAGCGGTGAGAACAGCAGGACCAGTGTGTTTAACAGTTTCGATCACGGCCTCGGCTTCTGATTCGCCTTTCTCAAGTTCCTCTTCTATACGATTGTGGAACTGGATGGCATAATCGATCCCCAGGCCAATGAGAATGGGGAATGCTGACATTGAGACCATGGTCATTGGTATATCCAAAAAACCCATTGCTCCGAATGTGTAGATCACTCCGAACATAACGACACCAAGCGGGAGCAATCTCCATCTTACATGCCGGAATACAAGGTAGAGTACAATGAACATGAGGGCAATGGAAATTAGCATCAACAGAGACATGCTGGCATTCATCTCATCTTCCATCTCAATATTGAAATCAGCATCGCCTGTAACGATCACATTATAGCCTGCAGGGAATTCCGCAAAGATCACTGACTCCTCCACGATACGAAGGATCTCCCTGAGTTTGTCATAACTCACATCACCGCCCACATCAATATAAATAAAAGTGTGGGTATCATCAGGAACCACTGACTTCGGCGTATATATGGAGAGAAGCTGTTCGATATCCTTCTCATTGGACGGGAGCACACGCTTGCTATTCTCATCATAGTTTGTCTGCTTCAGGATGGAAGCAAGACTATTGGTCTCGACGACACCATTCACAGGGACCATCAGTTGTTCGAACCGATCGATCGCCTGCACAAGTTCAGGGTTTGTGACATCACCGTCCTCGATCATTACGACGATGGATTGTGTGTAGAACATGTCGAGATAAAGGTGATCATAGTCCTGATACAGCATTGAGTCCTTGTCAACAAAGGTATCCGTATCAGAGGCCATCGTTATCATTGCTGCCCCTTCAAATGCGATAAAGATCAGGAGTACGGAAAGTATAAGGAGGGGGATGGGATTATCTTCGATGAATATCCCTATTTTTTCAAAGACGTTCTTTATTATCACCATCTCCTGAGAGTAAAAGTATTGGAAGTGAACAATGAGTATCCATTATTTTTAATGATTCTTAAAAATAGTAAAGCTTATGCCATATATGTACTTGTCGATATACGACCTTAATCAATTCCATTGTCCTTTTGTTCAGA
>JAYEHR010000027.1:0-53429 GCA_034659615.1 Methanobacteriota archaeon | reverse complement strand
CTTTTAATGTTTCAAGTTACAGTTTTGCAATGATCGCATCGGTCATCTCACTGAGTTTTGCGCTACCACCCAGGTCGTAGGTAATGGTCTTGCCTTCTGAGATCACGTCCTCAGTTGCCTTGAATATGGCAGCTGCCTTGTCCCCTTCACCCAGGTAATCCAGCATCCATGCACCTGCAAGTATGGTGGCCACAGGGTTCACCTTGTCCTGACCGGCGTACTTTGGAGCAGAACCGTGTGCGGGTTCAAACATGGCGAAATCATCCCCTATGTTTGCGGAGTAGATGAGTCCGATGCTGCCGATCAGTGCAGAGCATTCTTCGCTGATCACATCCATGAACAGGTTGGTGGACAGAAGCACTTTCTTGTTGAACAACTGCGGATTTTTGATTAGCTGCTGGGCGATGTTATCGATATGATATGGCCATATCTCTATGTCTGGATACTCCTGGCCCACCTTTTCGACTTCCTCAAGGAATGTCCCACAGGTCTGCTTTAATATATTGCTCTTGTGGATCGGAACAACGGTATCAAACCCTCGTCGTTTTGCATCCTCAAATGCATATCGTGCAATGTTCCTGCAGGCAGGACGTGTGATCTTTCGTATGGCGATGTACACGTCATCCGTGAGTTTGACCTCCTCTCCGATATACATACCTTCCGTTCCCTCACGGACACATACTAAATCGACATCTCCCAGTGGGTGGTTTGTGTTCGGGAATGTCTTTGTGGGACGCACGTTCGCATAGAGGTTGTACTTCTGTCGGATGGACACTGCCACACTCTTTGGTGAACCAGCGCCTCCAGGTGTGGTGGTAGGACCTTTGAAGCATACATCTGCTTTGTCCAGGATGTCCCAGGTCTCATCAGGGATCAGGGAGTTTCCGCCATTTTCCTCCCACCACTCGGCTCCGGCTTCACATGTCACAAAGTTGACATCGGCACCAGCGGCCTTCACCACTTTTAACATTGCTTCGACAAGGTCAGGGCCGACACCGTCACCTTCTATTATTGCTGCTGTTTTACTCATGTTAGTGATTCCCTTTGTTTGTATTGATATATGTTAAAATATATATTAATATATGTCATTATGGGTACGGTTTGACCTCTTAATCGTACATCATATATATATGCTAGGTTGCGATCAGTATCTATCATAATATAAATAGAGCTTCAACCTCATGATCATCTGGAACATCTCCTGAGGTGACATGTGGATTCTACAGGATGAGATCCAGCAGTCGTATCCCCGGACACAAGTAATTTTCAATCCACTTCTTTGCGAAGCCAATCTTCCTGATCTCACTTCTCGATTCACAGCAGGTACCAGTCCATATCATTGGTGGACAGTTCCTCATGCACGCCCACGGTACGTGAAGGCAGACCAATTTTCCTGGTGATGGCATCCGAGAGATCCTGCAGGTAATCCTGCTGGCTGAGACTTCCATAGATGAAGTGCTTATCCGGTTTGATGTTCCTTAACATCGTCTCCTCCTTTGGGACCACCTCTACTTCGATGTCCACCATTTCCAGGGCTTTTTCCATGGCCTTCCTGAAATCCCCAAGGCAGTATGCGATGCGATGCTCGTACCTGTCCCGTGTCTTTTCCAGATATTGTGCGAGTCGCTCGCTTTCCATCTTGATGAAATCCCGCTTGATCTTTGCTACGTTGCATTTACCAAGCATGAATGTGTAATCTGTGAATGGATACTGGGTATCAAGCTCTCGCGGGGTGATCCCACATGTCCCAAAGACCACCACATGCACATCTTCAGGTTGCAGTATCCCGAAGATAACCCTGTCGTACATCCGGTGGGAGGGACTGGTATGGTAGGGTTTTCGTTTTGCACAGGGGACAAAGATGCACACTTTCCGTTGTGGTGGTTCATATTCAGAGAGCACCCACTCATTGGCACGGATCATA
Source organism: Methanobacteriota archaeon (assembly GCA_034659615.1). Taxonomy (GTDB): domain Archaea; phylum Halobacteriota; class Methanosarcinia; order Methanosarcinales; family Methanosarcinaceae; genus JAIOTO01. Next base: position 51,505 of record JAYEHR010000027.1, on the reverse strand, counting down.
TCCGGGTGGTATATCAGACGCTCGGTATCAAGGGGTTCGCCTGAACGTTCGTTCTCAGGGATTATTGGTATCAAGGGTTGATGGATTCTGGTAAACTATATATATAATTAACGACGTGAATATTATGGTTTTGCACAAACTGTGCAAAAGTATTTGTAGTTCTATTATTCTATTGATCTCAACAAGTGGTTAAAAATGACACATTCAATACAAGAGATGTTGCGGACAGAATGCTGTTGCGATGTGGCGCAATGTGTGCTTGGGCTTAAGACACTTGATATACAGGCATACAAATCGTTACTGTTGAACGGCTCCATGACTGCGGAGACACTGGGCGTACATCTGAAGCGAGAGCGTAGTACTGCTTACCGTTCTCTTCAGAATCTTATCTCCAGCGGGCTGGTGTACCGTGAGACAAGGACCATCGATGCAGGTGGCTATTACTATGAATATGTGGGCATCGATCCGGTTCAGGTGAAAGAGATGATCAAAGAGGACATCAATAAATGGTATGAGAAAATGACCATGCTGATCGAGAATCTCGATAAAGAGTTGCTTATGGAGTGATATGCATTATTTATACTGACGTCAAGAATAGATGTTGTCGTCAATTAAAATCTGTCCAAGAACCGATCCATCCGCTCCAGAGCCTCCTTGATATCCTCCCGCGAAGCGGCATAGGCACATCTTAAGAACCCTTCCCCGGTCTCACCGAAGGCGCTGCCTGGTATGGTCACCACTCGCTCTTCGTTGAGCAGGTGTTCTGCAAACTCATCGGATGAGAGGCCGGTGCCCTGGACTGAGGGAAATGCATAGAATGCACCCTTCGGGTTGAAACAGTTAAGGCCAATGTCGTTGAGCCCTTTAACGATGAGGTGTCTGCGGCGGTCGTATTCGCGGACCATTTTTTTCATCTCCGACTCCCCGTTCTTGAGAGCTTCGATGGCACCTATCTGGGCGGTGATGGGGGCACACATCATGGTGTACTGGTGTATCAGCATCATGGAGCTGATAATTTCCGACGGTGCCAGGGCGTATGCCATCCTGAACCCTGTCATTGCATACGCTTTTGAGAATCCGTTGAGCAGTATGGTGCGCTCACGCATGCCGTCCAGGGATGAGAAGCATGTATGTGTTCCTTCGTAGGTGAGGCATTCGTATACCTCGTCCGAGATCATGATGAGGTCATGCTCTACGATCACATCCGCGATCGCCTCGAGATCCTCTCTGTCCATGGTGGCGCCTGTAGGATTGTTCGGATAGTTGATGATGACAGCCTTTGTCCTGTCAGTGATGGCAGATTCCAGTTCCTGTGGTGTTAGTTTAAAATTGTTCTCCATCTTCGTGGATACTGACACAGGCATCCCGCCTGCAAATATTATGGCTGGGATGTACGCAACGTACGATGGCTGGGCCACGATCACCTCGTCCCCGGGGTTCACGATGGTGCGTATGGCAAGGTCCAGAGCTTCACTCACACCGGTGGTGACAAGTATCTCTGTTCCGGGATCGTAGTAGACTCCATGTTTTTGCGTGTATAGCCTGGACAGCTCTTCCCGCAGTTCGATGAGACCAAAATTAGAGGTGTATGATGTCTCTCCCTGCTCAAGGGAATGGATACATGCTTCCCTGATATGCCAGGGGGTCACGTAATCGGGTTCGCCCACACCCAGTGATATAACGTCATCGATCTCTGAGACCAGATCAAAGAACCGTCTGATGCCTGATGGGGGTACAGTCTTCAAATGCCCTGCAATGAATGTGGAAGGGTTGCATGGTTGTCTCAGGATGGATCCCTCTTGTTGATTCTATTTATGGCGTCACAGGCAGCCGTTTTACCTGTTCCGGCTCATCCAGTATCAGTCCGTCCTCTTTATAGGTCTTGAGTACAAAATGTGTTGCTGTGCTGTACACCTGATCCAGTGTAGCTATCTTCTCTGCTACGAAGAACGCAACCTGCTTCATGGAATTGCCCCGCACAGTTATGGAGATGTCATGTTCTCCTGAAAGTAGCCTGACCGAACGTACTTCCGGGAATTTATAGAGTCGCTCTGCGATCGCCTGGTAGCCTTCTTTACGCTCCAGTCTCACTTTAAGTTCTATTATCGCATAAATGTACTCCTCACCTGCAAGTTCCCAATCGATAACTGTCCTGTACCGGCGTATGACCTTCGCTTTCTCAAGTTGTCGGATCGTCTTGGTGACGTCCTCTTCGGACATGCCTGCAAGAGTGGCTATCTCTGCATGACTCACTCTTGCATCCTCTTCCAGGATCTCCAGTATATCACGTGTCTGTTTATCCATTATTGGTGGGTTTAAACGGATCGAAAGATCATTTGATCAGCATTGCGTTGACTACGCCATCCTGGCCTGGGCGACTGGTAACTTTTGCATCTCCAAGGCCTGTTGTTATGATCGAGCCCTTGGTGATGATATTACGTCGTACGTAGTGCTCATTTGCCGCATTGTCGACCACGTTATCAATAGAGGTCACTGTTATGTTCCCGTTGGATGGGTCGGTCACGTTCACAACATTGCACTGCATCAACCTGACCTTTCTGTTGCCACCGGTGGTCGCAACGTTTTTCCTCTTTGTCTCATTGATATGTGTCTCAGCAGCTTCACGGCCAAGCTCATATTTCCTCTTGCTGTGTGATGTCTTTCTTTTTGCTCCTGTCAATCTTCTTCTTGATTTTCCCTGATATTTCATGATATTAACCTCTGATCAATATTAGTTGAATGACCACGCTGGGCCATCATGATACTATTATCTATGGAGAGTCCTTTACTAATAGGATTGTATATGAACTTTTCGAGTGAGCTTCAGTCCGGTACAATATTGGACAATCCATAAATAACCCTATAACGTAATGGTATTACATGCTTCGCATAACATTTCTTGGAACCGGTGGATCACTGCCCACCACCAGCAGGAACCCGTCCGCAATACTGGTCAACCGGAAAGGTGAACTCATTCTGTTCGACTGTGGGGAGGGTACCCAGCAGCAGATGATGCGTGCAAAGACGGGTATGATGGCGTTATCCTCTATATATCTCACTCATTTTCATGGCGATCATATTCTGGGGATCCCTGGGCTTATTCAGACGATGTCCTTTCACGGTCGCACCAACCCCCTCACGATCTATGGTCCGCATTGGGTAAAGGAATTCGCCAAGCTCCTGGTAGCTCTGGGATACTATAAACTGAGATTTGAGGTCCAGGCAGTCCAGCTCGAGCCAGGGGATGTTGTAACCTGCGAGGGATATTCTGTCCAAGCCATCGAGACCATGCACAGTGTCCCAAGTATTGGCTATGTGCTGGTAGAGGATGAGCGTCCCGGGCGGTTTGACAGGAACAAGGCGGTCGAACTTGGAGTGCCCGTGGGCCCCCTGTTCTCAGAACTGCAGCGAGGAGGAGGGGTGGAGATCGATGGAACTGTAGTACGTTCGGAGGATGTGGTGGGTGCGCCCAGGCCGGGCAGGAAGATCGTTTACACCGGTGACAGTAGGCCCTGTGATGCCATACTGGATGCAAGCAGGGATGCAGACCTGTTGATCCATGACGGTACACTGTCTTCTGAAAAGGCCGAATGGGCCGTGGAGTCCATGCATTCGACGGCCAGAGAGGCTGCATCTGTGGCGAAAGATGCCGGAGTGCAGCGCCTGATACTAACCCATATCAGTTCCAGATATAGTGAGGACTCGACTCCTCTGCTCAAAGAGGCAAAGGAGATATTCGATAATGTCACTATCGCAGAGGACCTGATGGTACTGGATATTCCCCATCGGAATAAATAATATCCTGCTGTCTGCAGGAATGCCTTTCGATACTCATTGAACTCCCTGATACTAATTGATATCTGGTGCTAGCAGTTCCCTCACCTTGCTCACCGATAACAGTTTAAGACAGGGGAGTTATATTGTATATATGGTGATGGCAATCATGCGTCATGACAGGTTTAGCGATTCTAATAGGCTGAAAGAAAAGCACGTCATCGATCCCTATCACATCGATGAGTTCAACGAGGCCATTGCACGAACGGCAGCACTCAAGGACAAAGGGAAACAGATCTCCAAAGGTATCGACAGGGTCACTCCTAAAGTGTGCAATACGGCCCTACGTCTTGCAAAAGAAGATAACGATATTCCACTGAATCATATAGATCAGGCCATTGCGCTCAACATTGCCGACCCTTCTCTGGTAGAGCATGACCTCAGCAAGGTCATAGCAGAGAAACTCAACCTGAGTCATGCATTCAGATATCCGGAAACCTTTGGTTTTGATTCAAACCGCAAGAAGGAACTCAGTCCAAGAAATATGCCAAAAGAGAAGAAGCTCTCCATTAACATACATTATGTTATCGAGGCGCTGTATGAGCAGGTGGTATCAGCAGATCGTTGGTATGTGGTGCTCAACAGGAAATGGTATGAGATGAGCACAGAACCGCGTTATGAGCTTGTACCGGAGCGGCTACCATCAGGGACAAAATATTCCTGCGATGATGGTGTGATCAATGTCACAGAATTATTTGACGTAGATGCCATTAAACGTGAGTGGAACGGTCCGATCAACATATTTGATAATCAATGTGTCGATGTTATCATGAAACACCCCCGTCGCAGAATAGCATGCGAGGATGAGAATGGCGTGATGCACGAATATGAGATCGACTGGTCAACGAGTGATCATATCAGATAAATGTCCAGTCCAGGCGTTTATCGTCAGCATCATAGAGGCTCACTTCCACCTTCATCTCCTCCACACCATAGTCAAGTTCTTTGACACCTATGAATAGTTTATCCCCTATACTGATATTATGTTCAGGCTTTGTCCTTCCAAAATAGACCCTGCCTCCCGACCCTTCTTCTTCTACCGTTACACCCTTCCATTTCAGGCTATCGATAACGTTCACGACTATACATCTGAACCGGTCTGTTTCATTGATATCACTCATAATGTCACTCTCATCTGTTCGTCAGGGCGACTCTCTGTGATTTCCTTAAGGCATCTGCTCATATATACATTCTGCTCACAGAAACAGGTTCCTTCGTTCTCTTCAGTCGTGCTACGGAGTCGTAAAGGTAATGTTCGGTAACCTCATCTTTTTCATCCATGATGGCCTGGTGCAGTGCTGTCTTCAAAATCTTTTCCACTATATCCCTACCTGAAAGGCCATCGGTCATTCGTGCAAGCCTGTCAGTGTCAACATCCTTTGCTGGAATAGGAAATGTCTGCAGGTTCGATCCGATGATCGCAGCACGTTCCGTCTCATCGGGAAGGGTAAACCCGATCTCTTCCTCGAATCGGCTCCTGACTGCGGGGTCCAGGGTGTCGGGTAGGTTGGTGGCACCAATTGTGCAGATACCCTTGTGTTCAACGATGCCGTCCATCTCGGTCAGCAGGGCATTGACGATCTCAGCCACGTCTCCTCGCAGTTCCTGGAACCTTCGATCCAGTGCGATCGCGTCCAGTTCATCGATGAATATAATGCAGGGTGCCATTTCCTGGGCACGTTCATATAGCTGGTGGATCTGCCGTGCTCCCTCTCCGACGAATTCTCCTATGAGTTCCGTTGCCTTGATGGGCAGTATAGGTACACTGGTCTTATTGGCCAGTGCTTTGGCGAGCATGGTCTTGCCGGTACCGGTCGGTCCAAAGAACAACACGTTGGTCGGTGCCCATTGACCGAACGTCTCTGGTTCTATCAGATAGCGCTCGATCAGTTTACATTTGCGACGCGCCATCTGCTGCCCGATCACATCCTCAAAGGTGACCGTGCTGGTGAACTCGACGGTTGGCCCGTGCCTGGTATCGTCGGCCACGACAAATGACGTTGTCTGACCAATGATGGACTCTGCCGGCTCGACGTCTATGATGCGATATGCAAAATCGGGGTACATCCGATGGTCGAACAGGTAATCTCCCATGCGCGCAAGATAGCCGTTCCACTGCTGTCGGGCATAACACTCGAACACACCTGTATCCTCTACCTGCGGGAACTCATCGAGCACACCGGTCAGGGGATAACCAATTGGCTTGAGTATGACCACATTCGCGGTCGCAGCATCGGTTTCTATGACATGTTCCCTGTTCTTCTTCAGCGCTACTTTCTGAGCAGACCTGACCATGGTACCAACTCCATTTATTTGACAATTAACTATGGGGTTGCTAAAATCTTAAAGCTTACCCTTGTTGTGGGCAGGATATGATAAATAGTTGTGAATGGGGCATGCCTGCCCCTTACTGTCCATCATTCAAGTTTGAAATCGCCGTGTTTCTCGATATGTGCTGCCAGTCCACCATCCTGTAGGATCTTGATCATCACATCAGGAAGGGGTGAGAATGTGATCTCGATGCCTTTTGTCAGATCCTTGATGACCCCGTTGGCCAGGTCGACCTCCAGTTCGTCACCTTCATCGATCTGGTCGGTGTCACAGATCAGGGCCGGAAGACCAACATTGATGGCATTGCGGTAGAAGATGCGTGCAAAGGACTTTGCCAGTACCGCATTGACCCCTGCCAGCTTGATGATGGTGGGCGCATGTTCCCGGCTGGACCCCAGACCGAAGTTCCTGCCACCGACCACAAAATCGCCTTTCTGTACTTTGGATGGGAACCCGGGGTCCGCGTCCTCAAGCACATGCTTGGCAAGTTCGGGCAGGTTCGTACGCAGGTGGAACAGGCGACCAGGCGCGATCAGGTCGGTGCTGATATCATCGCCGAACTTCCATGAATTTCCATTGAGTATTGATTCCATTTAGAGCACCTCCCTGGGGTCCACAACCTTTCCTGCAATAACAGACGCTGCTGCCGTTGCAGGTGATGAGAGGTAGATGAACCCTTCAGTATTCCCCATACGTCCCTTGAAGTTCCTGTTCTGTGTGGCCAGGCAGACCTCACCATCGGCCAGGATTCCCTGATGCACACCCACACATGCGCCACATCCCGGTGCCATCACCGCGGCACCGGCCCTGACGAATGTATCGATGTATCCTGCCGCAAGGGCTTCGAGATACACGGTCTTGGATGCGGGGGTTACGATAAGACGGGTGTCCGGATCGCGCTGTTTTCCTTTCAGTATATCTGCTGCTATCTTCAGGTCGTCGATACGTCCGTTGGTGCATGTTCCTATGAACACCTGGTCAACGTTCATACCGGCCAGTTCGGTCACGGTCTTTGTATTATCTACAGTATGGGGTGCGGAGATCACCGGTTCGATAGTCGAGGCGTCGATGTCGATCACCTTCTCATATACCGCATCCTCATCGGCTGCTATCTTCCTGAACTTGTCCCCGCGTCCCTGTGCCTCAAGGTATGCCCGTGTAACATCGTCGGACTCGATCAGGCCGGTCTTGGCACCGGCTTCCACTGCCATGTTGGATAGTGTGAACCGCTCGGACATGGTCATGTTCCTGATCGTCTCGCCTGTGAATTCCAGGGCCTTGTAGGTAGCACCGTCAGCCGTGATCATCCCTATGATGTGGAGGATCAGATCCTTGGCATACACTCCTTTGTTGAAGCGTCCGGTAACATTGATCTTGAACGTCTCCGGCACCCTCAGCCAGGTCTTACCCAGTGCGATACCGATGGCCACGTCAGTGGACCCCATTCCGGTCGCAAAGGCACCCAGTGCACCGGAGGTGCAGGTGTGGGAGTCAGCCCCGATCAGTATGTCCCCGGGATTGACATGGGTCTCCACAAGCCGCTGATGGCATACACCTTCCCCGACCTCGGACAGGTTCACGCCCGTCTCCTTCGAGAATCTGCGCAGTATGTTGTGTGCGTTGGAGAGGTCCTTGTTGGGACTTGGCGCGGCATGGTCGATGAAAAGCACCGTACGCTCCGGATCGTTCGCCTGCACCAGGTCGATCTTCCGGAGCTGCTGGACTGCCAGGGGTCCGGTACCGTCCTGGACCGCGGTCACGTCCACTTTCGCAATAACGATATCGCCGGCGGATACGTCCTTGCCGGCATGTTCTCCTATTATCTTCTCTGCAATTGTTTTGCCCATATGATCACCTTGATAAAAGTATGACTATTAAAGAATGGCAGATAATCATATTGCATGTATATGATATTATCGGCACGGGCTATAATTTATTTATTATGTTGTATGCAGTGTGACCAACAGCATGACTGATATTGTCCTCTATATCAATGTTTCACTCCGTTTGTACACTCATCGGAAGCTATAAATTGCATCAAATAGTATTAATGTATAATAAAGGACGATCTGCAGATGAAGGATATTCCGGTGATCGCCCTAACAGCACATTCCCCGAGAGGCAATGAGGAGAAGTTCCTTGATGTCGATTGTACTGTTTATATTTCCAAACCTCTCGATGTGCACAGTTTCAAGGAAACCGTTGCAGGTTAATTTACTATAATATTCATATATATTGTTCCAATGTTCACAAGGTGTTATTCATGGATACAGTGTCTCGTCCGAAAATACTGATCGTTGATGATGAACCGTACAATGTAAGCCTGATGGAGGCCTACCTTTCACTTGATTATGATACTATAGGCGCATTCTCCGGCGAAGAGGCTCTTGAGAAGATAAGAACAAAGGATGTTGATCTGGTCATTCTGGACATCATGATGCCTGGCATGAGCGGTTATGATGTCTGCAAGATCATCAAGAATGATGTTAAGACCCAATTCATTCCGGTGATAATGGCCACTGCCCTCTTTGAAAAGAATGATCAGATACGCAGTATCGAAGCAGGTGCGAATGATTTCCTGTCAAAGCCCGTGGATCAACTTGAACTTAAGACCAGGGTGCGCTCCCTTATAAGTGTCAAACATCTATCTGACAGCCTTGTCGCAGAGAGAGATCAGGCGCAGAGGTACCTTGACATTGCTGGGGTGATAGTGGTTGCAATTGATCTGGATCAGAAGGTGAGCCTGATCAACAGGAGAGGGTGTGAGATCCTTGGTCGTAGTGAGGATGAGATCGTTGGAAAGAACTGGTTCGAAGTCGCAGTGCCAGAATATGAACAACAGCAGGTAAGGGATATATTCGATGATCTAATATCCGGCAATGGACAGGACTATGAATCTTGTGAGAACCAGATAGTCACCAGGGACGGGGACAAGAGATTGATCTCCTGGAGCAATCGTATTCTCACTGACGAGCAGGGCAACATTACAGGAGTGCTCAGTTCTGGTGAGGATGTAACAAAAGAGCGATATGCCATAAAGGAGCTGGAGCATTCGAACGAACTGAAGGACCTGTTCATCGATGTCATGCGTCACGATATGCTAAACACGGTGGGTCTAGTGAAAGGGTTTACTGAAGTCCTGCTGAAAAAGGTGACAGATGAGGGCCAGCTCAATATGCTTAAAACGATCAAACGCAACAACCTTAAGATGATAAGTCTGATCGAGAACGCTGCCCGCTTTGCGAAGTTGGAGTCCATAGACCATATCCAATTTCAGCGGATGGATCTGTATTCCATCATCGATGATGTGATAAACAGCTTCAGTGATCAGATCACTGAAAAGCAAATGAAGGTGGATCTGGTTACGGAAGGAGAAGCTCAGACGATGGTGAACCCGTTGATCGAGGAGGTTTTTGTCAATCTTATTTCCAATGCTATTAAGTACAGTCCTGAAAAAAGCATGATCAGTATTGATATTGTGGATTCAGCCGATGAATGGACGGTCAAGGTAATCGATCAGGGGGAGGGGATAGCTGCTGAGGATAGATCACAAATATTCGAGCGCTTCATGCGTGTGGGCAAGACGAATGTCAAGGGGACGGGTCTGGGTCTTGCGATCGTAAAGAGGATCATGGACCTTCATGAAGGGGAGTTCGGTGTGGAAGACAATCCTGGGGGAAAGGGGAGTGTTTTCTGGGTGAGCGTCAGGAAAGCGTGATCTTCCAATAGGTTTTAATATAAATGCAGTCTATCACGGTCTTAATTATGAGTGTACACTGAGGCAAAAGAATGGAACTCGACGAGATCGTGATCACCAGAGCAATTGTTGATGAATTTTCGAAGGTATTCCTTGATTATACGGATGTGGATGTAGCCCTCGTTGGCGGGGGTCCTGCCAACCTGGTGGCTGCCAGATATCTTGCAGAAGCTGGCCTGAAGACCGTTCTCTTCGAGAAAAAGCTGGCTGTTGGTGGCGGAATGTGGGGCGGAGGCATGATGTTCCCCCGTATCGTTGTCCAGGAGGAGGCACGTCATATACTGGATGATTTCAATATTTCTTACAAGGAATATGAGAAGGGGTACTATATTGCAGATTCCATCGAATCGGTTGCAAAACTGACCAGCGAGGCGGTGTCGGCGGGTGCCCAGATATTCAATCTGGTAGAGGTCGAGGACGTGATGATCCGTGAGAACGATGCTGTGTCAGGACTGGTGATCAACTGGACAGCTGTATCTGTTGGACGGTTCCATGTGGACCCATTGGCAGTGCGTGCAAAAATGGTGTTTGACGGGACCGGTCATGAGGCGATCGTATGCAATACGATCCAGCGCAAGATCCCGGGTGCGAAACTCGGAGAGCTGGGTGTTGTTGGCGAGAAGCCCATGTGGGCGGATGTTGGTGAGCGTACACTGATGGAGACGACAAAGGAAGTGTATCCCGGGCTGATCGTTGCAGGAATGGCTGCCAATGCAGTGGCAGGTGCTCCTCGTATGGGGCCGGTGTTCGGTGGGATGCTGCTCTCCGGAAAAAAGGCTGCCGAACTTGCTATCTCCAGATTGAAGTAAGGTCTGGACGCATACCCATAGGAAAGATTTATTTAACAAAAGTACGTGTATAGGTTGCTTCATCCATTGAAGCACCTATCCAGTGCCGGGGTAGGGTAGCGGTTATCCTGTAGCCCTGTGGAGGCTACGATCTGGGTTCGATTCTCAGTCCCGGCCCCATTCTTCTAATGTTTTGTTATATCGTACTGTTCTGTTTCGTTCTAATATTCTTCTGACAGTGATCGTTATATGAGAACTTATCAGGCAATAACGCCTTCGCTACTGCTTTGATCGATCTGGTGACCCTGCACTGTACTCAGAGGGTCCGACAGAGTCAGACTGACATATTTAACAAAACATCTGTCGGAAAATAGCTCAGGTCTCCATTTCTAAGGTCCGGTCAAATTCCGGATATATCTCGGAGTTATCTGCAAGTTCTGCGTATGGTCCATGACGCGGGCTCACGATCACCACGTGTGCAGGGGGGTGTATCTTTCGCAATTTATTGATAGCAGACCCTGCATTGTTCTCAAGTCCTACAAGTGCCGCAGATCGACATGTTGAACGTAGTTCTACACCGACCACCTGAACAAGAAGCTCGTCCGCATACGCCGGATCTATACGTTTTGGATTGGTGCTGAACCTCAAATTTCCATACTGTTCCAGATCGTGTAAGGCGATCTTTACCTTATTTTGATCTTCTCCCCTAACAACAGCGAAAGATTTCATTTTTTCCCACCTTAGTCGTTTTTTGGTTTTAAGTACTATTACTTCTAAAATTATGTATCCGAATTAATCAGTCCACATAGGTGATCATCCCGGTGTGTATAATTTATTACTGAATTAACTTATATCAATCTTTTGATATTGTTCGGACAAACCTGCATGGTGTGAAGGCTTGTCCAGAGATGTGTATTCAGTTACCCAGTTCTTTTGATCGTTTCGATGACTCGATCACAGCATTCATAAATGCGGAGCGAACACCCGATTCTTCAAGTGTATGCACGCCGTGGATGGTGGTCCCTGCCGGAGAGGTGACCATATCCTTCAATACCCCGGGATGTTTTTTCGTCTCAAGCACCATCTTCGCCGCACCAAGGACGGTCTGTGCTGCAAGTGCCAAGGCACTCTGGCGGTCCAGTCCCTCGTACACAGCACCATCGGCCATAGCTTCTATGATCGGGAAGATATAGGCCGGACCACTGCCAGAAAGTCCTGTAACAGCGTCCATCAGGTGTTCGGGAACCAGGATCGCAGTTCCCACATGTCCAAATATCTCGAGTGCCATCTCTGCGTCGTCTACGGATGCATTCTTGCCAGGACTGACAGCGGATGCGGCCTCCGCCACCGTTGCAGCGATGTTGGGCATGATCCGTACGACCCTTGTACCTTCATCCAGTTCGTTCTCGATGGTATCTGTGGTTACTCCTGCGGCAATTGATATTATCAGTTTGTCATTTGTCACATGTTCACGTATGCTTCTGAGCACGTTCTTGAGTATCTGTGGTTTCACTGCCAGGATGATGGCATCGGAATTTGCGATAACATCCCGGTTCTCGGTCGAGATGTTGATCCCCAGCTCCTGATGGAGTCTATTCAGTGTCACTTCATAGACATCACTTGCATAGATATTATTGCCAGCGATGGCTTTTGTATCGACCAGCCCACGTATCAGGCTTTCTCCCATCTTGCCGGTGCCTATAAATCCTAAATTCTTATTATCAAGATACATGTACCTCTCTCCTGCTCATTTCTTTTTTATCGTAACGATATCCCCGAGGGTCGTACCACTGTTTAGACTATCGCCGGTCCATTCGTCATCTCCGATGCGTTCTGTGAGATCGACCTTGAGAGTACGTTCCATTTTTTTCCTCACCGAATCTTCCGGCATGATCTCTCCACGCTCGATCTTTTTGATAAGGGATTCTTTCTCCTTGATCTTGGCTGCCAGTTGCTGGTGTGTCCATCCCCGGCTCTCACGAGCGTGTTTGATGATCTCTTCGTACCCGTCCACAAGTTCATCATTTAGTTCCTTGAAAGGATCTCTTCGTGGCCTGGGTGCTCTGCCAACAATTTTTCTGGCAATAGGGGCGTTTTTTCTGGATACGGGTGTCCGGGAACGTACCGGTGCCCCGTAATGCGAACATCTGCCGCATACATTAAGTTCACTCCCATCGATAGTTACTTTAATGGCCTTTTCATGTATCTCTGCGCCACATATTTCACATTGCATAGAATATCATCTCTTAAAAAAGTCTGCCATTTATCATCTTTACGAAAGGGCTATATACCGTATGCACTTAAATATTATTCGGAGCGACATGAACGAAACAACAGACGAAGAAATGAGGACTGGTGATCACGGGCTCGGTGGCATTGGTGAACTGAATTATGAGTGTGTTGACCCAGAGGACGATGAGGATTTCTCGAAATACCTGCTGGACCGCATGAAACAGCTCGAGTCCCGCAACACGCAGTTAAAAGAGCAGTACGACCAGGTCGAATCTGAAAAACGGTATGTTGAATCCCAGAAAGTTAAGTATGAGAGAGAGGCACGCAAGTTACGATCCGAGATCACTCGTTTAAAGACCGTTCCTTTGATCATTGCAAATGTTATTGACATCCTGGGGAATAACAAGGTCCTGGTCAGGAGCAGTACGGGCCCACAGTTCATGGTAGGTGTATCCCAGTCTATCGATGATGATAAACTGGTAGTTGGTGCACGAGTCGCCCTCAACCAGCAGACCCTTGCGATCGTGGATGTGCTACCCCATACCGATGAACCGGAGATATCTGCCATGGAAGTGCTGCAAGCACAGGATGTGGACTATGACCAGATAGGAGGTCTGGAGGAGCAGATACAGGAGATCATTGAGTCCGTGGAATTGCCTCTAACACGACCGGAGTCCTTCGAGCGCATCGGGATCAGTCCTCCCAATGGTGTCATGTTGTTCGGTCCTCCGGGAACAGGTAAGACCCTGCTTGCCAAGGCTGTGGCATACCGGACAGATGCTACCTTTATTCGAGTTGTCGGTTCCGAACTGGTACAGAAGTACATCGGAGAAGGGTCACGCCTTGTGAGAGAGGTCTTTGAGATGGCACGAAAAAAGGCTCCAAGCATCCTGTTCATCGATGAACTTGATGCGATAGCCGCCACCAGGCTAAGTGATACAAATGGGGCAGACCGTGAGGTCCAGCGTACTCTCATGCAACTGCTTGCCGAGATGGATGGCTTCGATAACAGGGGTGATGTCCGTATCATAGCGGCCACGAACCGTCCGGACATACTTGACCCCGCCATCGTCCGTCCAGGCCGTTTCGATCGTCTGGTCAGTGTCCCGCTGCCGGACAAGAGGGCACGTGAATCCATATTGATGGTCCATACACGCGGCATGGCAATGTCCAATGACATCGATCTCAAAAGAATTTCATCCCTTACCGAAGGTGCAAGCGGTGCCGACATCCAGGCAATAACCATGGAATCCGGGATGCTTGCGGTACGTGAGGACCGGGATTCGGTGTACATGGAGGATCTCCTGCGGGCCACAACAAAGGTCATGGAATCGGTCAAAGCACCGGATGAGGATCGTCCTGCGGCCATGTTCGGATGAATCTGGTGAATATCCAAACATGAGTTCCAGATTTCATATCAAACCCGAGATACGGATCCTTGGTATCGATGACTCTGCCCTGATCAGCGATCAAATATTGATAGTGGGAGCTTTCTTCCGGGGAGGGGAATGGCTTGATGGCGTGATGTGCTCAAGGATCACCCGTGATGGTATGGATGGCACAGATACTATCATCGATATGGCGACCTCCAGCAAGCATTACGGACAGATCAAGGTGATCATGCTGGACGGCGTTACCTATGGCGGTTTCAATCCAGTGGACATTGTCCGTATCCATGAGACTACGGGAATCCCGGTGATCGTCATGATGCGAGCTCTTCCGGATCTCAATACTATCAGGGCCGCCCTTAAGCACCTGCCACAGTCCCGGGAGCGAATGCGTATCATACAGCGGGCAGGTGCGATCACCAGGGTCGTGACAAAGGACGTGTCCAATCCTGTGTACATACAGTGTGCAGGCATCGACACGGACATTGCCTGCCAGATCGTGACACTGGCTGCTACCAGAAGTAACATTCCTGAACCCCTGCGGGTGGCACACCTGATAGCAACGGGCATTATCTGCGGCGAGTCATGCGGAAAAGCATGAGGATATCACCGCAGTTTATCGATCATTCCTTGCAGCTCTCCACAAGTTCAAGACTGCTGTTCATCAGTTCCTCTGCACGGTCCTCGGTCTTAGATTCCGCAAAGATACGAATGATAGGTTCGGTCCCGGAGGGTCTGATCAGGAGCCAGCCATCCTTGTGCCATATCTTGACACCATCGGTGGTATCTACCTGCTGATCGCCACCAGTGACCTGTGCCCTCACGCGTTCCATCGTAACATCGAGGTCGTTGCACCGTGTTTTCGTCTTGGAGTTGAAATAGACGGGTACACTCTCTGCGATATCGGAGAGTTTCCTGCCTGTGGCAATGATCTCCAGGAACTTGGCGCAGGCCATGGCTCCATCCCGGCAGTACTGAAACTCGGGGAAGATGAGCCCGCCGTTACCCTCACCTCCGAATACGGCACCGATGTCCCGCATCTTACGTGCTACGTTGATCGACCCCACTGCAGTCCATGCCAGCTCGACCCCGGCTTCCTCTGCCACGTCCACCATGCGCTGTGATGAGCTCACCGGCGTGACGATCGGCCCTTTCTTTGTGGACAGCATATACTTCGCCATCATGGAAAGCAGGGTTTCCTCATCGATGAAATCACCGTTCTCATCAAAGAATACGGCACGATCAGCATCTCCATCCTGTGCAACACCCATGTCGGCACCCTGGTTCTTTATGATATCTGCAAGCTCGGTGAGCACGTCCGGTGTTGGTTCCGGGTTGCGCCAGGGGAATGTGCCGTCTACCTGTCCATTGATGGTGATCACCTCACATCCAAGTTTCTGCAACAGGAAGGGAAGGGTCAGGGAACCGGCACCGCATCCCGTATCCACAACGACCCTGAAACGTTCTCGGCGGATACTCTCTGCATCCACGGAATCAATGATCCCCTGGAGATAATCCTCGTTCGCATTCGTATCCGTCCTGAGGTCCCCTGTCCGATCCCACGATGCCGCTGCAAAATCCTTCGAGTAATATATCTTCTCAACTTCACGTTCCCCTTCACGTGAGAATTCAGTACCGTCATCTGCGATCAGCTTGATCCCATTATCCTCCCTGGGATTATGGGATGCGGTGATCATGATCCCGGCGTCTGCATGATCCCGTACGTAGTACTGGATCGAAGGTGTGGGTACAATGCCGATATCTATAACCGTAAGTCCGGTTGACAGTGCACCGGCAATAGCGGCGGATTTTAGCATATCACCGGAATATCGCGTATCTCTCCCGATAGCAACGATACCTTTTGAGCCCATGTACGTCCCAAGGCTCCGTGCAACATCGATGGCAAGTTGCGGGTTGATATACTCATTGGCAATACCTCTCACTCCATTGGTTCCAAAAAAGGACATCTTTTTTACCTCTCCTATTTAGCGTTGTCCACATAATGCGTTACATCTATTTGAGACTTCGTAACGAAGCATCAACCAGATTTAAATCAAATGAGTTCCAACTTACGACTCATGTTAATGCGAGACGAAGGCAAACTTGTGATCTGGCCTGTCTATATTGACAGGACCCGGTCAAGGAGCCATGGAAGGATCATCTCCAAAAAGAGATCGGTAAAAGAGCCTGGACTCAAAGAGATCGAAGAGGCTGCCAGGGGACTTCAGTTGAACCCCCGGGTGGAGGCCGACAAAGCCTATCCGCGTTACTGGTGGGAGAAAAGTGGCAGGGTCCTTGTGGATAATACTGAACCCAAGACCGTGATCGCAAGAAAGATCGCAGCGTCCATCAGAGATGCTCGCGGAGAGTAATATCACGTCTCAAAGAGCCCAACCTGTTCGAAAAAAATAAAATAAGTTATATTATGGCCAGAGGCCAAAACTTGCATTCAGCAGGATAATGACAAGACCGCAGACGGCACCGAATATCATTATTTTCTTTGGATCAATGTGTATGGCTCTCTTGTCCGCGTCATAATAACGCATAAGTCCTGCAGATGACATCAGCCCGTCGCCGCTTGATTTCTTTTTTGCCATGTTGTCTCCTTGTCGGTTTTTGTCATATTCTTATATGATCGTAAATTCGTATATCGTCCATTCATGCGCTTCATAGTTTAAAAGTTTGCGGATGGCAACTCTATGGAGATCCTTTGGGTCAGTATCTTCATGTGCGGACCTCGTCAAGCAAGAACGGTGGTCGGAATATCCCATTTTCGGTAATGATCGCTTTCACGAATTCCATAGGTGTCGCGTCGAAGGCCGGATTGTATACCTCCACGTCCGAAGGTGCGATCTGCACGTCACCAACAAAACGAAGCTCGTCCGCATCCCGCTGTTCGATCTCCACACTTCCCTCCCAGTTCTTGAAATCAAAGGTCGAGACGGGAGCTGCGACATAGAACGGTATCTCGTGTTCCTCTGCCAGGACTGCATGGGTATAGGTTCCGATCTTGTTGAACACCACATCTTCGGTGATCCTGTCAGCCCCGACAATGACCTTATCCACCATACCGTTATACATCACGTGTCCGCTCATGGAATCGCTGATCAGTTTGACCGGTATGCTGTCCTGCATCAATTCCCATGTGGTGATGCGTCCTCCCTGGTTGAGAGGGCGTGTCTCGCATGCGACAACATTGATCTCTTTCCCATCCTCCACGGCAGAGCGTATCACGCCCAGGGCAGTACCCCAGTCCACACACGCCATCCGCCCGGCATTGCAGTGTGTGAGCACGGTATCCCCATCATCCAGAAGTTTTGCACCGTATTTACCAAGTTTTTTGTTGATCAGGACATCCTCGTCTGCCAGTCTCATGGCCTCCGAGGTCGCAATATCACGGATACCGGCCACATCATAGGCATGTGAGACCGCATCCATTATCCGATCCACGCCCCATCCGAGGTTCACGGCGGTCGGGCGTGTTGCTTTGAGTGTGTTTGCTGCTACCTGCAGGTCCTTGAGGAGTTTCTCCATGGTACTGGCACTGCTCAGCTCAGCAGCGAGTGCGATCCCAAAACCACCGGCTGCGGCCAGCGCAGGAGCACCCCGTACCCTCAGTGACCGTATGGCCTCACAGAGCAAGGCAAGGGTATTGCATTTGATGACACGGTATTCCTTTGGAAGGAGTGTCTGGTCGATCATCTTCACGGCTTTGGAATCCTGGTCCCATTCGATTGTCCTCATTGCGATCACTATCAGTCCTATATCTCGTTCAAATAAAAATCTATTCGATCTGACCTATGTGTACCTATTCGAATGCCGGGGATGGTTCCAACCATATATATAATCCTTCTCCCTAATACCTCATCATGTCCCGACCACAGACGATCCATGATCCGGTCCACAAAACAATTCTCTTAAGCCCGCTGGAGCAGATGCTCATCGACACTCCCCAGATGCAGCGGTTGCGCAGTATACAGCAGCTTGGACTGGCAGACGTGGTCTATCCTGGAGCCAACCATACTCGTTTTGAACACAGCATAGGGACCATGCATGTTGCTTCCCTGCTTGCCAAATCCCTGGGTCTTGAACAGGAGGATGTGATGAAGGTGAGGGTGGCAGGTCTGCTGCATGACGTGGGACATTCCGCCTTTTCGCATGCTGTTGAAAGTGTGCTTGAGCGGGACCCGGACCTGCAGCCAGTGCTGGACGGAGTGCGGCTCACCCGACATGAGGTCTTTACCAGCCATATCACAAGAACGGTCTTTCCTGCTGACAATGCCATTTACCGGCGCGTGGAGGAGGATTTCGGGGTGGACCCGTTCGATCTCTTTGACGAGATCTCCAGGATAGCAACAGGCGATGCCCAGTCCATCGAGCGTCCCTACCTGGCACAGCTGATATCCGGGGATATCGATGCGGACAGGATAGACTTCTTGTTGCGGGATTCATATCATACGGGGATATCTCTTGGTCTCATCGATGTCGATCAGATCATACAGAGTCTGGGCATCAGGGATGGCAATATGATCCTCGGCAGTGGGGATGATTGCAGTTATGGTGAGGACATGGCATTGACCGCTGCGGAATCCATGCTGATCGCCCGCGCACACCATTACACGGCCATCATTCACCATCCTCTGACACAGTCTGTGCGTACCATGTTCCTGAATGCTCTTGAGGATGCCCTGTCCAGTATGCGACAGCTCGAGGGCGACGAGGCTGCGCGCGGAAAAGTGGCCAAATTCTTTACTGAATACAATGATGCGGACCTTACGGGTTTTGTGCAGCGGTATGGGGGTGAGCAGGCACGACGTTTGCTCAAGGATATACGTGAGGGAACGATATATACTCCTGTTTTCAGGTTCAACCAGAAGACCCTCGCACCCATGACCCGGATGGCCCTGTCCACCATTGCTCGCCACGGTGTTGCCAGGAAAATGTTCGAAAAAGAGCTTGAAAAACGGCTGGGCGATGTGCTTGTGGATCTGAGTGTGGCCACGGGTGTTCCGAAGAGTACACGGGTACTTGTTGCGGGCGAAGAGAACTTCTTCTATGACGAGTCTGCGCTTGCCAATGGTCTTGTGCGTGCGATATCCCGTCAGTTATCTCTCACTGCCTTCGCCCACCCGGACGCTGCCATGTGCCAGCAGATCGGGGCTACGTACTCGCACATACACTCTCTGGTGGACGAGCTATCTCCCAGGTTATTGAGTTTCATTCGGGAGGAGCAGTACCTGTCCATCGAAGGTCTGGTCATCCTATTCTATGCCATCCACAGTATATTTGAAGAAGAGAAGGGGGGCTATGTCTCGATCCCGCGTATCAGGAACATCACCTGGTTGTACCGGACCGTCAGGTCCTTTGGTGCGGATGATCGGTTGAGGTTCCTTTTTGATTACAGGTTCCATGAACGGTATGGGTTCACTTACAGCGATAAGGTCTTTGAGGACATCCAGGTACTGGTGGCAATGGGGATCGTTGATGAGGATCTGCGGTACTTTGAGAAGGATAACAGGTTCAAACAACGGTATGAATATGTCCTGACGGATGACGGGGTACGGTATGGGCAACTGTTGTCCAGATCCTATGATCGCGAATTCAGGATGCTGGTCGAAAGGTTGACCATAGACAAGCATTCGATCCCTCGCGACATTGTAACGATACCGGTATCAAGGTATCGGAGCAAACAACACAGAAAAGTATCAGGGGTAAACAAATGAAAATGGGTGAAGTGATACTGCTGCGGACGATACATCGCAGGAAGGTCAAGGAGTTCATCATGACAGTCTCGAGTGAAGGGTTCCATTCGGAGTTTGGTGTCATTGATATGAACGAGCTGCTGGAAAAGGAGGCAGGGGATACGATAGAGTCTCATATGGGTCAACGTTTTGTCGTACAGTATCCCAGATTGCCGGACTTCTTCCGGCATGCGAAACGTACCGGTGCGCCGATCATACCAAAGGATATCGGAATGATCCTTGCTTATACCGGTATCAATCATAGGGATACGATCCTTGAGGCAGGTACTGGCACGGGTATCCTCTGCATGTACTTAGGTTCGGTTGCAGAGCGTGTGGTGAGTTATGAGATCAGGGAGGATTTTGTCGATGTGGCCAGGGTTAACCTCCAGCGCGCGGGGGTTACCAATGTGGATATTCGGTGTGGGAATATCGTGGAAGCGATCCGGCATCTTGATGAAACGTTCAATGCCGTGATCCTTGATACGCTGGACGCGCCTGCCGTAGTGCCGTATGTCAGGGATGTTTTGGTTCCAGGTGGTTTCCTTATAACATATTCCCCTTTCATCGAACAGACGGCGGCTATCAGGAAAGCGATCGATGAGGTAGGATTCTTTGAGGTGAGGACCATTGAATGTATCGAGCGTGAGATGTCGTTCTCAGAAAAAGGCAGCCGGCCAGCTACGACACGTGTGGGACATACGGGATACATTACCATCGCAAGGACCTGATACCAGGTGCTCACCTGATACCTTCGCTGGTGATGGTGAACTCACAGGTCTCGCCTTCCGGTCGTGAGCGGTGCTTCCACAGTTTTGCACGTCGCTTACCTGCGCGGTCCTGTATTCGCTCGAGCTGGATTATGGTCTTGGAGATATGCTCGAGACTAGTGCCGCCAATGGGCAGGTGGGACCCTGAGTTCATGTCAGAGTACACTTGGTTGGTGATCACGACCACGATCCCATATTTGCGCGCCAGAGTATGCAGGTATCCAATCTGGTTGGCCAGTTCGCGTCTGGTCTGAATACTGGATTCATCGTCGTCAAGTCCGAACCGGTAAAATGAAGTGGCAGAGTCCACTATGATGAGCCCGATATTCTCCGAGCATATTTTCTCCGCCTCATGCACGGCAGCGTACTGTTCCTCAAAATCATGTGGCTCGTAGATTATTATGTTCTGCGCAATTTCTTTTGCATCCTTGCCTGCGATCTGCCGGAACCGCTCGGGTGATATGGCCTCGGTATCGATCAGGATGGCCTTCTTGCCCTGCCTCACACACTGGATAGCAAGCTGCAAGCAGATATTCGTCTTGCCGCTACCTGCTTCTCCGAATATCTGGGTGACCACGCCTGGTTCGAAACCTCCTCCAAGTAGTTCGTCTATAGGTTCGCATCCGGATGGCAATTGTGTGTTTATTGTGTACACCTCATGTTCTGGAATGTATCTGCTATAATGGTGTTTCTAATATACATGTTTCGGCAAGATCATTTGTGACCAAGTCTGGTATGGCAAATCCAGCCCATCAAAAACCCCTCACTGTTATCTGTGACCAGACTTGATACGGATAGCATATAATTGTATTCAGAAATGGAATTAAAAAGCATTATTAAGTGGAACTTCTATATGTCAGGTTTACCCATTACAAACGGTCTTCGGAACAATAATGGTGCAAAGCAGTGTATTTTTACACGCCTGTAACCGTTATTCGTTGGCCGCTTATCGATAATTATATTGAATATGGATTAACATTTCAATGGAGGAGTACTATGTCTGAAATCATTGTCTACACTACAAAAACATGCCCGAAATGTGTTCGTTTGAAGAAGTTGCTAACGGAAAAGAATGTCTCTTACAGTGAGGCAGATCTAACCACCCCAGAGGCCCTGACCGAGCTGCGTATCAATGGCGTGTTCACAAATGAGGCTCCGGTATTGCAGGTAGATGATAATTTTCTGACCTGTGGTGAGCTTTTTAACGGAAATGACGTGAATCTTGAAGCGATACATACTATAATGTGAATTTAGGAGAGGCACTTTTATGAAGGAGGATTGGATATATGGTATCTGATAGCGAAATATTGACAGAGAAATTGACAGGTTCGGCTGATAATGAGATCATGTCCGAAAGTGGGGAGGAGACGGAGGGCTCGATTATGAATACATCATCAACAACGGAGGCTTTTTCAGAGCAGCATTCTGGCCAGCAGACGTTGGACGGCGGATTAATATCCATCATGCCAAAGGTGCGTACCACAGATGGCCATATGGTCAAATGGGATCGCATGGTCGTGGTGGATCAGCTTGTAAAGGAGACGGCTCTGGGGGAGAGGTTCCACGGGGTGCCTGGCATTACAAGGGACGAAGCGTACGATATCGCAAAAGAGACTGAGAAACGTATCAGGACCATGAACATTAATTTCCTGTCCGGTCCTCTTATCAGGGAACTGGTAAACATCATCCTCTTAGAACGCGGTGAGGTGGAATGGCGTAACATATCCACCAGGGTAGGTCTACCTGTGTTCGATGCATGCGAGACCGATCTGGGTGCAGGGTTCGAGGCGAACGAGAATGCCAATCTGCAGGATAACGCTGAGACCTCTCACAAGAAGAAAGCTGACAAGATATCAAAGGAACAGTACCTGCTGCTCATGCCACCCAAACTGGCGGATCTGCATATCAATGGTGATCTACATATCCATGATCTCGAATATTTCGGGACACGGAGTTTCTGCATGGATTGGGACCTGCGGTATTTCTTCTATTATGGTCTGATGCCGGATGGATCTGGTACCAAGGCCAGTGTAGCAGGGCCCGCCATGAAGGCCGAGGTCGCTATGCTACATGCGGTCAAGGCACTGGGTAGTGCCCAGACCAATTTTGCAGGCGGGCAGGGTTTCTACAATTTCCTGACATTCTGTGCTCCCTACTTTGAGAACAAATCATACGATGAGATCGAGCAGCTCATGCAGATGTTCGTCTACGAGATGACCCAGATGATGGTGGCCCGCGGTGGCCAGCTGGTGTTCTCATCGGTACAGCTGTCCCCTGGTGTCCCCAAGTTGTGGAAAGACAAACCTGTGGTATACAAGGGTAAGGTCTGGAATGGTACGAAGGGAACAGATGAGCGCGTATACGGTGACTATGAGCGTGAGGTGCGACTGGGATTCAGGGCCCTGATGAATGTCATGTTGCAGGGTGATTACTGGGGCAAGCCATTCAATTTCCCAAAACCAGAGATCTCCATCGAGCCGGATTTCATGGAGGAGAACGAGATGTTCAATCGTGCCCATCCGGAACTTCCGACATATGATGAACTTTATACTCTGACCTTTGAACTCACTGCAAAATACGGGACCCCGTATTTCGACAACCAGCTGCCTGAATACCGTGGTGCTGGTGAAGGTATATCGTGTTACCAGTGTTGTGCTTACCAGTTCTCTGCCAACGCTGAGGACGATGATGAATTCGAGGACAAGACGTATTTCAAGGATGGAAAACATTTCTCCATGGGTTCCTGGCAGGTGGTATCCCTGAACTGTCCACGTGCGGCATATCGTGCGGATGGGGATGATCAGAAATTGTTTGCACAGCTTAAACATCTCATGGACGAGGCGGTGGAAGTCCATATGACCAAATTCAAGTGGATGAAACCGATCATCGATGGAGGACGTATGCCCTTTGCGACACAGCATCCTAAGGACCCGGTGACCGGTGAGAAAGGCACTATCGCGGTGGATGTTGATGGATTGGTGTACACTATTGGCGTGTTGGGTATCAATGAGATGGTGCAGTACCATACCGGATCCCAGATGCATGAGTCAAGAGATGCATTCAAATTAGGTATACGTGCCATGACCGAGATGGAGATATATGGACGAGAACTATCCCAGGAACATGGCATTGAGATCGCCCTTGCGCGTACCCCTGCTGAGACCACGGTACAGAGGTTCGCAGTTTCCGATCTTCTGCATGAGGAGTTCAGGGACAAGGCAATGGGTGTACTGAAAGGTGATCCGAAAGCTGCAATGGAGCAGATCAAGGAAACTCACGATCTGCCAGTGTATTATACCAATGGTACCCATGTACCTCCAGGTGCGGATGTTTCCATCATTGAGAGGATCAAGATCGAAAATGTGTTCTTCCCTATTGTGGATGGAGGGGATATCATGCATATCTGGATGGGCGAAGGTTCCCCGGATGCAAAAGGTCTCAAGGAATTCGCCATGAACATTGCCCGCAACACCCAGACCGGATACTTTGCGTTCACCAAGGACATGACCGTATGTATGGATGATTTCCATATGATGTCAGGGCTCAAGGAGGAATGTGAGAACTGTGGATCTTCCAATGTCGAACAGCTATCCAGGGTCACGGGTTACATCCAGTCTGTGAGTGGCTGGAACGCTGCCAAGAAACAGGAACTTGAAGACAGGATGCGTTACAGTTCGTCCGATATGATCTGATCAAAAGACAGTAATAATTGGCAGTGATGTAAATATGCAGGTAAATTTTGGGGATTCCATCCCCATCTCTACTGTAGACTGGCACGATAGGGTATCAGTTGTTATTTTTTTGCGGGAATGTCCGTTCAGATGTCCCTATTGCCATAACTATGAGATCCTGAGTGGTTCGGATCATCGGGAGATGTCGGAAATAAAAGGCATCATCGACTCTTCGAAACCTTTTGTCAGCAATGTGGTGTTCTCTGGAGGAGAACCCCTTATCCAGGCCGAAGCCGTAGAACAGATGGCGACCTATGCAAAGGCGCAGGGTCTGCTGGTGGGTATGCACACAAATGGTTTGCATGTCGAAGTGGTGAAACACCTTATCGACAGGAGACTTGTCGATAAGTTCTTCATCGACGTGAAGGCGCCGCTGGATGATCCGGAGATGTATGGGAAGGCGATAGGGTATGGGGACTATGATGCTGTGCATGTACTCCCTGAGGACGTGGTCGCGAAAGTGGGACAGACCATCACCCTGTTGACTGACCGGGAGATCGAGTACGAGTTGCGGACGACGGCGATACGTGACTTTATCGGGGATGCGGACGATGTCGCGGCGATAGCCAGATCCATTGCGGACTATGTCAATACGTCTGGTGCACCGTATGTGATACAGCAGGGCATACCGGAGCACGCGATGAAGGTTAGCATGCGGGATATTGTTCCCTTTTCCAGGGAAGAACTGCTTGAGATCGCAACGAGTGCTCATCAATATATTGACAATGTATGGATCCGGACCAAGGAAGGAGGCAATGAGCAGGTTAACTTCGAATAAGATCGAAGCTTAAGAAAATCCTTTATACGTTCATGATATAGCATCATACAGATGCAGGTTTGAACTTTAAGTTTTTGAGGGAATATCATGAGCGGTTCACAATATATCAAAGACATTGATGAGCGCTCGCTCATCCGCACCCTTTCTACGATATTCGGCGCGATCGGTAATACGGATATCCTAGCAGGCGCAGGTGAGGATGACTGCGCCATCATCGATATCTCGGATAAGGACTGTCTCGTGGTGACCACGGACATGCTCCACAGGAAAACGGATTTCCCACTCCAGATGTCCGGCTGGCAGATCGGCTGGATGTCGGCTGCTGTGAACCTGAGCGATATTGCATCTATGGGTGCACGTCCCGTGGGACTCCTTGCGGCAGTTGGGTTCACTGCGGACATGGAGGTGCAGGAGGCAGAGGAGATTGCTCGTGGCATGTCCGACTGTGCAATGGCATGTGGTACCTCGGTCATAGGGGGGGACATAGATCTGCACGATGAACTGACCATCACAGGTACAGCCCTGGGACGTGTGAGGAAGGGCAGTGTGCTCAGGAGAAATGGTGCACGTCCCGGAGATCGGATATGTGTGACCGGTACTGTCGGTTCCGCGGGTGCCGCCCTGCTGGTCCTTGAGAACGATCTCGATGGTAGCGATGCTCTTTTGCGCTCACTCCTTGAGCCGATGCCGCGCATCCATGAGGGTCAGCGACTGGCCGCCACCGGTGGGGTGACCTCGGCCATTGATACCAGTGATGGGCTTGCCATGTCGCTGTATGATCTGGCGGCTGCCAGTGGGGTTGGATTCAGAATATACGAGGACCGTTTGCCCATCAACGATGAGGTGCATGATATTGCGGGCAGCCGGGACGAGCTGCTTGAGCTGGCACTGTACACAGGTGGGGATTTTGAGATGTTGTTCACGGTATCGCCGGATAAGGTGGATCAGGTCCGTGAGGCATGTGATCTTACGGTTTTGGGGGATGTTGTGGGCATGGATGAAGGTCTTGCTGTTGTGGGGACAGACGGGAACACGTTTACAATTAATCGAAAAGGATATTTACATATAGGTTCTTTGGAAGAGGTATGAATCATATTCTAATGGAGAAATTATAATGAGAAAAGGTTTCAGATTATTTTTTATTGGATTAATGGTACTGGGATTGAGCTATGGGGTTGTTCTCGCTGCTCCGAATATCGATCCGTTCAGTCCTCCCTCTGATCCGTCAAGTGAGGTAGGAGATGCACAGTCATTCAATGTCACCGTCAATGAGACATGTGACATCATGTGGTACATGAACGGTTCCAGCATGCGAATAGCACTGAACCAGACCAATGATACATATACCAACAACACGGCAAATGCAGGTGTCTATAATGTCACAGCATTTGTGAATAATTCCAATGGTACGGACCAACATGTGTGGACATGGACGGTCAGTTACTCCACACCAGTGGTCTCGTTATCATCTCCTTCTTCGCCATATTCCAATTTTGTGGGTCAATCAACAACATTCACTGCAACCGTCGATCAGGTTGCCAATGTTACCTGGATTCTTGATGGTACGCCAGTTTCATCCAAATCATCCACTCAGACGGCATCCTACTACAATGCATCAGCACAACTTGGAACATACAATCTTACTGCATTTGCAGAAAATGCAAATGGGACTGATCAAAAAGAGTGGGCATGGAATGTATCCACGGCATCTGTTCCAGCCATCACTCCAGATCCATCTGGTTCAACGGTACTCGATAATACAGGTGATTCACGTACGTTCACTGCAGACATCGATCAGACCGTCAATGTGACCTGGTTGCTTGATGGTCTTGACATCTTCAATGAAACATCTGTTATGACATCTTCCTATGCCAATACCTCTGCACAACCCGGAGTATATAATCTGACAGTACTGGCAGACAATGCCAATGGTACGAATCAGTATGTATGGACATGGAATGTCACAAACGTGTCGCTGAGCATAACAGGTTCTAATCCGTCCAGTGATCCCGAGACGATTGCTAGCGATTCGCAGGAGTTCAACGTCACCACGAATCAGGATTGCACAGTGAATTGGTATCTCAATGGAACTCCTGTGCAGCCCAATTCTACGATGTCCTCAGTTTTCTCCTACACGAATACTACGGCATCGGTGGGAAGCTATAACGTCACAGCGGTTGCATCGAACGTGAACGGTACTGTTCAGAATGAATGGACATGGGATGTTCATTCGAATACATACTACTCAGGCAACCGCATCTGGGATGCCAATGAGGACATGTCCCTGGATTATACCTGGGACGGTCGCAGCTACTCCGGATTCCACTATGATCTGGAATCTGGCATGACCTCCGAAAATATGACCATCCACCTGGACCATAATTCGGACAGGAATATCAATGATGGTGATCTGGTGTATAGCACCGAACCCATCGAGACCGACTTCGAATATGATGACTGGGGCTCGTACCAGGTCATCGGTTTCATGGCACAGAAATATTTTGCAGGATACAATGCAAAAACAATAGATGTTTCGGATGGTAAAACCATCAGCCTCATGTCAGATGGGCAGCTCTGCGAGGTACTGATCGATGACGATGAAGATTCGTATGATGGTCAGACATCGATCTATGCCGGCTCAGCGTTGATCCTTGAAGAGGGATATGCCCTGAACATCGTCCAGCTGGATGTCAATGGTGATAAGGTGTTTGTGACCCTTACCAAGGACGGTTCTGAGGTGGATGCGACCATCCTGTCCTCTGACAGCACCTATGTGTATGAGAAGGATCTGGGTTCTGTGGACGACGTACCGATCATCGCCGTGCATTTCGATGAGATCTTCAGTGGTACCGAGACCAGTGCTGTGTTCGTGGATGGGATCTTCCAGATATCCGATGAATATACGGAGGTCGAGGATGGCGACAATTATGGTGTGATGGAAGTTGACAACGTCAATGCAAATAAGATCGAGATGTCTAATGATGATTCCATCGACCTCGACGAGGGTGACATCATTACTATCATGGGCAAACTCAAGTTCGTCGTAGCAGATGATCCGTCAACTCTCAGGTTCGCCCCCTTCGTGGACATGTCCGACCCTGGTACCTATGAGTTGCGGGGCACCATTGCAGAAGATGAAAGCCTGACCTGGACACCTCTGAATTTCGAGGGATTTTACTATGATATCGATGAAGGGATCATGAGCGAATCGCTTGCATTTACCTATGATGGAGATGACACGATAAATGTGGGTAACCTGGTATACACGGCTACACCGGTCACCAACGATTTCGAGTATGATGCCTGGAATTCGTATCAGGTCATCGGCTTCATGGCCGAGAAGTACTTTGCAGGATATACGAACAGTAATGGTTGGGATGATAATATCGATCTCATCTCCGGCGGGCAGCTCTCCAAGGTGCTCATCGACAGCGGAGAGGACACATCGATATACTCCGGTCAATCACTGATCCTTGAGGAAGGTTATGCACTGAACATCGTGGAGGTCGATCAGGACGGCAGCAAGGTATTTGTGGAACTGACCAAGGATGGGGACAAGATTGAAAGTGGGATCATCTCTACGAATGATAATTTCGTCTATGATATCGACCTGGGTGACGAGGACGATGTCCCGATAATTGTGGTCCACTTCAATGAGATCTTCCGCGGTACTGAGACCAATGCGGTATTCGTGGAAGGTATCTTCCAGATCTCCGACGAGTACACCGAGGTTGAGGATGGCGATAACTATGGTGAGATGGAAGTTACATCAACATCCGGTGGCATCACCATGAAGAACGATGATACTATCGAACTGGACGAAGGCGAGACAATTGAGATCATGGGCGAGATCATGTTCAAGGTCGCAGATGATTCCAGCAACGTGCGCTACTATCCGTTTGTTGAGGTCGAGACCGCACCGGACGAGTCGCTGGATCTGGACTTTGACACAACCATCACCGAAGGTGACAGTTTGACAATCTCGGTAACTTCCCGTGGTATGTCCGTGGGCGATGTAACCGTGAAGTCCGAAGGTGAGACCGTTGGTACTACCTCCGATGCGGGTACTGTGACATATACTCCGGACGATGCGGGTATCTTCACCATCACGGCCGAGAAGGAAGGATACACGTCAGGCGAGGGCGAGCTAGAGGTGATCTCTCCGGATGATGAAGAACGAAAGATCAGTATCGAGGTCTCACCGGAAGAGGTCTATGAGGGTAATTCCATAGCCATTACGGTGGTCAAGTCCATTGGCGGCGACCTGATCGAGGGCGCAGATGTCACCTTTGATGGTACACCACTGGGCACCACGTCCGGGGATGGCACTCTCACCTATACTGTGACCGAGCCCGGTATGCATAAACTCGTTGCTACGGCCGAAGGTTATCTTGATACGGAGCTCAATTTCGAGGTGATGGCCATGGAGGCAGAGTTCCAGTTCAGTGATCTTGTGATCTCTCCACTGGAGGTCAAGACCGGCAAGGATGTGACCATCACCCTTGATGCATTGAACATTGGTAATGCTGAGGGCAGCTACAATGTGGATCTGCTGATCAATGATCATGTTACCGACAGCGAGCAGATCACCCTCGGTGTGAACAATTCCACCACAGTGCAGTTCACTCACACCGCCGGTGAGCCAGGAACCTATCTGGTCAAAGTGTCCGGTATGACCGGTACTGTTGTGGTTGTTGAAGGACTGGGTATCGTCCTGTACATCCTTGGGGGCGCAGGCCTGCTGGCAGCGGGTGGAGCTGCATATCTGTTCACAGCCGGTGGCTGGACCGTAGATACTGCAGGTGCAAGGATCGGTGAGATGTTAGATGCTGCCAAAGAGCTGATCTCGTCGATAAAGAAATAAGAACACAAAAAACAGATATATGATCTGAAATATCAGCACTGGATATACCAGTGCTGGCACTCTTTTTTTAAATACTTCTTTTTCACCTGATTTTCCGTGCCACGTTCTCGATGGCCTCAATAAGACTGTTCTTCGGCATGATCGTCGAGACCGGTATCCGTATGATCTTCTCAATGGTGGGGCTGACGATCGGTGCGCAGACCAGGGCATTTGCTCCGTCTTGCTCGGCACGTACCGCTGCGATGATCGCTTCCTCCATGGACGTTGCAGAATATTCCCGTATCGTACATAATCTGTCACCGATCTTTCTTTTTGTCTCAGTGATGCTGTCCAGCACAGGACGGGAGGCAATGACCGCGATGAACTCTCCCTTATGTGCTCCTTCAAGCGTCCTGACGGTCTTTACGATCTGCCTCAATGTCCTCATGTTCGGTTCCCGGTTGCCCGACATCAATTTATACAGAGTGCTAGGGGGTATGCCGGCCTGTTCTGAGAACTCGATAGCTGTGATCCCCAGGTCGTCCTTGATAACCTTCGGCAGCGTCTGCTGGAACGCTTCATCGGATTCAAAGGCTGCATAGATCACCTTGTCTGCAATACTCATATAAATCATTCCTGCTCAACAATTATCCGCTATGGGTAATATGTTCTCCAGTATTAATACTTGTAGGACAAATCATTACGATATATGGCAAGATATAAATAAGGCATTTCTATGAATAGGAATAATGTAAGTAAATCATTCAATCACAGAGGTGTTCATTTGAGAAAAATAATAACAACAATAATAATCTCTTTAATTCTTCTCGGTGCAGTGGTATTGTCCGGCTGTACCACTCCGGAAGAGGAAGCAGCGACAATGACCAATCTCAATATCGGTTACCAGCCAAGCACTCACCAGATCGCTCACATGACTGCCATGGAGAACGGCTGGTGGCAGGAGGACCTGGCACCATATAACATCGAGACGATCAAGGATTATGAGTTTCCCACCGGGGCTCCGGAGATGCAGTCCATGCTTGCCGGTGATCTTGATATTGCCTATGTCGGAGCTGCACCGGTGATCTCAGCCATAAGCAGTGGACTGGATGCAAAGATCGTTGCATCGGTCAACACACAGGGATCCGATCTCGTGCTGCGTCCCGAGGTCGTATATGAGGGTCCAGAGGACCTGAAAGGTCTCAAGATCGCGACCTTCCCGCCAGGGACCATCCAGGATACCCTACTCAAGAACTGGCTGATCGAGAATGGAATTGACCCTGAGACCGACGTCGAGATCAAAGGAATGGGACCGGGCGATGCGATGGCTGCAATGGCAGCCGGTCAGATCGATGGTGCGTTCCTGCCTCATCCTGCCCCAACCCTCATTGCCGCTGAAGGCAACGGACGAAGTGTACTGCCATCCGGCAAGATCATGAAGGATCATGCATGCTGTGTGCTTGTGGTCAGTGGCGACCTTATCAGGAACCATCCGGACATGGTGAAACAGATCATAAAGACCCACATTAGGGCCACAGAATACAATCTCAATAATACGGATGACGCAGCCCAGATATTTGCAACCAAGCAGAGCTGGGACGTTGAGACCGTAAAGACCTCTCTCGAGGAATGGGATGGCATCTGGTCAGCAAACCCGCATCCAGTTGTGGATTCCACTGTGAACTATGCGCAGGTGCAGTACGACCTTGGATACGTCGACACAGAGCTCACAGAAGAGGATATCTTTGATCTGAGCTTCTATGATGCAGCTGTGATAGAATAACTAAATAGCAACATACATTAGTGACCTGTGCATAATAGCTGCTGGACATGGAGGGATTGCCCCTCCATGGTACCGGAGGCAATATGACCAGTAACTTCGTAGACGCAATACGCAACAATAGATTGGAAATTTCATCCATATCAACAGTGATCATTATCTGGCAGTTAATCGCCGAGCTTGTGGTCAAGAACAAGCTGCTTCTACCAAGTTTCACTGATGTCCTTCTTTCTTTTTTTAAGATCATTCAGAACGGGACGCTTTTCACGGACCTGTCTATCAGTTTACTCCATTTTGGCTTGGGTATTCTTTCGGCATTGTTCATTGGTATTCCCATCGGTGTGGCCATGGGCTGGTTCAAGAGTGTGAACCGTGCAACGGATCCTCTTATAGAGATAGTGCGTCCGATCCCGCCCCTTGCCTGGATTCCCTTTGCCATCGTCTGGTTCGGACTTACCCATGTTTCGGCTGGATTTGTGGTGTTCGTTGGTGCAGTGTTTCCTATTATCATCAACACAGTGGTAGGCTTCAAGGGCGTGCCCCGGGTGTATGTGGAGGCTGCCAGAGTGTTAGGATGCATGAAGGATTGGGATCTGATACGTCATGTGGCACTCCCCTCGTCCCTGCCATCCATCGCTGCGGGGATCCGCATTGCCATGGGGGTTGGATGGATGTGTCTCGTCGCCGCTGAGATGTTCGGCGTGAGCACGAACGGTCTTGGCTACAAGATATGGTGGCACTACTATCTGCACCAGATGGATTTTGTGCTCGTATACATGCTTATACTCGGGTTTATGGGTCTGCTTATCGACAAGATCTTCAGGTGGTATGTGGATGGCAAGCTCCTCAGATGGCGTAAAGGAGTGGTGGTCTAAATGGGTCGATTACTGTTAGAGGGCATCTCCCAGGTGTTCGAAAAGGATGGAGGGCAATCGACACAGGCATTGGATAATGTGAGCCTTGATATTAAGGCTCAGGAGTTCGTATGTATCATAGGTACGTCCGGATGCGGAAAAACGACGTTATTAAGGATCATCGCAGGCCTGGACACGCCTGATTCAGGTAAGATCACCCTGGATAACGAGCGCATTACGGTCCCTGATCCCCGGCGCGGGATGGTGTTCCAGGAATACTCCCTGTTCCCATGGAGGACAGTGATGCGCAACATCACGTTCGGTCTGGAGATGCAGGGTATAGGTAAAAAAGAGGCCATTGAAGCTGCTGATAAATACCTCAAGCTCGTCGGTCTCGAACAGTTCAAGAGCAGCTATCCCTATGAGTTGTCTGGCGGGATGCGTCAGAGGGTTGCGATCGCCAGGGCACTGGCAAATGAGCCAAAGGTGTTGCTCATGGACGAGCCTTTTGGGGCACTGGATGCTCAGACCAGGAACCTTCTCCAGCAGGAGTTGCTGCAGATATGGGATAAAAAAGGTGTCACCATTCTGTTTGTGACACATAGTGTGGATGAAGCGGTATATCTTGCAGACCGTATCGTTGTCATGAGCGCACGACCCGGAAAGATCAAGGAGATCATCAATGTAGGCCTCCCGCGCCCGCGTGACCGAACCAGTCATGAGGCAAACGCATTACGTGAGTGCCTGTTGAATATGCTGGCCGAAGGCAGGGATCAGTAAAGAGAATGGTGTTGAAATAGGACTCAATACAATACAGGATCGGTTGGTCAGGAGTGATCCCTTAACCGATCGATCATGTCAGGACATGTTCATTCTGCGGAGCGAACGACCACCTTTGTACCGGACTCAAAGCTCTTGATATCGACCTTTCCTACCAGCTCCAGCCATTTATCTGCTCTTGCAAACCCGATCCTACAACCCGGGCGCACGATCATCTCACCACCACAGATGGCAGATCCCGTCACAGTGACATCATCCAGCAGTGTCAGGTCATTGCTGGCATGCACATTTCCACCGATCTTTGATCTTGGACCGATGACCGCACTACCCGTTTCCAGATCGTTTCTGATGAATGAACCCTTTCCGAGTTCAAGGGTGCCGCTCACTTTCAGTCCCTTCCAGAAATTCGTTCCGGAACCTACGATCATGTTACCATCAATGCTGATATTATCTTCAAAATAGGCCTTTTTCCTGACGATATATGTATTTGTATCTGCATGATATGTTATCGATCTGTCTTCCATCGATGATCACAACCCCGTTGATCCTGAAAATAATATAATGTTATCCTCTTTGAGAATAGCTCGATATACTGTTCTGTGTATCTGTCGTACTGCTATTGTTCTTCGATCGCTTATATATCATATGGTCGCCGATCGGTGATGCTGTATCTTTACACGGATAGTGGGTTCCCAATACTGCGTTCAAGTGTGAATGTTCTGAATACAATCATTTAGTTTTCTTTTTGGTACATGATGAACACCATGTTCATCACGCCAGTACCGGATGTCTTTATTAACCACGGTATCGATCATAATATCCTCATCCGGTATTCCCATAGCCAGTACAAGAAGTATTTCCATCTCTTTGGGGATATCGGTCGTCTTGCGCAGATCGTCCCTACGTACCGAGCCTATCACACAGCTTCCGATACCTTTTTCCATCGCAGCAAGTCGTATATTCTGGACTGCGATACCCGCGTCATATTGTGGTGAGGTACTGATAGTCCGATCCCCCAGTACGAGAATATATGCAGCAGGTCTCTGTCCTCCATGTGGTCCGTCCCAGTCCTTCAGGTAACCAGCCCATGACAGATGCGAAAAGATGTTTTCATTCTGCTTTGGATCACAAGAAAGCATATATCTGAGAGGCTGCCGGTTTGATGCTGATGCAGATATCCGTGCAATATCAACAAGTTCTTTCAGTGTATCTTCTGCGATAGGGATGTCCTGTTTGAATCGTCGGTAACATCTTGTCCGTGTGATCATGTCTCGCATCATTATAATGCCTCTGAATCGCGGATCCTGCTTCTTTCAAACCTGCCCAACGTGATCAATGACATCGCCGTTGCAGTAACATCTCCTCCATCCTTGCCCCAGGAACCATTGGAATTCATGTTCCGGCATAACCACTTCACAGATCCGGACAGTTCGTCATGGTATCCTGCAAGCAACAGCGCCTGCATTGCAATGTTACTGGTCACAATATACTGCCAGCCTCCATCGTCTTCCCGCTGGGACAGGACCCACCTCGCATGCTTATGGATAAGGTCGCTGTGTTTGTCAGCCTCTCTTACATTATCCTGCTTCAGGAGAGCTTTGACGATCAGGGACACCGTGCCCACATGGTTCCAGTCCTGACCAAAATTTTCAACAAGCCACATGCATCCTCTGTGGTTGCTTTCTCCCATATCAGCAAGAGCGATCAGCGCATAGACGGTATCGTACACGTCACGATTATAACTCCCATCCGTATGTTGCTGGGCGGCGATCCAGTGGGATGCATCCGAAAGAACGATACCGACAGAGGCGAGGGCAGAACAGGTTCGTGCGGTGTCCCTGATAGAGTTATTCCATGAGTCCTCTTCACTACTGCACAACAGGGTTTCCGTCAAGGTGGCCGGATGGTCCCAGCACTGGTATGCCGTGATGGCACTTGAAAGTTCCTTGATCGTGTCTGGATGTTGGCTATCAAGCCACCGTAATATATTTTCTATTCGTGTATCCATTTTGTTGTATGCCCAAATATTGGTTATTCCTTCTGGGTGCTGGCCCTCAGTTTCTTGATCGCTCCTCCGTACATATCCTCCAGAGCCCGGATCATGGGTTCGAGTCTGTTCATTGGTATACCCATGAGCATCTCGTCCCTACCTATATCAGTCCTTCGTCGGCATCCATAACATCCCAGAGAGATATTAATATCGCCTGTCAGTATGGGTGTCGCGGTACAGTCCGCACATGTGGCCTGGAAGGATGCGGTTCTGAAATTGACATTGCCACCTTCTTCATAGGTACGGGCGGGCACCAGCAAGTAGATCGTTTCCGGAAGATCAACAATTATTACAACATCTGGCTCGAAGTTCGCATCCCCCAGTGGACATACCACAGTGGCGATCATGCTCTCGCCTTCTAATTCGCATCGTTGTGCGATCATCCTGGCAGCAGCCTCGGGTGTTTTGTACATTCCGAGATTGCAGTGGAAATCTCCACACATCACTTTCCGAGATAGGGGAACCAGTCCCAGACTGGATGCACCCACAGGACACGCATGTTTATCGGCGGGGATCACCAAGGACTCCCCGTTGCGAGCCCGCATGATGGATACACAATGAGTGATACTCTTGTCGGTTTCATCATACCCCTCTGGGATCTGCTCGCCTCTATTGACCAGTTTTACAGCTACAGGCTCATGGCGTAGGTCGAGGTATTTTTTCAGTTTATTACTCATTTCCTGATTATTCATCTCATTTCCTCAATGTTGGTTAAGGTGAGGGGATTATTTAACTCTCTCGACAATATTATCCACGATCTTTTCAAAACTCTTGTGCCACTCAGATGTGCCGCTCACATCTGTATTGACATTTCCTTTATCTCCTGCGGATGCAACATCGGGTTCGATGGGAAGGGTTCCAAGTATCGGGACACTATAGTCAGCCGAAGCTTTATCTACACCTCCACTCCTGAACACATCGATCCTCTTGTTGCAGTGTGGGCAGATGATTCCGTCCATGTTATCAATCAGTCCGATGAGAGGTACTTTCATCATTTCAACAAACTTGAGTGATTTTCTTACACTTACCAGTGCAACATCCTGAGGCGTTGTGACCACGACGGCACCATCTACGTTACCGATAAGTTGAACGATACTGAGCGGTTCGTCCCCTGTACCCGGGGGAAGGTCGATGATCAGGTAGTCCAGGATTCCCCAATCCACTTCTTCAAGGAATTGTTTGATAGCGCCCATCTTGGCAGGTCCGCGCCAGACGATGGGTGAATCCTTGTCTTCGAGTAACAGTCCGATAGACATCACTTTCAGGTTCTCCGATACCTGTATCGGTACAATACCTTTCTCACCCACGATTGGCCGTTCATCCTCGATACCGAACATCGTTGGGATGCTGGGTCCATGGATATCACTATCAAGGAGCCCCACCTTCTTTCCGCGTGAAGCAAGTGCAGCTGCCAGATTTGCGGATATGGTACTCTTGCCAACACCCCCCTTGCCACTCATAACCATGAGCTTCTTCTTTATCCCCCGCAGGTTCGTTACAAGCTTTGGTTCTTCAGGTTTTGTATTCAGCAAGCTTTCCGATGATTGAACATTATCTGCCATTTTACATTCTCCGATATTGTTACGTTATTATTGTTACGTTACATGCGATCAATCGCTGATCCTGACGTAATTGCCACCTTTGATCTCGATCGCTTTTCCAGTTGTCAGTGCCAGCGCCACTTTTGCCCTTGCGCTCTGGAGATCATCCCAGAAGGCCCGCCGTGAGATCCCTACCTTTTGTGCAGCTTCTTCCTGTTGCATACCTTCAAGGTCCACCAATCTCAGGGCTTCCAGTTCCTCGATTGCAAGTGCCACCACTTCCAGGTCCAGAAGGGGCACACCCCTGGGTTTGAAATACAATACGTCTGGCGTGTGCTCAATGCGCCTTGGGTTCTTGGGCCTTCCTCTACATTTCATAGCATCAGTATTCTCTCATAGGTGGTCAAATATATAAACGATTCCAATCCGGTCCGGGCAAAAAGCTATTATGCATCCATAGAGTTACAATGTTTGGAGATATTGATGAACAGGGATATGCTTTTGTGGGACGAGACGTTGTTCAGAGAACCGGCCGTACTTGAACTCGATCATATGCCCGAACAGTTCCTGCATCGTGAAACACAGTTGCAGTCACTGGTATATAGCATGAAACCGGCAATACGGGGTATGAGGCCGGTCAATTGCCTGTTGAGTGGTCCTCCCGGCACAGGTAAGACCACGGCTGTGACGAAAGTGTTCGATATGATGAAAGACCATTCCAACAACGTGGTCTTTGTGAAGATCAACTGTCAGATGGACTCTACCAGATTCGCAGTGATCTCAAGGATCTATAGAACATTGTTCAACATTGATCCTCCCTCTTCAGGAGTGGCATTCAGGAAACTGTTCGAAAAGATCGTGACACGTCTGATCGAACAGGAAAAGGTCCTTGTTGTGTGTCTTGATGATATCAATTATCTGTTTCATGAGGGCCATGCGGATGAGGTGATGTATTCTATGCTGCGGGCCCACGAACAATATCCGGGTACCAGGATCGGCATTATAGCCATCGTAAGTGATACAGGCAAACTCTACAGGTTCGATCCGAAGGTCAGTTCGGTGTTCCTTCCCGAGAATATCGATTTCCCGAGGTATAACTATGGTGAGTTGCAGGACATCATCTCCACACGAGTACATCTGGCTTTCTACCCGGATGTGGTATCTTATGAGGTGCGGGACCGGATCGTTGAGCATGTGGACCTGACCGGGGATCTGCGACTGGGTATTGATCTGCTGAAACGTTCGGGATTGAATGCTGAACGCCGCGCCAGTCGGAGTATATCCATAGCGGATGTCGAGAAAGCGTACGAGTCCTCTAGGTTGTTACACCTGCACCGTAGTATCATGGGATTGACATCTGATGAACGGACACTTCTTGAACTGATAGCAAAAGGCAGCGATCCCCGGACAGGCGAACTTTACAGCTCGTTCCATGAGATCACTGGTCTTGGTTACACGCGATTCTATGACATGGTGAATAAACTTGATGCTGCTCAGTATATCGATGCGTCATTCTCTGGAAAGGGGACACGGGGACGGACCCGTATCCTCAAGCCCAGATATCAACCGGAGGATATACTCCGGTGTCTTGAGGGATGAGAATATGGAAACACGTGCAAAGGTCTGGTTGACGCAGGATGGAATGCCCATCATGGGTGCGGGTAAGTTTGCTCTTTTGAGAGCCATTGATGAAGAGCGCTCTTTGCGAAAGGCCTGCAAGAAAATGGATATCTCTTATAAGCATGCCTGGCTCATCCTGAAAAAGATCAACGAGCGTGTCGGGCACGATGTTGTGAGAACTGTCAGGGGTGGCAGGGAGCAGGGTACGTTCCTGACCGAACACGGGAAGCAGCTTATTGAGGAATACGAGAGGAATGAACAATATCTCTCCGGGATCGTTGATGATGATACTGCCTGGGAGAACATCGGTTTTCGTATCACGGCACGCAACAAGATCCTCGGCGAGGTCGTCGGTGTTGAGAAAGGTGACGTGGCCTCAAAGGTGAGGATTGCGATCCAGCCCACGATCCTCACATCTCTGGTGACTGCGGAGGCAGTGGATGCACTGGATATCAAAGAGGGTGATGAGGTCTTTGCGATCATCAAGTCCACAGAGGTCCTTATTGGAAAACCTGTGGGCGATACTGTGGATTGATGCTGATCTGGATATGTGGGTTTTTGGTGAGTAGTACTTTAGAACCCAAGGTCTGCCAGGAAACAGCTTGATGGCCAAACGAACAGATCGATGGTCAAGATGATGGATTAAAAAAAGGTTGCGCAGTGACGCACTGCGCAGATATACTATTTTGCTATCCTTTCGAATTACATTCCCATGCCTGGTGGCATTCCGCCCATGCCTGGTGGCATTCCGCCTTCTGCACCGGCTGGAGGGTTGGAAGATGCAATGACATCATCGATCCTCAGGATCATCACGGACGCCTCTGCGGCAGAGGTGATGGCCTGGGTCTTGATCCTGAGAGGCTCGACAACTCCTGCATCCCACATATCGATAACCTTCCCGGTGTAGACGTCGAGACCTGCTGTTTTCGTGCCCTTCTCATGGTGTGAGCGCAGTTCTACCAGCATGTCTATTGGATCAAGACCGGCGTTCTCGGCGAGAGTACGGGGGATGATCTCAAGGGATTCGGCAAATGCCTTCACTGCCAGTTGTTCTCTGCCGCTGAGGGTTGCTGCGTATTCCTGTAATCTCAGTGCGACTTCCACTTCAGGAGCTCCGCCACCGGCTACAAGTTTCTCGTCCTCGATAGCCACAGCGACAACGCGCAGTGCGTCTTCCAGTGCTTTCTCAATGTTGTCAATGACGTGTTCTGTGCCGCCACGAAGTAGTATGGACACGGACTTGGGGTTGACACATCCTGTGATGAAGATCATGTTGTCCCCGCCGATCTTCTTCTCCTGCACAAGTCCAGCGTTACCAAGATCATCTGCGGTCATCTCTTCGATGCTTGTTACGAGCTTGCCGCTGGTGGAGCGCACGAGTTTTTCCATGTCACTCTTCTTGACACGCCTGATCGCAAGGATGCCTGCCTTTGCCAGGAAATGCTGGGCCATGTCATCAATACCCTTCTGGCAGAATACCACATTGGCACCGCTGTCGCTGATATTTTTGACGATGTTTCTGAGCATCTGTTCTTCCTGGTCAAGGAAGGACTGTAGCTGGTCAGGGGATGTGATGGAGATCTCTGCGTCCATTTCGGTCTCTTTGAGCTCTATGGCACTGTTGATCAATGCGATCTTCGCACTTTCTACCATCTTTGGCATGTTGGTATGCACGCGCTCCTTGTCAAGGATCATTCCTTCAATAAGTTCGGAGTCCTCGATGCGGCCGCCGACCTTCTTCTCCACCTTGACGTTCTCGATCTCGACGGTGTTGCCATCTATCTGGTCAACAATACTGGTGATCGCTGATACTGCGATGTTCCCAAGAACATCTTTGGATGATTCGGCACCTTTTCCGGTCATGGCTGTCCCTGCGATGTTGATCAGAGTCTCTCTGT
The DNA here is from genome assembly GCA_034659615.1 of Methanobacteriota archaeon. Taxonomy (GTDB): domain Archaea; phylum Halobacteriota; class Methanosarcinia; order Methanosarcinales; family Methanosarcinaceae; genus JAIOTO01. Next base: position 10,789 of record JAYEHR010000027.1, on the reverse strand, counting down.
TATCGAGGGTGACGCCTTTTGCAAGGTCCTTGAGGATCTCTCCTGTCTTATCGGCTGCCATCCTGTACCCGGCAGCAATGATGGTTGGGTGAACGTCCTGTTCGATCAGGTCCTCGGCCCTTTTGAGCAGTTCTCCTGTGACCACTGCTGCTGTGGTGGTACCATCACCGACCTCATCGTCCTGTGTCTTTGAGACCTCGACGATCATTTTCGCAGCGGGGTGTTCGATGTCCATCTCTTTTAAGATAGTAGCACCGTCGTTGGTAATGACCACATCTCCGAGAGCGTCCACAAGCATTTTGTCCATCCCTTTTGGACCAAGTGTGGTTCTGACTGCTTCGGCAACTGCCTTTGCGGCCATAATGTTGTTGCTCTGAGCATCTCTACCTTTTGTTCTCTGGTTACCGTCCCTCAATATGAAGATCGGCTGTCCTGCCATTTGTCCTGCCATTGTATTCTTTACCTCCTGTATAAATATAGATCAATTGGATTGCCTGTGTCACAGGTCGTTTTTACATGTTTGTAGTTCTATATAAACGTTGTCGTTGAGGTCAGCTATGAAAAAGAGTCATGATTCTATGTATCATGCAGTATATTCCAGGAAAATTCTCTTTCCGTACGGATCAACTTACCAACCATAAGCCGTATACAGGAAGTCCGACAGAGTCAGACTAACATGATGTCACAAATCATCTGATATAAAAATAAGATAAAAAAAAGAAATGAATAAAGAAGGTTATTTAGCGATCGCTTTTTGCGGGCGTCTCATGAACCTTCTTTTTGCACCCGATGACATATATCTCTGAGCAGGTCCTGAGTGTGCCTTCCCTGCCGCAGATTTCTTCACCTTGATGGTCCTTCCTTTCCGTCCTTTGACCCTAACCCATTCAATGCTGCCTGTTTTGCCCATTATTTATCCTCAGTTGTAATGTTATAAATTATTAATCAAAGCTATCTGCTCCCCCTACATGTAGTGCTAATTATTAAACCTTGCGGAAACACAAAAGCTGAAAAAAGGAAAAAGAGGTGGGGAAATCCATCCCCAATTATGCGGTACCCAGCACTTCGTCGTACTTTTCGGGATGTACCTCAAGCCATGCGGCAGCGGCTTCCTCTGGAGTCATTCCCGCATCGATGTCCACCATAATGGCTGCTACATCAGAGATATCCATGTGGAAGTTTGCCATCAGTGTATGGAGTTCAGGGTTCTCTTCACTAAGATCTGATCTCGCAACGATGGCAAGATTCTCAGCTTCTCCAAAGGCCATTTCCGGGTCGTCAAGATATTTGAGATCCATACGTCCAAATGTCCAGTGAGGGGTCCACAGCGTGACAACGATCCATTCCTCATTGTCAATGGCATCCTGCAACACAGTTGCCATTGCTGGTGTGCTGGCTGCGTTCAGCTGGTAGTCAAGACCATAGGTCTCGATAGCACCCTCGCAGTTCTGCATGATACCGGCACCAGGTTCGATTCCCTGAATCTCGCCATTGAACTCTTCGGAATGGTCCGCGAGTTCATCGATGGAGTCAATGGTCACATATGATGGTACAACAAGACCACACCGTGCGCCACTGGAGATGTTGCCGACATAGTCAAGGTCATCACCGTATTTCTCTACGTAGGGTGCCTGGGTAAGTGGCAACCATGCGCTGATATATGCATCGAGATCTCCCTGAGAAACTCCCTGGTATATGGCACCAACGTCCGCCTTGACGATCTCTACTTCATATTCGCCTGTGGATTCGATGATCTGTTTGAATACCTGGGTGTTCGCACGTGAATCGTCCCAGCCAGGGTCTCCAAGTCTTACCTCAACAGCTTCTTCTTCTGCAGGTCCTTCGTCCTGTCCGGCACAGCCGGCTGCGACAAGGGAAAGTACCAGTACAATTCCAATAAGTACAGTTTTCATTTTATTGTTCAACTTATCTTACCTCCTTTATTGTAAATTCTTTCTCAAAAAAAATAATAATGATCCCAAAGGGACCATGAATCTTATTCTGGAGTAAGGTGCTGTGTGAGCCTATCCAGGACCACCGCGATGATCACGATACCAAGCCCTGCCTCAAAACCAACACCGATGTCCACTCTCTGGATACCGATCAGTACCTGGTATCCAAGTCCTCTGGCACCGATCATCGAAGCGATGACTACCATTGAAAGGGAGAGCATTATACATTGGTTCACGCCAGCCATGATCGTTTTGAGTGCTACCGGGATCTCCACCTTCACCAATTTCTGCATGGGCGTGGATCCGAACGCATCTGCCACCTCTACCAGTTCCTCTGGCACCTGGCGTATTCCCAGGTTGGTCAGCCTGATCGCTGGCGGCATAGCGAAGACCACGGTTGCGATAAGGCCAGGTACATTACCAAGGCCAAAGAAGATCACAGCCGGGATCAGATATACGAAAGAAGGCATCGTCTGCATAAGATCAAGTATCGGTTTGACTATATGGAAAAGCATCTCGCTCTTGGCGGACAATATTCCTACCGGAATGGCGATCAACAGTGCAACTCCTGCAGAGGCGGTCACCAGTGCCAGCGTTTCCATGGACATTTCCCATAGTTCCATACTCTGGAGCAACGCAAATCCAACACCGGTCCCTAAGGCAAGTTTCCAGTCACGTTTACCTATCATATATGCAATAGCGGCAATGATCACAATGAACAGGAGGGGTGGTACTAAGAGCAGACCATCCTTGAAAGCATCGATCAAAAAGCTGAATAATGCACTGAATACGTCAAGTACCGGTCCAAAAGTATCATCGATCCAGTATACGACAGTCTCTGCGCCCTCTCCTAACGGTATTCTGGGTATGATCATTGTTCATCCTCCTCCCTTCTTTTAAGTGCTCCAAGGATACTTCCGCGAACGATTATGCCTACAAGTTTGCCAACATCGTTGACGACTGCAATGGGTTTGGCAGTCGCTTCCCGTATCGGGAAAAGATCCTTTATGGGAGTATCTGGTGTCGTCACAGGTATATCCTCAATGAGCATTTCCGACAATGACTTTTTGTCCCTCACCCCATCAACAGCATCATCAGCTGTCACGAGTCCTTTGAGCCTCTTGCCCTTATCCACAACAAAGATGGATGAAATACCATGTCTTTCCATAAGCCTCAGTGCGACCGTAAGGCCCGATTTCTCGGACAGCACTACTGTCGGTTCGGGCCGTTTCATAACGTTCTCTGCGGTCAGGATCTTGGTCTTGTCCACACCCGCCACGAACTTGGACACATAATCATCAGCCGGATCTGTCAGGATCTCTTCTGCAGTCCCTACCTGTGCGATCATCCCATCCTTCATAATGGCTATCCGATCGCCCAGTTTCAGGGCCTCGTCAAGATCGTGGGACACAAAGACGATGGTCTTTTTCATCGTTTCTTCAAGCTCCAGCAATTCGTCCTGCATATCACTGCGGATAAGTGGATCCAGGGCGCTGAAAGCCTCGTCCATCAGAAGGATCTCCGGATCGGTTGCCAGCGCACGTGCCAGTCCGACCCGCTGCTGCATACCTCCGCTAAGCTGTGCAGGTTTGCTGAACTCATGTCCTTTCAGTCCGACGGTCTCGATGGCTACCTTTGCTTTTTTATGGCGCTTGTCCTTATCCATCCCCTGTATCTCAAGTCCATAGGCAACATTATCGATTATGGTCCTGTGTGGGAGCAGGGCAAAGTTCTGGAACACCATGCTCATCTTTCGTTCTCTGACTTCCCGCAATCGGTCCTTGCCAGCTGCAGTAATGTCCTCGCCATCGATCGTCACTGTCCCGAAAGTGGGTTCGATCAGGCGGTTCAGACAGCGCAGAAGAGTGGACTTTCCAGAGCCGGACAGCCCCATCAGGACAAAGATCTCGCCTTCTTTTATATCAAAACTAACATCATACAGGCCAACGGTCTGTTTTGTTTTCTCGAAGATATCGTCCTTGGAGATACCTTCTTCAACAAAGGAAAGCGCTTTTGTGGGATTTTTACCAAATATCTTGGTTAGATTGTTGACTTCAATTATCTTTTTTTCAGTTATAGAAATAACTCCTTTTTATCAATGAGCCGTTTGCGAAGGTTTTCCTCAATTCACTCCATATTTCTGTTTTCATTCTACATATAGTTAATTGAAGTATAAACTGCGTCTCCAAATATATATTGTATGGGTACTTTATATATTTGTGATGTACTGGTATGGCAGATACAAGCCACATGAATACCTATATATTGGTATCCAACCCCATTGTATCCAATGACCCTTGATCCAGTCCATATTAAAGCGATATCTGATCTTGCATCCCGCATCGAATTCTCTATCCAGGATGAGGACACGGAGAGTTCCAGTGAGTTCCTTGAGCTGCTCCGTGAACTCTGGTACGATGGGAATCTGGTCCTGCGATCCCTTGGAAGGGTATATCGTTCCAAAGTGGATGTCGAAAGGATGTCCCGTGCACAGGACCCGATACCAAGGACCTTTTCATGTGATGGTGGAAGTACGAATCCATTCACCTTTGATAATGGTCTGTCTGTGGACTTCTGTCATTCTGCCCTTGCATCCACTCCAACGGACCTTGAGATCCATTCAAAGAGGACGATCGTTGCTGCCACCTATTCTCCAAGTAGCAGCGTGATCATTGATACCACTGATGGCTGGGACGACTTTGACGACGGATCGGGACGCTCGAAGATCGTACGCATCCAGCCGGGGCTTCTGCAGACCAGGATCAGTAGACTGGTACATAATATTGCACTGTATCTGGCAGAATCGGAACACATCCTGTGGATGATGGATCGGTTCACAGAGGACAGTCTCTTGATCATGGATGGTCCCATCTATCCCAAACAGCTAATGTACTGGATGGTCGTGGAATCCGATGAGGTACAGATACGGTATGATCCTTATGCAAGGCAGATCCTTCAGAACTATATTGACATAATGGACCATCACCTGGAGAATCGCATCCCTCTCATAGGATTTGTCAAGAACCCCGAGGACATGCAGATCATACGGACACTGAGAAAAAGGGATGATATGGGGGATATTCCATGGTTGATGGATGCCCAGTTCTTCAAGAGCATCCTGAAACCCAGGCACTCTGAGAAAAACAGGTATATCACCTATACCAACTGGTTCATGCAACCGAACCAGTTCTATGAGAGCATGATGGCAACGACATCCCCATTGATGGAGGAACGGCTCACACACCGCTTCCCGAAAGAGGACTATTCACTCACGTTCTTCATGGTCCATGTACCGTCCATGAACGTGATGTTCAAGATCGAGTCCCCGTACGGGCTCACCAGGGATGAGGATATGCGCGAGACGATCACAAGAAAAGTACTGTATGACATAGCGATCAATGGCATACCGGAAACGCTATCCAAAGCAGATACCCTTGCTAAGGTACGGCTGGTCGAACGCCGTCAGATAATCGACCAGTTCAAAGAACTAACAATGGATACAAAGTACAACGATATACGATGGAGTGAGTTCGAAGATGAATGATCCTGATATTCTTGCATATGCGTACGATAGCGAAGAGATGCCGTGCGATGCGGAGGATGTGCCTGTGGCAGACGATGAATATGCATTCGAAGAATTCGATACGAAACAGATGGGCATGCTGCCCCCGGGTCCGGATGAGCTTGGAAGGGCGTTCGGTACCATCACGACCGGTATCGAACCTCTGGAAGTGACCGAGTCCAGTGCCAGGCTGACAGGATATATTACCACATCCAACCGCTCCCAGGTTCGTCTGGGGACCTATGTAGTGGTGCCCTATGGTGATGAGGATCTGTTCGCACGTGTCTGGAAACTGCAATATGTTCAGGAATTCGATGTTGATGATGCGACAGAGATACATTCAAGACGAATGCTACGATCCAATACCACTCAGGAAGAAGACTACAAGTATCTTGCATACCTGGATCCCATCTGCATCCTGTATGAGCAGCAAGGGGATGGCGAGGCTGTGCTCACGCGCCGGATGGCGGACAGGATCCCGCGCCCGAACACGCCTATATTACCGGTCACTGAAAAGGTAAAGATACAGACCGGTCTGAACATCCCGCGTGAGGGGATCTTCCTCGGACACCTTAGCGTGGGTGGTGAACTGGTCAGGACAGATGCGGTTCCCTCCACAGTACCATATTATCTCAGGAATGATTACTCTATGGGCGATCCCCTTGTTTTCCGTCACATGCTGGTATGCGGCAGTACGGGAACAGGCAAGACGTTCCTGACAAAGAATATCCTCCGCCAGTTCATGAACGAGGACAACCGGTACAGTTTACGCAGTAATGCTGAGGTCCGTAAGAACCCCTGTCTGGTTATTATGGACCCTCAGGACGAATACTCCCAGTTCTTCGAGGACAATCAGGAACTAAGCCCAGGCGACGAGCTTGCCCTTGGCTCCGAGATGGTGGAACATGGGGCATGGTCAAGGACGCGGACCTTTGTCGCAAAGGTCAAGGGGCATTCTTACAATGGCAGGTCCAGGGCGCAGCAGGTGGAGTTCACCATTCCCTTTGAACTGGTCAGGAACAATTCCTGGCTGATCGCAGCGGCAGAACTCTCCGAACTCCAGTATATCGCTCTTGAGGTCCTGCTTGAGGACTACTTCAAGAGATCGGGGACGCATACCTACCGGGGATTCGTCTCGTTCATCGATAACGAGGGCACACGTACTACCTACGTGGACAGCGGAAAGGTCCATGAAGCTTCCTACGATGCGATCGTGAGGAAGGTCAGGAACCGTTCGTTCGACAGGGTGTTCGACCAATCTGCCACTCCCATCACGGACATACTGGCCGATGTGTTCAAACCTGGACAGGTCAGCGTGTTCCCTACGGAATATATCAACAATTCCAGGATACGTGACCTGATCACCCTTACACTGATGACGATGATCGTTGACAACAAATTGAGCACATCCGGAGATGCGGCGGTCAAGGATACGCCAGTGATACTGACGCTGGATGAGGCGCATCGTTACCTGTCCCGTTCCTCCAGCGCCCACTCGAGGATGATCATCTCAAGGTTCGCAGATGCTGCCCGGCAGGGTCGAAAGGAAGCACTGGGCCTGTTCCTGATCACCCAGGACCCGCAGGACATCGATGATACTGTGTTCAAACAGATCAATACACGCATTATCCTCAACCTGTCCAACGATGCTGCCATCAATGTCATGAAAGTGCAGAAGGAATACGAGAAACGGATACCATACCTGAAAAAGGGGCAGATGATCGTCCAGAGTCCTGACAATAGCGATATGGTGGAGGTCACGGGGCTCCCGAAGTGTGTTGTGAAACATGGGTGATGGCTAGCCCGGAGGGGAATGGGTAACCCAAATAGTAGTGGTTATCCCGGATGTCAGAGGTAAGTCCAGATGGTAGTGATCTGCTACAGTTAATCCCCTGCTGCCATCGCTTTTGTTATTTTGCTCATCACCGAAATGTATATATCAGGGAAGTACGTATGAAGGCAAGTCCGTGTATGAAATGTGGGCCGGTAGCTTAGTCAGGCAGAGCGATGGACTCTTAATCCATCGGCCGAGGGTTCAAATCCCTTCCGGCTCGTTTTCTCCTTAGGGTTAATTCTTTGAGCCCTAGGCGTCGGGGTCGTTTCATGATCCTTATTCGACCTATTCAGGTCATTATATGTATCATAAGATATGTTCATTATCTCATATCACGAGGTTTGACAATGCCAAAGGTCAGTGTTGATATTCCCAATGAGCTGCTGGATGACCTGAACGCTCATGTGGGAAATAATAAGAAGTTCGTCAGCCAGTCCGATGCTATACGCACGGCCATACGCAAAATGCTGGACCTGATGGATGATATAGATAGGCGGCATGGGCGCATCGATGAACCGGAAAAGTAAACTGGACGGGTTGCCAATTCCCAAGTATAATCGTCACATTTCTTTCAGATACTCAAGACACTGCGCCCCTTCATTTAGATCCGTCATCTCCGTGACGAAGGTTCCTGTATAATGGGACAGTTCTCCAAATAATCGCTCCCAGTCAATGTTCCCCTTGCCCAATGGCAGGTGCTCATCTTTTGTACCGTGGTTGTCGTGTATGTGTATATGTGATATATGATCCCTACAGGCGATCATGAACTCGTCCACCAGGCCCATTGTATTGGCGTGTCCCACATCGAACGTCATTTTGATGTTTTCCCGTCCGGCATCATCGATCAGTTCCAGCATCTCCTCAGGCGTTCGTCCAAATACAAGGGCAAGGTCTGGCATGTTCTCAACGGCCAGGAGGATGCCGTGCTCCTCTGCTATGTCCGATAGTTGTTGAAGAGATCGTACGTTCTGCTCCCAGGCCTTGTCGGGAACCTGGACTCCGTAAGGGGAGAGATATCCGGGGTGCACCACTGCAAGTTCTACAAAGTCGGATGCCAGCTCCAGATAATCTTCCATCTGTCGGAGGATCTCCTGATGTATGCCCGGGTTGAGGGATGCCAGATTCATATCCGAGAACGGGAGGTGCAGGCTCAGCTCGAGATCGGTGGTGTCATGGATGTCACGTACGAGACCAATGTTATCCTGTTTCAGGCACTGTTCCCCCTCCTGAACGATCTCCCAGCCGGTATAACCCATATCCTCAAGTCCGTAGGCCCAGTCAAAAGCATCCCCGCAGGCACGTCTGGATGAGAAACTTATCCTCTTGATCCTCATACTGCACATCCGTTCTCACTCACTCATTTGTACCTGTCGTTCATTCGTTCTCTGGCATATCGATCTCATACAGTGGTGTTCCATCCTCTGTGGGCGGGGCAAGCCAGTCGGCAAGTGTTTCCATCTCCTTTTCATCATCTGCCCGGATGCGGACATGTATCGAACCCAGTGACTCTTTCTGGGCAGGGAAGTTCAGTCGCTTCACAGTGGCTACCTGTTTGTTGATCCTGATCTGGGTGGAGGTCCCTGTGGCATCCAGCCCCACATATAACTGGGTCCTGGCCGTGTCAAGGATCTGCTCACTTCTGAGAAGAGCATGCAGATGACGAAGTGCATCCACACCCCCCTGACCAGATACGCGATCGTCACTGTCCGGGACCTCGAGATCTGCTATATCAATGATATTCCTGACAGCTTCTTCCACCAGTTCGACCTTTTCTGTGGGGTTCACATCAGCCCACACTTCGACCTTGATCATTGATCTACTTCCAGGGTATCCTTGATCTTCTGTCTGAACTCATCAAGGCCGGCAGTGTTCTCAATGACGACGTCAGCAACTTCAATGGCTTCTGCCATACCCCACCCCATTTCTCGTTCATCCCTGCGTAGAAGCGCATTGATATTTGTCATATCATCACTTCGGCCACGCTTCTGGACCCGTGCAAAACGCACCTCAAGGGGTGAATCTATGGAGATCAGAGTAAATTCGTTACCGAACTCTTTCTTGAAACATTCTACCTCTGCAATTCCTCGCACGCCATCAACGATCACGATATCTGACCCGACGTCCCTGATCTTAGGGATACACCGTTTTGCAACGCTATCCATCCCCTCTTTATCTCTAAGGTCATTGGCCACACCTCCGGTGTTCGCGTCAGTAGGTTCAAGGCCTCTACGTATCACCTCTTCGCGTATCACGTTTCCCATATTGACGACATCAATACCCATGTTATGTACAACATGTGCGGCTTCTGATTTACCTGATGCTGGCATTCCTACAAAAGCTATTATCTTCATTTTTTCCATCCTGATGAGTGTTGATATGTGGATTAACTATTGGTTGATATATGGGCTACTATTTTGGGATACTATTTTGGGATACCATGGTGTGATTATTTATATATTCTTACCCGTCATGAATGTCTGATGAATATCGGCGGATACAAGATATCAGGCAACATTCTCTTCGCGCCTCTGGCGGGTGTGACCAACCTTGCATACCGATTGCTGTGCAAACAGCACGGCGCTTCGGTAACGTACACTGAGATGATCAGCTCGGATGCGGTCCTCAATAACAATCCTAACACATTTCGCAGGGCTATGACATGCAAGGAGGAGGGCATCATGGGCATCCAGCTCTTTGGAAACTCTCCTGAGAATATCACATCGGCGGCTCGCATCCTGGAAGAACGATATTCACCGCCGATGTTCGATATCAACCTGGGCTGTCCATTTCCTGTTGTAACGAAAAATGGCGGCGGGTCTGCACTACTACGGTCAATGAATGTGGTCCAGGATATCTTCATGAGCCTGAGCGAGAACATAGCCACTCCGGTGAGTGCAAAGATGCGGGTACTTGGTAGCATCGATGAGACGGTCCGTATCGCCCGGCTTATCGAGGATGCCGGCGCATGTGCTATCACGGTTCATGGGAGGACCCGGTCACAGAAATACGGTGGGACATCGGATCTCGAATACGCAAAACGGATCAAGAGCGAACTGTCCATACCCATCATCGTGAACGGTGATATCAGGGACGAGACCTCCGCAGAACATGCACTCGCATATACCGGATGTGATGGATTGATGATCGGCAGGGCGGCAATGGGAGATCCGCGCCTGTTCGATCGTATATTCCATTATCTTGAGACGGGGGAATACCTTGCTCCTGCCACATGTGCACAGCGCAGGGACGACCTGGTCAACTATGTGAGGCTGCTGGAAAGGTTTGACCTGCTGGGGTCCATGAACATTAGATCACATGCGCAGTGGTTCACCAGAGGGCTCGACGGTAGTCGCAAGGTACGCCAGATGCTCAATGACGCCGATGATGTGAGTTCGATCATTGAATGTTTCGATATACTGTGTGATCCCAGTGTGGATCACT
>JAYEHR010000026.1:0-20963 GCA_034659615.1 Methanobacteriota archaeon | reverse complement strand
TCTTCTCTTTCACACTCATGCACATACCGGCAGCGATCGTCATACCCATATCACGGATAGCGAACCTACCAAGCTGTGGAATCTCTTTCACAGGCTCAATGACCATTGGCCTTGTTGGTTTCACGGTGATGATCGCTGCGTCACCGGCCTTAATGTACGTCGGGTTCTCTTCCTTGACCTGGCCGGACTTTGGATCCAGTTTCTTGTCAAGGGACATGAACGTGCATGCGGTCTGGGTGGTGTGGCAGTGGAACACCGGAGTGTATCCGACAGTGATCGCGGATGGATGCTGCAGCACAACGACCTGACCCGTGAACTCCTCAGCCACCGTTGGTGGCTTGGATGCAGGACCACATACATCTCCTCTTCGGACATCGCCCTTACCGATACCCCTGACATTCCATCCGATGTTGTCACCAGGTACTGCTTCAGGGATCTCCTCATGATGCATCTCGATGGATTTTACCTCACCGGTTGCGCCACTTGGCATGAAGGTGATCTTTTCGCCCTTCTTCATCACACCGGTCTCAACCCTGCCGACAGGTACGGTACCGATACCGGATATGGTGTATGCATCCTGTACAGGGATACGAAGTGGAAGGGTATCGGGTTTATCTGGCACCGTAAGAGCATTCAGGGAGTCTAGGATCGATGGGCCCTTGTACCATGGAGTATTGCTGCTTGCTTCCTTGATGTTGTCACCCTCGAATGCAGATGTTGGGATGAACGGTATCTCAGATGCCTTGAAACCAACCATACCGAGGAGCTGGGACACTTCTTCCTTTACCTTATTATACCTGTCCTCACTGTAATCAGCTGCGTCCATCTTGTTCACAGCGATGATCAGCTGGTTGATACCCAATGTCCTGGAAAGGAACACGTGTTCCTTGGTCTGTGCCATCACACCATCAGGTGCTGCAACGACCAGGATGGCCGCATCTGCCTGGGATGCACCGGTGATCATGTTCTTGACGAAATCACGGTGACCTGGACAGTCCACGATGGTAAAGTAGAATTTATCCGTGTCGAACCTCTTGTGAGCAATATCGATGGTGATACCCCTCTCACGCTCTTCCTTGAGTGAGTCCATGACCCAGGCAAATGCGAAGGATTCCTTACCTTTCTCCTTTGCCTCTTCCCTGTACTTCTCAATGACGTGCTCTGCGATCGCACCGGTCTCGTACATCAATCTTCCGACAAGTGTGGACTTGCCGTGGTCAATATGACCAATTACTGCTAAATTCATATGTGGTTTTTCTGCCATATTTCGATTCTCCCTTTGAATTGGATTGTTAATATAAACCTTGGGTTTTGTCCATAATAGTTGTTAACACGTTTAAACCTTTCCGACAAACAGAGTATATTAAGCATGAAGATGGGAATTCCCATCTTACATGCTCATAAAATCGGATGCCTGTGGCAAATCTGCCTTCAAGCCCTTCCGTTCCCTGATACTGGACACTACATCTTTAATCAGGTTCGCAGGTAGTGGTTCAAACCCTGTAAATTCCGTACTCCACATCGCTCGTCCTTCTGTTGCAGAACGGATATCGCCTGCGAATCCGAACAATTCAGACACTGGTGCCTTAGACTCGATGATGGTCGTATCACCTTCAGACGTCATGTTCTGGATGACACCACGACGACCCTGTATCTCTTTAGCTGCGCCTCCCATCTGTTCCTGTGGAACCTGTATGAACACCTTCTGATAGGGTTCCATCAACGTATCCTCGGCCATAAGCATTGCAGCCTGTATAGCCTGACGGGAAGCCGGGATCACCTGTGCCGGACCTCTGTGGACCGCATCCTCGTGCAACTTGGCATCCACCAATTTGACCTTGACACCCATACATGGCTCCTTGGACAGGGGACCGCCTTTCATGACTTCTGCAAAGCCTTCCAGGATCAACTCCATAGTCTCGTTCAGGTACTGTATACCCTTGGTCATATCGAAGTATGCATTCGTTTCATTGATGTTAACGATCTTCTTTGCCTCATCCTTGCCCAAACCTGCAGCGATCAGTTTTTCTCGTCTCTCAAGCTCAGGCATTCTCATGGAGATCTCACCATCACGGATCAACTCGATGATCGATTCCTCGAGAGGTTCCACGACCACATAGAAGCGGTTATGCCTGTTAGGGGATTTTCCCTCAACAGGTCCGGCCGCACCACGGATCGTCTCACGGTAAACAACGATCGGAGGGGTTGTTGTGATCTCAACACCTTTGTCACGTTCGATCCTGTGAGCGATGACCTCAAGGTGTAGTTCACCCATACCTGCCAGCAGGTGTTCTCCGGTCTCCTCATCAAGCGTGATCTTCAGAGTGGGATCTTCCTTTGCGACCTGTCTTAACACTTCTACAAGTTTAGGCAGATCCTTCATGTGCTTTGCTTCAACAGCAACAGTAACGACAGGTTCACTGGCGTGTTTGATGCTCTCAAATGGCATCATGTCTTCCAGAGTGGTCACGGTCGATCCAACGATCGCGTCCCTGAGTCCTGTGACCGCTGCGATGTTCCCTGCGGGGATACCATTGACCTCCAGTCGCTCAGGTCCCATGAAAACGCCGACCTGCTGGACCCTGTTAGTGTTGGATACTCCGGAGACAAATACCTCCATACCACGTGACAGAGAACCACTGAATAACCTGCCGGTTGCAACCTCTCCCGCATGAGGGTCCATTGATATATCCGTTACCATGAAAGCAAGATCGCCTTTGGGATCTGCGGTCGTCATGGATTTGCCAATATCTGAGTCCTTGTCGCCATGCCAGATCGCATTCACACGACCTTCCTGGGCATCTATCGGGCTTGGGAGGAAACGTATGACCATATCGTTGACTGCTTCGTGCAGCGGGCATTTCTCCGCAAGTACCTTCATATTCTCGTCACGGCAATAGTTGAACACATCGCCAAAACTGATACCGGTCTTCTGCATCATAGGAACACTGATCGCCCAGTTATACAGCGCGGAACCAAATGCAACAGTACCATTTGCCGCATCAACCCTCCAACCTGCATTGTAGCGCTCTTCGTTCATTCCCTTGATGAGCTTGTTCATATGATCGATCAGTTTACCGAGCCTGATCTGCATCTCCTGCGCATCGACCTGGAGCTCGTTGATCAAACGGTCGACTTTGTTGATGAAAAGAACAGGTCTTACGTGTTCCTTCAATGCCTGCCTCAACACAGTCTCCGTCTGTGGCATCGTACCTTCCACAGCATCGATCACCACAACAGCGCCGTCCACCGCACGCATCGCACGAGTAACGTCACCGCCAAAGTCAACATGCCCCGGAGTATCGATCAGGTTGATCAAATAACTCTTGCCATCATATTCGTGAACCATTGACACATTTGCTGAATCGATGGTAATACCTCGTTCCTGTTCCTCCTCATCAGAGTCCATGAACAACTGGCGACCAGCGAGTTCTGTTGAGATCATCCCTGCACCTGCCAGAAGATTGTCTGACAGAGTGGTCTTGCCATGATCAATATGTGCGACAATACCAATATTCCTGATCATTTCAGGATCGCTCATGAGCGCCTCGACACGCTCAACCATTTTTTTCCTTCGTCCCATATTACAAACCTACGTATCAATTGAATCAATTTAAGGATATAAGTGACATTATCAACGTGCTGCCTTTGCTACCCTTTCCTTTGCATCCCTTTTGTTGATAGAGAAACATTTAGCATCACGCTTAGATGCTGCTACCAATTCAGCGGCCAGACAATCTGCAACCGAACGTTTTGACTTGAAAGCAGCCTGTTTTGCACCCGTAGAAATATTCCTCAATGCGGAATCAACACGCCTCTGTGGAGCGGTATCCACTGCTTTTGGCACAGATATACCACCGTACTTGAGACGTACGACCTCTTCACGTGGACCAGCATTCGAGATAGCATCTACAAGGACCTGAACAGGGTTCGTCTTGGTTTTCTTTTCCACAATATCAAACGCCTCATTAACAGTACGCATTGTGACCTGCTTCTTGCCGGAATTCTCCTCGCCACGCATGAGGTTATTGATCAGACGCTCCACGATCGAGAGATCTGATTTGTTGAACTGCTGCCTTGCATGCCTACCGCCCGTGTGTGGCACCATCATCGAATCAAGGTTGACATATCTTCTGATGCCCTGATCAGTGACTTCCACCTCGGACATATCCCATTTTCCAAATAACTTATACATGTGATTATCTCCTTGGCTTCTCTTTTCGACCAATGACCATTTCTCGTAAGCATACATTGTTCACCGCAGTGACCTTGAAACGGACACCAGGAATATCTCCTTTTGCACCACCCATTCGACCACCAATACGTTCCACGGTTACTTCATCGTGCTCATCGATGAAATTGATAGCACCGTCGCCCGGACAGAATGCTGTAGCCTGCCTACCATTCTTGATCAACTGTATCCTGACACATTTCCTGATAGCTGAGTTCGGCTGCTTTGCTTCAACTCCTACCTTCTCAAGAACAATTCCACGACCCTGTGGTGCCCCACCAAGCGGATCGGACTTAACGTTCAAACCAAGAGTACGTCGATTATAGCGGCTATCTTTCCATCTAGAGCTCTGACGCCCCCTCTTGAGTGTATTAGCTGCATATTTTCCATTTGGCATGTATTATATCCTCCAACAATGTTCCATTATAGATGATTATAGATGTATATATAATTCGAGTATTCACCATTTTTAAATTCACAATAAGACCACATCAGCGATATTATGATGTCGTCCAACAACCATATTTACCTTTTCAATATTTTGACCATTGCGTCCTATCGCAAGTCCTTTGTCAGATGCAGACACCTCTACAAATGCCGTCTTTCTGCCACTTTTGTTCTTAACATCGACAGATTTGATGGATACTGTACCGAACGCATTCGTTATAAAGGTAACCGGATCATCCGAATATTCGATCAATTCTATATGTTTATCGACGGCCTTTTTAAAACGATTGATATGATCTCCATGTCTGCCAATAGCAGCACCCATATCGCCTGCCTTGACAACACAGATGACCCGTTCCTCGTCGATGATGCAATCCTTGATCGCAGCTCCGGTCATACTCTCAAACAGTGCAATATACCTTATAGCTTCTGCTGAAAGTTTGATCTCGCTCAAAAAAACGCAACTCCCTTTCAAGCAACATTCAACAGATTGGATTCACCAGCATCAATGATCGCCATCGTCGTAATGGTGAATGGTTTACCACACGCAGGCCCCAGTTCCACACTCGTACCCGGGTAGTTAAAGACCGGTACATCTGTGGATCCGATCTGCTCTTTCACACTTTCAGGACAATTCGAAGCAATGACAACCATCTTTGCATCGCCTTTGACCGCTGCATCAATCGAACGGTTAGCTCCGATTATGACATCTCCCGTCCTGATAACTTTCAATAATGCTTTATCGACATTGATATCCATTTGCATCAACCCATATCATCTATTATTTAAGATTTGTATTCTAATAACTGATTCATTATATCTACTTTCTGGTTGTATCTCTGATTAACTATTCAGTGGATTTCTGGCGACCAAGTGGACATCGCCCGTACCAAGTTTGATCGGCTGACCCACGATAATATTCTCGGTAACACCATTGAGTTCATCAAGTTCGCCACGCATTCCCGCATCAAGCAGGTGGTTAACAGTCACCTCGAATGCTGCTCTGGCAAAGACACTTGCTTTCTCACCAGATATACCATGACGTCCTATCTGCTTCACCTCACCGTCGCATGTCATTATATCCGCAACAAGCATAATGTGGCGAACGTCTACGGTCAGACCCTGTTCACTTAATGTCTCCATTGCTTCTTTTATAATAGAATTACGAGCTGCTTCTATCCCAAAGACCTCATAGATTTCCCCAATGTTGTTAGTATATATCCGTGTTGGGTCAATACCATCCACTTCGAGAACTGCTTTTAGTTCAGATCCTTCAGTATAAAGAGTATATTCGTTATCCTCCTTACGAACAACGACCCGCTTAATCCCATCTATCCCTTTCAAGGTAATAGTATGGATCTTCTTTGCTATCTGTAACAGCTCACGGTATGAGGGATTGTTCGGCACTACAATTATCTGATCTGGAACAGAATCAGAGATGGATACCAATACCCCAAGCCCGTCGCTCAATTTCTCAGCAACGCTCGACGCATCGATATCCCTTTGATGTAGCACCTTCTCGTTCAGATCAATGATCAATTGCATATTTGCTGAATCGGTAGTAAGATCTGCCAGATGTTCAATATGAGTTGCCTCGATATCCCATGCGATCTTACGTGCCTGATCCCTATCATTCGCATATGTTTCTGCAAGGGCCACGGTCATCATAGGAGTACTCGGAGTCTTCCTCGCATCCACGATCTCTATCAACCTTGGCAGACCCAATGTAACGTTGATCTCGGCCACACCTGCATAGTGGAAGGTACGCATGGTCATCTGGGTACCTGGTTCACCGATAGATTGCGCTGAAATCACGCCCACTGCTTCACATGGTTCCACACATGAAAAATTATAACCATCCATCACACGTTCGATGATCTCTTCCAGTTCCTTTTTAGTGACACCCACCTTCATGACATCCTCTTTGAGAGTCCTTTTGATGATTGCCGGAAGGGAGAGACTATTTATCATAGAATCAATGGTTGCCTCACCTATAGCCATTATACCACCTCCTTTCCAGTAACTGAACTGACGATCTTATGCATAGTCTCAGGTTTATTATAATCACTTTTTGTGGAATCGATACCATCTTCTCCATACTTGAACTGGACCACAACACCACGGGTCTCACGTACAGATCCGTCATACTGGACCTCCAGGTCCTGAAGAGCGTTCACAAGACGTCTTTGTAGATATCCTGACTGTGAAGTACGCACAGCCGTATCCACAAGACCTTCGCGCCCACCAATAGCATGGAAGAAATATTCAGTAGGGTTTAACCCGCTTTTGTAGCTAGATTTGACAAAACCATGAGCATCCGCACCAAGGTCGCCTTTATCGAAATGTGAGAGAGTTCTGCCTGCATATCCTCGTCGTATACGTTCACCTCGAACTGCCTGCTGACCCACACATGCGGCCATCTGAGTAAGGTTCAACATTGAACCCCTTGCGCCAGATTTTGCCATTATGACAGCAGAGTTTTCCAGACCAAGCTTGTTACCGGCAGTATTACCCGCCTCATCTCTGGCCTTACCAAGCCTCTGCATGATCCTCATCTCGATGGTCTCAGCCAATGTCCTACCTGGGAGAGGTTCAAGTTCCTTTGCCTCATATGCGGCAATAAGTTTTGAAACATCTGCCTCAGCCTTCTGCAGATCAGCATTAATGTCATGTTTTGCATCCTTGGGGATATCCTCATCACTGATACCAAAACTCAGGCCCGTATGCATAACGCCTCTGATAGCAAGACGGGTAACATCGTCCACGAACTTGGCACCTGCAGTAGAACCATATTTCTTGACGATCTTATCAAGGACCTTACCCTTAAAAGCACCAATGGCCCTTTCATCAATGGTACCCATGAGCAGTTCACCGTCCCTGATCACAACATAGGCATCTTCCTCGCATTCCTCCTTTTTGCACACAGCACATTTTGAGCAGACCTCTGCCTGGAATTCAAGATCAAGACCTTTTGGAAGGATCTGACTGAATATCTGCTTTCCATTCCAGTATGGTTCACCGGCATCATCATGTCCCATCGGTTCAGGCAATTTTCTGATCTCTGATTTCTTGAGAAGTTCAAGAGCATCATTTTTACTGATCATCGTCTCGTTCCTGGTCAGAAGGAACATACCTGAAATGTGGTCATGTATACCGCCTATGATAGGTCCACCAAAACGAGGTGAAAGGATATTCTCCTGTACCTGCATCAGAATGCTCGCCTCAGCTCTTGACTCTTCTGTCTGAAGCACATGCATGTTCATTTCGTCACCATCAAAATCAGCGTTATACGGAGGACATACGGCTGGATTGAGCTTGAACGTCTTTGCTGGAAGAACCTTTACACGATGTGCCATGATGCTCATCTTGTGCAGAGATGGTTGTCTGTTGAAAAGCACGACATCTCCATCCTGCATCTGTCGTTCCACTGTCCATCCGGGCTCAAGAGCCTCAACCAGTTCATCCCGGTTCAGATCCGTGATCTTTAGACGCTTGCCATCATTACGGATGATATAATTGGCTCCTGGATGCACGGTGCTTCCACGGAAGACATATGTCTTCATAAGTTCAAGATTCCGGGATATTACCCGTACAGGAATGGTCATATGCTTTGCAATAGATAACGGAACACCGACTTCATTGATACTCAGGTTTGGATCCGGAGACACGACCGTACGTGCCGAGAAATTAACACGTTTACCCGAGAGGCTACCTCTAAACCGTCCCTCCTTACCCTTCAAACGCTGGGTCAATGTCTTCAGGGGCCTGCCAGACCTGTGCCTTGCAGGCGGTACTCCTGATACCTCATTATCAAAGAACGTGGTCACATGGTACTGTAACAATTCCCACAGATCCTCTATGATCAACTGTGGAGCACCCGCATCTCGATTCTCCTGAAAACGCTGGTTAATACGTATGATATCCACCAGTTTATGTGTCAGATCATCCTCACTACGCTGACCGGACTCAAGGGTGATCGAAGGTCGCACTGTGACCGGTGGCACCGGGAGGACCGTCAGTATCATCCACTCCGGACGTGCTGATTCAGGATCCATCCCCATCACACGCACATCGTCATCAGAAATATTCTCAAACCGATCACGTATCTCTGTAGGAGAGAGCTTGCGCCCATCCTCTACATAATCGGAGGGTTTTTCGAATTTGATCTCCCGTTGGTCTTCACCACAATACGGGCATTTTTTCGTTTTTCGTGCCTCTTTGAATATATTACTGATGAGTGCATCTGGAAGATGACCCATTCCCTTTAATTTCACGAACTGTTCAAGAAACTCGTTCTTTTTCTTATCTTCAAGTAAGAGACTGCTACAATTCCAGCAGATCGAACGCAATGCTTTTCGGATGGTCTTGTTGAAACCTACATGGATCACCGGTGCAACAAGTTCGATGTGTCCAAAATGACCTGGACATTCCCCTGCCCGACTACCACAGGTCTTACATTTCAATCCGGGATCGATCACACCAAGACGTAGATCCATAAGACCCATATCGATCGGATAACCATCATCATCATACGTGTCTGCAGCAATGACCGATGTAACACTCATTTTTCTGACCTCTCTTGGTGATATGAGGCCAAATTTAATCGCACCGATCCTTTTGGGAATTGAAGGTATTGTATCATCCATTATGAATCACCATCATACAGCATCGTCTAATCTAAGCCGGGGTGCCACTCCTAGTGACTTGATCTCGTCAAGTAGCAACTTGAATGCATAGCTCATTTCCACCGGGTGAATATCAGTTTCAGCACCACAGTTCGAACAGTACCGCACATTCCTTCGCCTATCGAATGTAGCCACCATACCGCAATGAGCACACACGAGTTCAACGACCTTGTCAGACTCATCGAGCAATCTTTCCTTCAACGTCATTGCAGCACCATGCCCGATAAGCACATCCCTTTCCATCTCACCGAACCTCAAACCACCTTCACGCGCTCGGCCTTCGGTAGGTTGTCTGGTTAGCACCTGTACAGGCCCGCGGGACCTGGCATGTATCTTTGACGCAACCATGTGATGCAGTTTCTGGTACAGGATCACACCTACAAATACATCGGCCGGGATCATCTTTCCGGTAACTCCATCAGTGAATACCTCTTTTCCGGTATGGGAGAAACCATGCTTCGTCAAACCTTCACGCAGATCATCTTCCATTTCGCCAGAGAAAGCAGTCGCGTTAATACGCCGACCTTCGGACGATCCGACCTTACCTCCGATCATCTCCAGAACATGTGCAACCGTCATACGGGAAGGAATTGCGTGTGGATTGATCACCAGATCCGGCACCATCCCGGATTCTGTGAACGGCATATCCTGATAAGGCACTATCAATCCAATAACACCTTTCTGCCCGTGTCGGGATGCGAACTTGTCACCGATCTCAGGGATCCGCTGGTCTCTTACCTTTACCTTTGCCAGCCGTGTACCATTTATGGATTCGGTCAGTATCACAGTATCAACAACACCTTTCTCGTTCGACCGCATTGTGATAGCACTTTCTCGCCTTTGCTCCACAGTAATACCAAGATCGGTCTGCTCTTCGAGGAAACGTGGCGGACTGGTCTTTCCGATCAATACGGCATTGGGTCCTACATATGTCTCGGGATTTACAAGGCCATCCACGTCGAGATTCGCATATGCCTCTGAACTTCGTGCTCCCCTGTACTCCGAATCAGGAATCTCGAACTTGTCCTCCTGCCCACCAGGATAGCGACGTTCCTCCCCTTCGAACGTCCTCAGGAAATGACTTCTTCCAAGACCACGTTCTATGGAACCTTTATTGAAGACAAGTGCATCCTCAATATTATGACCCTCATATGACATGACAGCAACAACAAAGTTCTGTCCAGCGGGCCGGTCATCAAAATGTATGGATTCGCAGGTCTGCGTTCTGGTGAGTGCCCTCTGCGGATAATGCAACACATGAGCCCGCGTGTCCGGCCTTAGTTTCAGGTTCGATGTAGAGACACCGATACACTGTTTGATCATCGCGGCACCCATAGTGTTCCTTGGTGACGCATTATGTTCCGGGTACGGCACCATACCTGTACATATCCCAAGCATCATGGAAGGATCAAACTCCAAATGGGTGTGTTTGGGTGTCAGGTCCGACTCGTAGAGTGCAACAAATGCATTCTCCTCTTCTTCGGCATCCAGATATTCGACATATCCTTGCGTAACAAAATCATTATAGACCATCTCACCATTACGGAGCTGTTCCAAATGTTCCTCAGTAACAAGAGGTTTACCATCTTTAACAATAGCCAGTGGCCTTCTTGCCCGCCCAATATCAGAGCTAAGTATCACCTCATGCAGGTCTTCATACAACGTCACGTTGATCTGGTGAGACAGAACACCCACTCTACGTTGTTCCCTGATCTTTTCGACCAACTCAGAGGGGTTGTTATGTGTCCCAATAAGTGCTCCATTTAAGAATACCTTTGCCTCAGTCACCGAGAACCACCTCATCATCCTTGCCACTTACAATATCTTTTTTTTCTTCCGAAGTATCATTATACTCAATTGTGGGCTTTTCATCCCCCAATTCAGACACCGCCTCCAGCTCATCGCTGTCGACATCCACCTCGCCCGAATATACAGCTATCCTCTCTGGCACATGTAACTGTGAGGGAATGACACCTATATTGAAGAGAACATTCTGTATCTGCTCCGAATCATCTATACCGGTGGATAACTCCACCATCTGGGCAAAGTTCTTCACCAGACCACAGTTAGGACCTTCCGGCGTTTCTGATGGACACAAACGGCCCCATTGTGTCGGATGTAGATCACGTGCCTCAAAGTGCGGCTGTGCTCGCGATAATGGAGATATAACACGCCTGAGGTGAGACAAGGTAGAGATGTAATCAGTACGATCAAGAAGCTGAGAAACACCACTTCGTCCACCCACCCAGTTTCCGGTCGCAAGAGGATGTTGGAGACGGTCTGTCAGCACATCTGCACGCACAACGGTAGATACATTCAATTCCCTGTTTCTCATATTCGCCCTCTCGAGTTGGTATTTAACATCGCGGGACAGTCGATTGAATGCAACCCTGAACAGGTCCTCCATGAGATCACCTGTGAGTTTTAAGCGCTTATTGGAATAGTGGTCCTTATCATCTGCCAAGCGACGACCAAGAGCAAGTTCGAAACATGACTCTGCCATCCTTCCAAGGAAATGAGCCTTAGCCAAACGGTCTTCCGGATCGTTACCAAGGTGTGGAAGCAAGTACCTGTCGATCACATAGTTCGCACGTTTCATCTGATAGTCCCGGGCCTGTCCGGATGCTACACGTGTACCGATCTTTTCGAGCGCGTCCTCGATCGTGTCCACCTCAGCCTCTTCGAGATTCTCGAACATAAACTTCATGATCTCGGGGTCAGTTGACACAACCTTCACGACATCTTCATCAGTCTCAATGCCGAGGGCACGTATCAGTGTGATGAAGTTGATACGTCCGGATATAGAAGGGAATGATACCTCCAAAATAGATTTGCGACCCCTTTCAACAACGACCAGAGCCCTGTACCCCCTCCTCTGTGAGAACACTTTGGCAACCTCGATCGAATCACCGTAACGCGCACCGATCTCTGCCAGGATCTTGTTCGGAGCAAGATCTTCAAGGGTCATAACCACACGCTCTGTACCATTGACAATGAAATATCCCCCAGGATCAAGCGGATCCTCACCATGCTGGATCATCTCATCATTACTGATATCTACAAGATTACATATCTCTGACTTGAGCATTACAGGTAGCTGACCGACCTTTGCTTCAGTCGGTTCACTCTCATTTTCCCCATTTACAACTGACATTTCCAAGAACAATGGAGCTGAATAGGAAAGATTGCGAAGCCTTGCTTCATTGGGATAGAGATTCTCTATCGCACCATCGGCCTCTTTGACAACAGGGTTCTCTGCTCTTATTTTCCCAAGCTTAACATAGATATCCTCAAGATCTGTCTCAATAACTCCCTGCTCATCAATAATCTTTTGGAGACCGTGTGACACGAACTTGTTATATGAATCTATGTGATGTTGCACAATCTTATCCTTTGTAAAATATGCTTTAGATAATCCCTTGACGTCTAACGTGATGATAGCACCTTCCTTCCGAATTTTGTGAATTTATAATAATACTAGATGTCGAATAATCGAACATACTGCCATACAGAGCAACTGCAACGAAAGTAACCAGATATATTCAAATTTAAAGATCCCAACATATTACGATTACTCTATCACATACCTATAATACAGTGCTTCTCCTGCAGTATAACTGTTCCTGGTGATCTTTACGACATCACCAACGACCGCACCAATCTCTTTCGCGATTGGATCTGAGCCCTTGAGCTTGGGTAATTGCTCTTTGCCGATGTTGTATTGTTTTAGAACAGACTGCATCTCATCCTCACCCAGAATTTCATGGTTTGGAATTAATTCGTTGTTAAGCAAGCTGAAATTACTCAAATTACACACTCCTTCAAAACATGTAGGTGAATATTGACGAGCTCGTAGGGATTTGAACCCTAGACCGTCTGGTTAAAAGCCAGACGCTCTGCCTGACTAAGCTACGAGCCCACATATTAGATCGTCGAACTGTCCATAGGATATCCTACAACTTGTTCGAGACAGGGCCGATACATGAACGGTATAGTATATAAATATGTCTGATGGTGGCAGACATACGATCGCCAATCAAACGTATTGGAAGCAATTTCCACAATGCCAGTTAACAGCAAACGAAGAATACATCAATTATATCCAAAATGTATAAATAACATTATTTTTACCCTTTACGAAGTTCCATGCAGATGACCCCAAAAATGATATGCAGGACATTCATGTCCCACATTCCCAGCCCTCCATATATTCAGTCTGTTCAGAAGATAGCTCATCGATATCAATGTCAAGTGATCTGAGTTTGAGCTTGGCCACAAGCATATCCAGATCACCTGGCACGGGATGTACCCCATTTGAAAGCTTGTTCTCTGCTATATATTTCACACACTGTGCCTGGTTTGCAAAACTCATATCCATGACCTCAGCAGGATGACCATCGCCAGCAGCAAGGTTCACCAACCGCCCATCGGCCAACACGTTGATACGTCTTCCATTTACCAGGTACTCCTTGATGTTCTTCCTGACTGTTCGAACCGAACTGGACATTGCAATGAGATCTTCCAGATTGATCTCCACATTGAAATGACCCGAATTGGCCAATATGGCACCATCCCTCATCACTGAAAAATGGTCTCGTGTGAGAACATTCACATTACCTGTGGTCGTCACAAATATGTCACCACATTCTGCTGCCATTTTCATTGACATCACACGGAAGCCATCCATATGTGCTTCCAAAGCACGTATCGGGTCCACCTCAGTGACGACCACATTGGCCCCAAGTCCGGATGCACGCATTGCAACACCCCTTCCACACCAGCCATACCCACCGATGACCACCGTCTTACCGGCCACCAGCAAGTTCGTGGTCCTCATTATACCATCCCATGAAGATTGGCCAGTACCATAACGGTTGTCGAACAGGAACTTTGTCATCGCATCATTGACCGCGATCACGGGCATCTTCAAGGCACCATCCCTCTCCATTGCTTTGAGCCGATGGATTCCGGTCGTGGTCTCTTCACAACCTCCCTGTATAGAAGGTAGAAGATCTGTGCGTTCTGTGTGAAGCTTGAAGATCAGGTCTGCACCATCATCGATAGTGATATCCGGTTCAATGTCCAGTACGGTATCAATGGCCTCGTAGTATTCCTCATTGGAGCAATCATATTTTGCAACACACTTGATGTTGTCCTTCATATCAAGGGCAAGTGACACATCATCCTGCGTGCTCAGAGGGTTGCACCCTGCAATTACAACCTCTGCCCCACCCAAAGCAAGGGTTTCCACGAGAGCAGCGGTCTTAGCCTCAACATGCAGTGCCATTCCTACCCTGTACCCTTTTAATGGCATCTCACGCTCGAACTCATCCCGGATGATCGAGAGTACAGGCATGTGATTCTTCACCCATTCGATCTTCTGGTCACCAGATTCTATTAATTCCTTGTTACTCATATCCAAAATCTCCGTCCACATAATATTGTAACGCGTTAATATTATAGCGAATTCTTATATTACCGCATGACGTGTGATCAACTATCTGAATGTAATCGATCAATGAGATTTTCGGAGGTCTCTAACACCTTACCCAACACCCGTTCCTCATTCATGCACATCACCTTATAATCATCCATTAATACATTTCCATCAACAATGGTGGTCCTGACATCGCCACCGTTTGCAGAATAGACAAGCTGGGACGCGACATCGTATCTTGGCGTCAGGTGTGCTTTGTCCATATCGACTATGACCACATCTGCTTTATACCCTTCCTTTACCGCACCGGCCCTGATCCCAAGTGCCTTTGCACCGTTGACCGTTGCCATCTCCAACACCGAGCGTGCCGGAAGGACGGTCGGGTCCAGGTTGTTGACCTTATGAAGTAGAGCAGCCACTTTCATCTCTTCGAACATGTCCAGATTATTATTGGAAGCACATCCATCGGTCCCAAGGGACACATCCACACCACGCTTAAGAAGAGCCGGCACCGGTGCGATCCCCGATGCCAGTTTCATATTGCTCACCGGATTGTGGGATACATGTACCCCTCTATCACGAAGGATATCCATGTCCCCATCAGAGAGCCAGATACAATGAGCAGCGAGCACATCCGGATCAAGGAAATCGATCTCATCAAGCATGTTCACAGAGCACATACCATAGGTCTCTTTCATCTGGTTCAACTCACTTTCTGTCTCAAGCACATGAATATGTATCTTTGTGTTGTCCTTCTTCGCCTGTTCCTTTACCTTGATCAGGAACTCGCGGGAACAGGTGTTCGGAGCATGGGGACCATACATCGTTGTGATCCTGCCATTGCCCCCCCCGTTCCACTCACGCACAAACCGCTTCCCGACCTTGAGCTCCGAATCGCCCTTTGCTGCATCCCCGAGTTCGATCATACCATAGGACAGTGCAGCACGCATCCCGGAATCCTCCACGGCCCGGGCCACATGACCCATATGAAGATACATATCCGCAAATGTGGTCGTACCACTTCGGATCATCTCAAGACAGGCCAGCTGCGTGCCTGTGTAAATATCATCATCTGTCAAGCAGGCTTCTGCCGGCCAGATGTTATCCTCAAGCCATTCCCCCAGAGGCAGATCGTCTGCGAACCCCCTGAAGAGACTCATGGCAGCATGGGAATGAGTATTGATCAAACCAGGCATCACCACAGAACCCCGGGCATTGATCACGGTATCAGCTGTCTGTTCTGTGGACTCTGCCACCTGCGTGATCACACCATCTTCGATCACGACCACACCTTTCGAAATATCGCCCACATCTGAGTCCATTGTCAGGACATAACCATTCTCAATAATAATATCAGCCATAGTATCTTACTCCAACGATGTTTCTTCTGCCAGTGCATCCAGATACAGATGCATAACCCTTAGCCTGTCTTCCGCGATCATCTTTGCGGCATCCGTATTTAGCTTCTCCGGTATCTTAAAGGGTTTATTCTCCATATAATCGGCAAACCCTTCAAAGGGATCTGAAGCATACGCATTCATAGAACTTTCCTTGACAGTACCGATAGCATGTTTAAGACCACGCAGAGCCCCCATGGAAACCAGCGACCGGAATATCCCGACCGCGCCCAATGCATCGATACGGTCTGCGTCCTGTAGTATCTGAGCCTCAAGTGACCCGGCCCTGAGCCCACGACTGAAACGATGGGTTGTTATGCATGCCACCACATGATCGATCAGTGACTCTCTTACCCCATTCCTGAACAGGAACTCACGCGCGATCCGGGCACTGTACTCAGCATGATCACCGCCCTCCTGATGCTCTTTGACAACACCCACATCATGGAGTAGGGCAGCAAGACGCAGAACTTCGACATCGCCACCTTCAGACCCCTGGATCTTCATGCACATGGATTCCACCCGTTCTACATGGGACATTCCATGAGTACTTGGCTCATCAGCCAGTATCTCCGAAACAAAGCTCCGGGTATCCTCAATAAGATCCATTCAACCAATCTCTCCGGAGATCGTTATGAGCCTCTCCCGGATCTGTTCCAGAGCAGACGAGAGCACATCCTCGTTATTAAAAGAGGCGATCGACTCCCTGAGCACATCCTCATCAGTGCAGTCCATATCCCTTGCCATTCCCACCATGTTATCAATAGCCCGTGTCACATTATCTACAATGGTGACACTGGCAGTACGGGAGGTCCGGGACAAGGGGTTCAGGTCGATCGCTATCACGGACTTGCCCATGTTGATAAGGGTCTGGCAACGATCGCCATCCTCCAGTGGCACCAGCACCACGTCCGCAGCATATATCCCATCGTTATCCACCACGGCACGGTCATGGCTCACATCGATACGTGCATCTCCTTTTCTACCGAGCACATCGACTGCCCCATGGGACCGGAGATGAGCGACGATCTTCCCCACACGTGCCTCGCTGCGATGGAACAGATTCACCTCAAGGGATGCTCCTGTTACTTTGGACAGTGCAACAAGTCCATCGGGCACAAGGGCTGCAGTATTGCCATTGACAGATATCACGGGCCTTTTTGCAAGCAGAAGCATCGCCACTGCCACATTCTCTGCACAGGATGCCGACTCGCTCGTACATTCACCGAGGAGATAGTCGAAACTCTCACCCCTGCCCTGGGCTACTAATCCCTGTGGACTTGTGATACCGATCCTGACACCCTCAACGATCTTCTCACGGGTCATGAGAGAATCGTATCTTGGGTGATCCTCAGGTATCTCGTTCATATCTGACTTACACACATTCAACTACTGGAAGCATCCAGTATCAGACCCTGATCCGTTGGAACGATCATTGTCTGGACATCCTTGCTCTGAAGCATCTGGACATACTTGTAGTTGATCAGACTCGGGTTCTTTGAAAGTTCCTGATTGATTATGCGCAGAGCTTCGGACTCTCCTGTGGCCTGGATGATCGTAGCATTGGCGATACCATTCGCCTCGATCAGCTTCCGTTCCGCTTCAAGCTCCTCCTTTTCCTTCACGAACACCATTCGCTGTGCATCCTGATCTGCCTGCAGTTTCTGCTCGATGGCATCTGCAACCCGATCAGGTAGCTTGACGTTCCTCAGGAGGACCTCCTCCACGATGATACCATCCTTGTTCAGGGCATTCTCCATATTTTCCTGCATGTTAATCGCAACAACTTCCCTCTGCTCACCATAGACCTGCATAGCCGTATTACTGGAAACCACGCCTCTAATTACCGATTTAATGGTTGGCCGGATAATCTTTTCCGCATAGTTCGTACCCAGCTTCTGATGAACGTCACTGACATCGTTCGGGATCAGTCTATACCTGACCGTGATGTCCATACCAAGCGTCAGACCTTCACTGGTCAATGCGGTGATCTGGTCATCACCCCGGATATCACCCTCTGCCGACTTGGCACTCATGGTATAGACCTCGCTCCTCACAGAATACTTCGTCACGGAAACCCAGGGCGGGACTATATGCAACCCTTCGCCCAGTTCATCTTCCTGGACCCCTCCGAACTGGCTGAACTTCACTCCAACCTCACCGGCACCAACGGACACAAATATCGAACCGAACATCACGGAGAACACGACAAGTATCGCAATTATGATGGCCAGGGACCGTAGGATGTGACCCACCATGGGCGGGATCCCTTTATTAATAAGATCACGAAAAGGATCATCTTGTGCGGGACCAGGATCCTTCTCATCCCAATTATCTTCCATTACCATATATAGAACCTCCTTTATAAATTACATGAACTGAGAGTCTCTTTATCAGTTATGTATAAATAGCTATCCTTAAGCCATTGTCTCCAAAATTTCCCTAAACATGTGTTTCGGAATTTCTTTCAACACCAATATGTATCCCACTTCTGCATGACATATTCAAAAATGGGTGGTATGTACTCGCCAACACCAGCGATACCTTTATTTTAGATGATGATATCTAGGGTCTAACGTCTGTGGGCCGGTAGATCAGGGGAAGATCGCTACCTTGGCATGGTAGAGGCCTCGGGTTCAATTCCCGACCGGTCCACCAAAAAACGTTAGATAGGCCTAAGCAGCCATCGATTTTTCGCAAGATTTAGGTATCTGTTTGTTTGTCGTTTTTTGTACTTAACCTCAATGGTGAGTGTAATGACAATCTTGTAAGATTCGACAGGGATAGATGCTATATGCAAGTATCTCGTATCACCGTTAGTGTGATGGTAATGAGTGCAAATAATCTTTTACCAAATGACTCGGCGAGAGTAAAACGTATTATTTTTATTATCCTTGGATACCTGATAATGGTTGCTGCAACAATACTCTTTGTTGGTATCACTGGGTCCAGGTAAATGCTGTTCAAACGGCAGCACCCACCACAAAGCATCACAGCAAATGAATTAATAAATCACATCATGATGATCGTAGTCGAGAATCCGGATTGATCTATTATTCTCATCGATTTCATAGATCAATACAAATGAAGAGTCAATATGCACTCTTCTTGCGCCATGCAAATCACCACGCAAAGGTTTAAAATGATATGGGTTTTGGATAATTTGTTGAACTTTCTTGATGATAATGTTCATCTGTTTCGGGTTCTTTTTAGTGAGCTTTGTAAACTTTTTGTCCGCAATCTCAGATATAACAATACCATATTCCATTATTGCAACCCATATCGTTCAGAAAAATCAGTAACACTAATGAATTTCCCTCTCCTGATGTTATCGAGTTTTTCCAAATATTCCTTATTTGCTTCCGGTTCTTGAGACACTATGCTCTCCATGAACATCTGTATTTGCTTGCTCATACTCATCCCATGGGATTTACAGAGAGTAGAGAATTTCTTGTAAGTAACTTCGTCCACATTAAATGTCTTTAGTACCATTGAGTTCACTCCTGTTTATTAATATTAAATAATGTTAAATAATGTTATTTAAAACTATTTAACAATTTCTGCTTCAATGAATGGTAACTTAATCTCGACCTTCTCAGCCCACCGTTTGAGAACCTCGTTCCAGGCCTGCCGGGATGGAGGTCTTTTTTATGCATCCAGGTCTCGAGTCATTAGGCCGGTTATCAGGGAGATTCAGAACAGTAAGAAGTAGACATGCCAATCATCCGGCACGGTGAAGATCTTATCGGTCTGCGGTTCGACGAGATACATCTGCATGTCGAAGCCTACGAAACAGTTCAACGCATGACGCCATGACCATCGCTACCATCATCTGCAGCAGGATGGCACACCTCATTTGAATACAGACCTCGAGCAAGCTCGGTAGGATAATAAATGATCCAGCTTCCCTGCCGTTTGCCTTTGATGAGTCCTGCCTCACTCAATTTGGACAGGTGGTAGGACAGCTTTGAATCTGATATGTGTAGGATATCCTTGATGATACACACACACATCGGCTGGATCAGTACCATATACAGGATCGTCATCCTCACTGGCATTGAAAGTGCATGATGGATGCGACACTGCTGTGCAATTATCGTCTCATCTGGAAGGTTTTTCACGATGCCCTCGATCCCGCCCCTGGCGGAAATACCATCTTTGATCGGATCCGGGATTATCATATTGGGATTACCACCATGCTTAAAATTACTTGTAAATGATAGATCGGGCCAGCAGGATCAGGGCAGTCACCGGACGATCGATCATGAGTAGTCAAATATCTCATTCTTCAGTATGGAAATAACTTCTTTTGCCATCCTACACGATGCATCTTCGTGGGCCTCGAACACTTCCCATTTTCCAAGAATAGAATCAATATACAGTGGCTCCACATATTCACCCCTATTATTGAGAACCAGATCCATGAGCTCATTCTGTAACTGCCATATCCTCTCGTCCTCATTCAGCGTACTGAGGACACAGATCAATGCCATGACACCTTTTGGAATATCCTTTTTGATTTTCATGCGTCTTCAACGATAGGATGAACACCAACTTTATTATACGTTTCCATCCCGAGTCGCAGACCCCCGAGTCGCGCCTCGGGAGGGCGCGGTCCGTCTCGCTAACGCTCGAGCGGACTAGTGTCATGTCACGTGTAAAATGTCGCAATGTATATTAGATATAAACTTCATAATCAATCTATGAGGATTGAATATGAAGAAATACATCGTGACACTAACTAAAGACGAACGTGAAGCTCTTAC
>JAYEHR010000025.1:12550-21245 GCA_034659615.1 Methanobacteriota archaeon | reverse complement strand
GCCCATGATGTCCAAAAAAGAAGATGTCCAATTACTGACGGTTTCTGGACTTACCTGAGTATTGACCAGATCTTTTCTTTGTCTTATTCTTACCCTGGTCCTTATTGGTGTTCTTTGAACGTTCAGCTTTATTTTTACGACCCTTACCTTCTCCTTTTTTGCCCCTGCCCCTGCTTTTTGGTACGGTACTTCCCTTTCGGCCTCTCTGTTGTTTAGGAGCCGGCCTTGCTTCATCACCTGTGGCATTCTTCGCCTTTTCTGAATGATAATTATGTTCAGCGACCTCAATTTCCATTTTGGTGAGTTTTTCGATATCACGAAGGAAGTCACGCTCATCAGCTGCACAGAACGAGTATGCTGTTCCATCAGCTCCTGCTCTTGCTGTACGTCCTATGCGGTGCACATAGCTCTCAGGGATATTCGGCAGGTCATAGTTTATTACATGTGATATGTCTTCGATATCAATTCCCCGGGCAGCTATGTCTGTTGCAACCAGTACACGCAGTTGTCCGGATTTGAAACTCTGAAGTGTTTTTGTACGGTGGTTCTGGGACTTGCTACCATGAATAGCACCGGCAGGAACATTGTTCTTGTTTAGCATCTCAGTGACCTTATTGGCACGGTGTTTTGTACGTGTAAATATGAGAACACACTCCAGATGCTTGCCCCTTAGTAAGTGTAAAAGTAATTTGTTCTTGTTATCCGAATCCACGAAAAAGATGAACTGGTCTATGCGTTCAACAGTTGTTGCCTGCGGGGTAACCTCTACATGCACAGGATTGCTGAGCAGTTTTCTGGCAAGTTCGGATATCTCCGGGGACATGGTAGCTGAAAAGAATAGTGACTGACGTTTTCTTGGCAGCATGCCAACAACTTTGTACACATCATTGACAAAGCCCATGTCAAGCATCCTGTCCGCCTCGTCAAGGACAAAATACTCCACATCCGAAAGTTTAATATGGCCCTGCTCGATCAGGTCCAGCAGTCTTCCTGGAGTTGCTACAAGGCAATCTACGCCTTTTGAGAGGACCCTTACCTGTGCCCCCTGTTTAACACCTCCGAATATCACTGTATGCTTGAAACGGGTGAATTTGCCATACGTGGCAAAACTATCCTCGATCTGTGCTGCAAGCTCCCTTGTGGGTGCAATCACGAGCACTCGCGGGGTTCCCGGGCGCGGCATCTTGTGGGATGCAGACATATTGTGAAGAATTGGTAATATGAATGCAGCTGTCTTGCCTGTACCTGTCTGAGCAATGCCTATCATATCCTTACCCTTCAACAGATGGGGTATGGATAGTTCCTGTATAGGAGTAGGTTTTGTATATCCTTCCTCGGACAATGCCCGCTGAAGCGGGTATATTAGATTTAAATTATCAAATGACACGTTATACCTCGGGTTATAGTGTAAAACTCGTTGGGAATTAATATGACCCCTCTTACCTGATAAGAGACGATCTTGCTTGGTTATGGGACAAACTCTGTAATTAATTTCATATGTCTGCAGTCCATAAATGGAATAAAATATTGTTAGGTCCCATTAATAAATGTAAACGATGATTATAAAGCAGGTTCTGATAAGTTCAATCATTAAAAGTTACCATATGTATATTTGTATTTCCCTCATGGGTAAATAATCGATTATGTTTTGAATTGTTGATTTATATAGCTTTTTGTACATCACTGTCTATTTTTCATGTCAATAACTACGCAGTTGTAATTATTGTCCCATTATAGGCTTTTATTGTCTACCGGGATCGTGAAGGTAAACCTTGATCCCTCTCCTACCTCACTTTCAACCCGGACAGTGCCACCATGCATCTCAACCAGTTGCCTGACAAGCGCAAGACCAAGTCCTGTACCCTGATACTCTTGAGAGGATGATGGGTCCAGTTGCACGAAAGGCTGGAAGAGCTTTTCCTGATCCTCTTTTATGATGCCTATTCCGGTATCGATCACTGATATCTGTGCCAGATCATCGTCCAACGTGCCCTCGATCGTCACTGAGCCGTTGTTGGGTGTGAACTTGATGGCGTTGCTCAAAAGGTTATACAGGAGCTGCTTAAACTTGCCCTTATCAGCATTGATGTCCACAAGACCGGGATCAATGTCTACATCAACTGTAATATTCTTCCTTAATGACAGGGGAGAGACTATCATCTTCACTTCACTGATCGCACCCCCGATTGGGAATAGCTCATAGATAAGTTCCATCTTTCCGGCTTCGACTTTCGAAAGGTCCAGGATGTCATTGATGATATTCAGTAGATGTTTACCACTGGTTGAAATGTTATTCACGTACTTTTGTTGTTTTTCATTCAATGTCCCAAATGTCTCATCCTGCAACACGTCCGAAAATCCTATGACCGAGTTGAGTGGTGTTCTCAATTCATGGCTCATGTTGGCCAGGAACTCAGATTTGGTACGGTTTGCATCCTCAGCGGCCAGTTTGGCGCTGAGCGCCGCCTCTTCTGCATGTTTGCGCTCGGTGATGTCTCGAGCTACATGAATAGAACCGATGAGCTGACCGTTAGCATTCCTAAGGGGTGATGTGGTTACAAGGAAAAACCCATCAAGGCGTTCCTCATAGATCTCTACTGTGTGTTCCTGACCATCCACAAGGAGTTTGGTATGGGGACAAAACTCGGGTGGTCTCTGTGTACCGTGAACATACTCATAACAGGATACTCCCGCAGCCTCCATTTTTGTAATACCCATACTGTTGGCCATGGCTTGATTAACCCTGACAATCCTGTGGTTTTTGTCTATGATGGCGATCAGGTCTGGTACAGAATCAAATGTGCGCTCCCACTCATTCTTGGCTTGCAGAATTATATCTTCTGCCTGCTTGCGCTCGGTGACATCATCATATATAGCAACAATCTCTCCTGAAGGCAATTTGTAGACATAGTTCTCTCTCCAGCCTGTGATCTTTTCATCCTTATAGAGCGAGATGGGATAATGCTCCGATTTTCCTGTCTTCCACACCCTCTGGAATACATCAAAAAGACCAAAATCCCTGACACCAGGGTACATCTCGGTGACCTTCTTGCCCACAACCTCTCCCCGACTGATATTGTCTATTTGCTCACTGGCCCTGTTAATGTCCCTGAATATGAAATCCATTCCATCGTCGACCGCCGTATAGACCGCAACTCCGGAATTCATGTTTTCAAAAAGCCTTCTGAATCGTCGCTCACTCAGTTTCAGCTCCTCTACTGCCAGTTTCCGCTCATCGATCTCATTTTCCAGTTGCCGATTCATAGAAGCCCGTTCTTCATTCCTCTCAGCGAGCTCTATTATCAATTGATCTTTTTCCTCCACTCCTGTTATGGTAGGCAGCCACTGTATCAGGCCGATAGCAAGCAACACGAAACCGCCAAGAAAACCTATCATCTTCTCCAGGAATGCCTGGATCTCAGTATCACCTATGACAACAAAATGGTTCAGAGACTCGTAATTATCTGTGATATCGATTGTACTTCCAAAGAACAATAGGACAAAACCCGCAAGAATGAGGTTCCAGCCCTTACGGGATAGCTCTGCACGTTCAGAGCCAGCCCTCCACAGATAAACAAGTATGACGAGCAGGACAAGGGTGCGAACAGTCTCAAGAATAAGGTCACTCATCAGATCGAACATGGACATCCTCTGCATTTTAAGAGATGGTATTCTTTTATAGGTACGACGTTATTTTTGTATATAGTTTGACTTCGTGACATATATAGTTACTTACAATTCAACTGTTGTAGTTTCCAATTTACAACACACAACAACATTACGGTGTTCGCAATCACAAATGTATAAATCAAATAAGACAATATCTAAATACAGGATACATATTATATATCCTCAATAACTTCTGCAGGAGACAACGACATCACTGAAAATGCAAATGAGAATGGTCAGACAGACAAACTTCTGACGATCCAGCGTGATATTGGTCTCGTGCTCACCTCCAGCAGTGATATACATAAGACACTGAAGCTACTATTGGACTCCACTCTCCAGATCGACCCCTTCGATAGTGGAGAAATATACATCGTCGACGAGCGGACTGGGACGTTCGATCTGGTAGCTCGCAGGGGATTTACTCCAGAGTTTGTTAAACATGTCTCTTATCACAGTGCAGATGCTCTCCAGAACAAACTGGTGATAGCAGAAAAGCCGATCTACATTTGCTACTCCCAGATCCCTCCTTCAGAACAGAAAACAGTATGGCAACAGGAAGGACTACAAGTGTTGGCCACTTTGCCATTGAAGTACGGGACAGAGGTGATCGGTGCATTCAATCTTGCCTCACACATCTCCGATCACATTCCCTCCAATACTCTCATTGTTATAGAGACCATTGTTTCCCAGATCGGAGGCTTCATTGCCCGTGTACGATCTGAAGAACGATTGAAAGAAGAAATTGAGCTCTCCAACCAATATCTAAATGTCTCGGGGAATATGATGGTGGTTCTCGACAGTGATCAGAAGGTCACCCTTGTGAACAGGAAGGGATGCGAGATGCTGGGATATGGTCGGGATGAGATCATTGGGAGAAACTGGTTTGACAATTTCATTCCTGAAAACATTCGGCAGAGAACAAGGGATATGTTTGACAAACTGATGACCGGTGTGATCGATCCAGTGGAATATTTTGAGAATCCGGTTCTGGTAAAGGATGGAGATAAGCGAGAGATCGCCTGGCGCAATTCCGTATTAAGAGATCAAAATGGCACTATTATCGGAACATTAAGTTCTGGCGAGGACATTACCGAACGTCTGCAAGCAAGGCAGGCTATCGAACGCAAACTGACAATCGAGCAGAGTGTAGCTTCGATCACCTCGATGTTCATTGCTCCTGCTTCTATTGATACCACTCTCGACGATGCCATCTGTATGTTAGGGGAACTATGTGGTTCAAGCAGAGCCTATCTGTTCAAGTTGCGTGAAGAAGAAAACGTGATGGACAACACTCACGAATGGTGTGCTGAGGGTGTGCAGCCTCATAAAGAGGATCTACAGAACCTTCCTGTTGATATGTTCCCCTGGTGGATAACAAAACTAAGGAACAATGATATCATTCACCTAACAGATGTCTCTTCCCTGCCGCCTGAAGCCTCAGCAGAGAAGAAGATCCTTGAGATGCAGGAGATCAAGTCGCTCATCGTTCTGCCGCTATATGTTGGCAGCAAACTTACAGGTTTTGTCGGATTGGACAATGTGGAGAACACCGGTAACTGGAAGGATGACGATATTTCCATACTCCGCCTGGCATCGGAAATAATGGGGATGGCGATCGAGCGCAGACAGAAGGATGTGGAGGTCGAAGAAAGTGAGAAAAAGTTCAAAGAAATGGCTGATCAACTGCCGCAAAGCCTCTGTGAGTATGACCTGGATGGCAATATACTCTTTGCCAACCGCCAGGCACTTGACAGTTTCAACTATACACAGTTCGATCTTGACAGGGGTCAGAATATACTCCACATGTTGGTCCCGAAGGATCGGGATAGGGTCAAAAAGAGCCTCAACACGATTATAAATGGGGAAAGAGCAGAAGCACTCGATTCCGAATACACTGCTTTGAGTAAAGATGGTAATATGTTTCCGATCCTTGTGTACACGAACTTGATCTTTCATGAAAACCGTCCTGTGGGGTTCAGAAGTGTTGTCGTCGATATTACCAACCACAAACGGATGCATAAGGAACTGAAAGAGAGTGAGGAACGCCTGAGCCTTGTGATCGAGGGAACGAATCAGGGGCTCTGGGACTGGGACCTTCTGACAGATCATGTTATATTCAACAAACAGTGGGCACAGATGATCGGGTATCGGCTGGACGAGATCGAACCTCATATCAACTTATTGAAAAAGCTCCTTCATCCTGATGATGTACTTCAGATGAAGACGGTGTTGGAGAAACATCTTGCCGGAGGAACACCCTATTATGAGAGCGAATACCGATTGCTAACAAAGTCCGGTGAATGGAAATGGGTGTTGGATAAGGGTAAGGTGGTCAAGTGGGATGAACAAGGCAATCCTGTGCGTATGGCTGGAACCCACACGGACATATCACAGCGCAAACAGGCAGAGGAAAATCTCGAGAAGGCATACGAAGAATTAAAAACACTCGATACGATGAAAAATGAGTTCCTGGCAAATATTTCACATGAGCTTCGCACTCCACTTGTATCCATCAAGGGTTTCAGCGAGCTTCTGAATGAGGAGCGGTTGGGGAAGATTGATGAGAACCAGAAAAAAGCTACGGATGCGATCATCCGTAATTCAGAACGTCTCAACCACCTGATTGACTCGCTTTTGTATATGAGCCGCCGACAAGCCAGGAAGATCGTCTACAATTTTGTGCCCGTTCAGATCACTACTATATTGGATCTTCTTATCCTGGACATAGTTCCACAGATCAACAAGACAGGGCTTATGATCAAAAAGGATATCCCTGTTGATATTCCTCTGGTTAATGGGGATAAAGAACGTATGGAACAGGTATTTCTTCATTTGCTGGACAATGCTATCAAGTTCACACCCCTTGGGGGAACGATCACAATATCTGTACGTGATGAAAAAAAGGGTGTGCATATAATGATTAAGGATACGGGTGTCGGGATAGCGGAAGATAAGGTACAGAAGGTCTTCCAGAACTTTTATCAGATCGATGGTTCTACTACACGAAAATACGATGGTACCGGTATAGGGTTACCACTGTGCAAAAGGATCGTCGATGATCACGGGGGCAAGATCC
The DNA here is from genome assembly GCA_034659615.1 of Methanobacteriota archaeon. Classification (GTDB taxonomy): domain Archaea; phylum Halobacteriota; class Methanosarcinia; order Methanosarcinales; family Methanosarcinaceae; genus JAIOTO01. The sequence goes on along the minus strand of JAYEHR010000025.1, from coordinate 14,497 downwards.
AGGTTGAGAGTAAAAATAGTGTGGGGACAACGGTCCATGTATGGCTGCCAGAACTGGGATGACATAAGGATCAACTGGACAGACACAAGTGTCATATCCGCCAACCAGTATAATTCGATCACGCCGTCGGAAAATATATATTCTATCTAACCAATCACACTCACCACATGAATAAAAAGGTGATATTATGATAAGCGTCAACGAAAAGGGATTAGCTATAATCGATGAAATGCTGGATTGGGAAGAGGAGATCAAGGTCGAGTCAATGGAGCTTGACAACGGTGCTACCATCATTGATTGTGGTGTCAATGTGGACGGTGGATATGATGCAGGAATGTACCTGTCCCGCCTGTGCCTTGCCGACCTGGCAGAGATCACCTATACAAAGTTCGATCTGGAAGGCCTCCCTGTGCCTGCGATCCAGGTAGTCACCGACAATCCGATCGTTGCCTGTATGGCTTCCCAGTATGCTGGTTGGAGGATCTCTGTTGGCAAATACTTCGGAATGGGCTCCGGTCCTGCCCGTGGACTTGGTCTTAAACCAAAGGAACTGTATGAAGAGATCGATTACAAGGATGATTGCGATGCTGCTGTACTTGTGATGGAATCCGCAGAATTGCCCAATGAAGAGGTAGTCGAATATATCGCAAAGCACTGCAATGTTGATACAGAGAATGTCTATATAGCTGTTGCACCGACATCATCCATTGCAGGATCAGTGCAGATATCTGCACGTATCGTGGAGACAGGTATACACAAGCTGGAATCCATTGGTTACGACATCAACACCATCAAGAGCGGGTTCGGTATTGCTCCTATTGCACCAATAGTCGGTGACGACACGAAATGCATGGGTTCCACCAACGACTGTATCATCTACTGCGGCGAGACCTACTACACCGTGGAACACGGTGACGCAGAGAAGCTTGCAGATTTCGTTAAGAAGGCACCATCCAATACATCCTCTGACTATGGAAAGCCGTTCTATGCCACTTTCAAGGAAGCAGGCTTTGACTTCTTCAAGGTCGATGCCGGTATGTTCGCACCAGCAAAGATAACGATCAACGATCTCATATCCAAAAAATCGTTCACGGGAGGCCGGATCGATCCATCTATCCTGCTTACTTCATTTGGCATCGAGAACGTCTGAACACTGTTTTGAACATACGTACAGCCAATACAGCTGTACACCTTATTTTTTAAATTGTGATAAGATGGAAATAGTAAACACTTCAAAGGGGATCGGCGGGCAGCTCAGTGAATTTCGCAAGCTCGTACAGGATTCGGAAACGATCATGTTCATGGGATCGTCGGGTTTCTGCACACCCTTTGCAGAACTGACCGCATACGTCATACGAAAGAGCGGTAAGAAGCTGGGATTCATCCCAGATATCAGGTTTGACGATGCAAAAGAGATCATCACCACAGATCACGGGATGCAGCTTGGAGACCCCATGGATCCTCATGCAGACACCGTGGTCCTGCTTGGGGGACTGGCAATGCCAAAGATCGGTGTCGATGCGGAGGACATGAAGGCAATTGTCTCAAAGGTCCTTGAGAATGCAGAGACCAGTCTGATCATCGGTATCTGCTTCCAGTCGATCTTTGAAAAACAGGGTTGGATCGAGCCTATTGAATTTGACTATATCATCGATTCCGACATAACTACAGAGGTTATCAAGGTCTGAGAGACAATAAGACAATAGAGTACCAATATTTCACATCTCTGTTTCCCATGAGGTCACCTTACCAGCGCATCAACAACAACGTGCCACACGCCCGGTGAATACTTCTTGATACGATGACACTCTTTAATCTCGATCTCGCGCCCAAGCTTAGCCGCTGCCATCCTGATACGCTCGATCGGACGCGCAAATACTAGTTCTTCGGGGGTAGTTTCGTGGTAATGCAGCATACCACCTTCTTTCTTTATCGCGCCAATACCCT
>JAYEHR010000025.1:0-12450 GCA_034659615.1 Methanobacteriota archaeon | reverse complement strand
ATCTCGCGCCCAAGCTTAGCCGCTGCCATCCTGATACGCTCGATCGGACGCGCAAATACTAGTTCTTCGGGGGTAGTTTCGTGGTAATGCAGCATACCACCTTCTTTCTTTATCGCGCCAATACCCTGTGCAAGGTATTCATGAGTCGTTCCAACGTATCCCATGATCACCCTATCGGCGATCTCCGCGGGTGTGATGCAGGCACAATCCCCGTTTACAGGTTCAATGATCTTCCCAACATGATTCAATTCAATGTTCTCACAGAGGTACTGGTGGGAGAGGGGATTGATCTCAATGGAGATGATCTTTCGAGGAGCTGAATGCACGGCCATTGGAATGGAAAAGTAACCGATGCCTGCAAACATATCAACAACGACCTCATCCTTACCAAATTCACTCATCCGTTTTCGCTCGGCAAGGTTGCCCTTTGAGTACATGATCTTTGTAACATCCATTTTGAAGAGACATCCATGCTCCTTCTGTACTGTCTCCATATCAGAACCGACAAGGAGCTCCCGTACGGGTTCCCGAAATTGTCCCGATATCCCAAGATCCCGTACCACACACCTGCATCTGGGATATATCTCAAGCAGGGTATCTGCGATCAAATGTCCTCTGCTGCTGATCTTCTCTGGGATGCTGACCACAATGATGTCCCCGATGATCTGCCATCCAGACGGCACATAGCATAGCTCATGATCCGAAATGCTATCCTTTAACCGTTCTCTCAACGACTGATACCGCTGGTAATACTTCGGGTTGGCCTGTTCGGTCATCCTGTAGCCTGCAACATCATCCAGTACCGGGATCTCCATACATCGTCCATTATTGTGGGTATCAATGATCCTGATCTTACGGTTTTTATCCAGAAGGGACTTCTGATTGAGTTCTGATCGCAGGCACTCTGCATTTTCAAGAGGTACTATTATTGTTCTGTTCATATTTTTTATTACTGCTAACCTATAATCATTCGGAAGTTCACGAACGTTTATATAGATAATACCGGTATTTAAGACTATATGATATCAAGTGGCAACACATCACTCTTTGCGACCGAACACGGCTTTATAGCAATTGATGGTGATGTCAAACTTAAGATCATGGAGCTGCTTGAAGATGAAGCACGATCGTTCGACGAGATCGTTAAACATACAGGGAAATCAAAATCAACGGTCTCTGTCCATCTCAAAGATCTAAGAACATATGGCATGCTGAAAGAGATGGTCGACCCGAATGACCGGCGCAAGAAGATATATTCACTATGCTCGCGGTATATATCATGCTCCCAGGAACCCGTAACAAAGCATTATAACAACACGCTGGAGAAATTTGCATCCGTCTCGTTGGATGAATATGATTTTATCAAGTATACGTTCCATGCGCTGCGATGTGGGCTGGAGGCCCAGGGTATCAATACCCAACCTCTTTTGAAGCTCATTGGCAAGGATATTGGAACTAAACTTGCCACAAATTTCAAGTCCAGAAGCCTTGATGGCATCCTTGGGGAATTATCCTCATTCTGGAGCACACACCGCCTTGGGACCATGTCCGTTCCCCGTCATGACCCGTTATCCATCAGGGTCGATGATTGTTTTGATTGTGGAACAATGCCTCCTATTGACAGAACCCTCTGCTCATTTGATGAAGGTATCCTTGAAGCCGTCATGCTTGCACAACTTGGCATTGACTGCACCATGAAAGAAACGGAATGCTACGGCACAGGCTATGACCATTGTCTTTTTGTAATGCAATGAACTGTAATAATGTTGCGTAACTGTGTATTGTCGTCAGGAACCTATGATCACGCCGATATCGGACTTCAGGAGAGGGCCGATGTGTGCTACAATGCCCGGACCGTCCGTGCCTTCCCTGCAGATAATAGCATTCTCCATCACACCGAGACGATCTATGCCATAGATGTCCTTTCCGTGTCCGGTTTTCTTTATTGCAACCTTGAGTTTCGATCGAGTGACTGAATTGACGATCACGCGGTCAGTACCTGATCGTTTCCAATCCCACCACAGGTCGATCTGTTTTTTTGTGAACCGTACCAGTGTCTTGTCACCGTGTTCAACGATCTCTACCAGAACTGGTATGTGTGGTATCATGCCAAACCGCGAAGCGATCTGATGGGAATCGCCGGCTCCCAAAGGCTTCAATGATTCAGTAGGGATCAACAATGTGATCCCTATATCAACAGCGATACCTTTGTCATTGATCGAAATGATATAGCCCCTATAGTGTGTCCCAACTTGTGGTTCTGTTGTAGGGGAACCATATTTATTTATTAGGAAGTTCGCAGCAAACTCCTCGTCATCACCTTCGATGTTTACCTGGACCCATTTGTTTTTTGTGATCGACAGGTCGAACAAAACGTCCAGATCCTTTAGTTCATTCCCAATTGTAGTCCTGATCGAGGCAATGACACTTCCGGGATTGCTATATGCCTTTATGCAAAGTACTGTTTCTCTCATGCGTCCCACTATATTCCCCAAGAACTTAACCTTTCCTTAGAAGAGAGACAAACACATCTTCGGTGTCATGATATGCTATAATTACCTCGTCCCTGATCGAATCTTCTGATTCGTTGATCAAATTCCCTATCTTCTTGATATCGCGGCTAAACGGACCAAGTTTTCTTTTGATCGTCTCCATATCCGCACTGCTTTTGATCAGATCCTTATATATACTCTCGATCTTTGTGCGTAACCCGATGATCTTTTCATATATCGCAGCAGATGCAGGGTCCATGTCCTTGATCAGTTCTTCATCCGATATGGTGGAGAATGCAGGATGATCATAGCCTTTGGGTAGCTTGCCTTCAAGTGCAATGATGAGTTCCTTCAATGCCTCAACAACCTTATGTCCCTGTTCGGTGAGTTCTACATATTTGATCCTGCCTTCTACCGTGAACTTGATGAGGCTGTGTTCCTCCATCTTGGAGAGTATCTTTGTCGTATGAGCAAAGGTTGAATTGATCTCCTTTGTGATCACAGACGCATATGTTCTCTTAAAGTCCCAGATCGCCAGTAACGCAAGTGTTGGTTTTTCCTGCAAGAACAGATTTTCTGCATATTCTTTAGGCATTGATAATTCCTCTAGTGCGGTTACAAATAATGATCCTTGGGTTTTCGTATTATCTAACGTAATATATATTATATCTCATACTTATATATAAGTTCTCATTGGTCAGATGAAAATATTCTCTTGATCTGGCCAATGTCTGCATTGGTCTTAAAGGACGTTCCGCTAAAATGAGTACGAGAAACTTCAAACCCTTTATTTTCTATCTTCCCGATGAATTCATCCATTGTTGATGCTGATAATCCCATGTCCTTGCAAATAAGATGCTGATCATAGAAGGTAGGTATATCCAGCTCATGACTGCAGGTAGCAATGATCTTTTTTGCCTTCTTGGCAGTATTAAGAGGGCGTTTTTCGATCTCATCCAGGACCTCTTCACAGAACTTTGTTTCATGCAACTGGCCCAACCAGAGTGGACCTGCTATAATGGTAGAACTTCCACATAGTGAACACCGACCACTGATAGGAACAGCCATTCCGAATATTGCCTCCCTGTGCCCACATATTGGACAGTGGGAGATAAATCCCATACTCTGCAGTGTTCTATCCGCCTGTTTCGCACCACGTTTTATCTGCAGGTATGTGCGCACATAGTGTCGGGTTGCATGGGAGAGGAGCGGTATCATGGCCTTGTCATGTTTTGCAAGCTCGCGCGCAACCTTACCGAGCAGTATACGCATCCCCATCTCACTGTGATATTCATTGTTCAGCGGGACAGCGGCATATTTCCGTATTCCGGAGTTAAGATGTGCCCCACACAGAGGAGCCGTATCCGTTGCAGTGACTTCCAGCAGGTGGACTGCTGAACGTGCGGCTGCATCCAGGTATGGTGCAGGGGTTCCGAACGGATCCAGATCAACGATATTAAAGTGTTCCTCATGCAGCAATACGTTTGCATTCTTGCATGAAGCAGTTGCGGATCCCGATAGGTCATTCATCTCGATGTTCCTGCCGATCAGGTCATATGCGTCCTGACTCCAGTCGTTGAGAGTGGTGGTCACGCCCACTTCCCTGGCGATCCTGAGCCCACGGATGCCGGAAGCTGCCATGGTGTCCACATAAGTGATATCCGATATGGGTATCTGTATTTGTGCAGCCAATCGCTTTGCAAAAGCAGATGTTGCTGCCACAGATATATCGCGGTTAAGCTCCATATGCGGGTTGTAGAATACCGGAGCCTGGGAAGGAGGGAAGTTCACTTCTTCCGGTGGTACCGGTACCGCAACGGTGGTGATACCCTCGGTAACTTCTTTTGTGTTCATTCTATCAATTGACAATAATGGTCATGTTCATGGCGTTCCAGGGAGGAATGGTGAACTTGTAGGTTCCAGCTTCTTCGAAGGTATAGTTGAACTTAGTCATGTAATTGATCTTCTTATCCTCCCACAGACCATCCTCACTGACCAACGTGAATATCCTCTTATTCTCACGTTCCAGGTTCTGCCAGACCACTGTATCGCTTCTGTTTATCTCCATTTTGTAAGAAGGGAAAGTACGATACGCATAGAGTCGTATAGGCCATTCCTGTGGCTCTACCGCCGGAACCTCTTCCTCTACTTCTTCCTCTGGCACTTCATCATCGCTAACGTTTTCCTGACTTTCATTATCTATATCCTCTTCGATCTCATCGGTAGATTGATCTTGAGAATCGTCCCCCACACATCCCACAATAAGAAGGGATGCAATTATCACCAGCAATACGATAATTTTTGCTTTCATATTTACCACTTTCCAATGTAGTTATAATATCCTGATCATCTATATGTTTTCAAGTGTTATGAAGGTTTTCTAGAAGCTACATAAGGACATTGGCATAGATAACCATTTGAGACTTTATCCCACATGGCCCTCCTGGGTGCTATATATCAAGACCAGTGGTGTCAAATGGTGATGGTGAACTGTAAGATAAATAACATATCAGTTGATCACTCAAATGGTCAGGTAGTATCCGTGTATAAGGATCCTGATTTAGATTATTCGTATGGACGTCATATTTCAAATGTGTGAACTTCAAAGTACACTCGTCACCATGCTCGAGCATATCAATGACCTATTCGTAGGGGTATTCGGAATTACTGTTTTCGGAGGAACCTTTATATATATTAGGATATTCTAATATCCTAATATGGGCGACCTCATAAGTACACAATGTGAAATATGTAATATATTTTCAAATTCAAGCAGAGTCAAAATACTGTTGACATTAAAAAATAAACCACAAACTGTATCTTCAATTGCTGAAAAAACTAGTTTAAGTCAATCAGTGGTTTCACAACATTTAGCAATCTTAAGAAGTAAAGGTATTGTAGAAACAAGTAAAGACGGTGCCTGGATCACCTATAAAATAAAATATCCTGAAATAATGGATGCCTTTGATATTATGAAAGGAGTTACAAAAATGATCAAGGACGGAAAACGATGAAAACAAACGATTTTTCGCCCTTGGTATTTTTAGCATCTCTTGGAGCAGGAGGTATAGCAGTACTGCCTTTTGTGCTAATGCAGTATACTACTGAACATGGAAATGGTTTGATTACAAGATCTCAATTATGGTTGCAAGGATTATCAGGGATTAGTTCGATTTATTATTATTCTCTGGAAGCAATAATGATCATTTTCACTTTAATTCACTTTATCTTAACAATTTGGTTCACGATTAAATTAATAAAATGGATGAAAACAGACAAATTTTCAGAACTGATCAATGATCCATTAACAAATACAGCGATACTTGCGCCGTTAATTTCTGTATTAATGACAATGAATTTATTTATAGGGCCTATAAGATATTTCATTCCGGTATTCTCTAATAATTTCCAGATTATGATCTTACCAGCAATGATCTTCTGGTCTTTGATATTTGTAATCGTATTATTTACAGAAATTAAACTGTTAGGGATATCGTTCAATAATGGTTTCGATATAACAAAGATCCATTTCGGATGGTTACTACATCCTTTCTTATTAGGTATGCTTACTGTCATAGGAACAGGCATTGCTGCAATGTCTCAAGATGTTTCAATTGCAAATACTGCCGCTTTCATGACATTAATTTCGGGATCTATGGGCATATTCTTATTATTAGTGAAAATGGTCGTAATATTCGAAAGCCATTTTGCATTAAAGGGCCTTCCTGATAAACAATTTCTACCAAGTATCCTTATAGTGATCCCAAATATTACTCTTTTTGCTATAAGTGCATTCAGATTTGGTCATTTTCTTGAACATCACCATGAATTTCATTTAGAAGCATATTTTTACATAGTGATAGGCTTATCTTTTGCATTTGAAATTTGGTATATGCTTTTTGGCCTTTCGTTATTAAAAGATTATTTTAAAGAACACCATTTTAGTGAATTTTACGTAACTCAATGGGGACTAATATGTCCGCTAGTTGCATTTGTAACGTTAGGAGCATTTGCATATAATGTTTTTTTGACAAGCCCAATACTTTATGGTGTTATGGTATTAACAATAGTAATCACTGTTACACTTTTTGTTGAATTACTTGTTAAGCATATTAAGTGTTCAAGAGCTAAAAATATTGATTTAAGTTGTGAGGTATAAATATGGCAAATGAATCTGAAAATAAGTCTGATAAAGAATGCAAAATTAATAGATTAAAGAATTTTCCAATATCATTTCTAGCAATCTGTTTAGGCCTAATAGGTTTTACTCTTGCATGGGAGAGGGCAGAACACACTTTGGAATTACCTATTTCCATAAGCATTTATCTATTATATTTTACTTTATCGATTATAGTTACAGTTTTATTGATTTACACATTAAAAATAATCAAATACCCGAATGAAGTGAAAAAAGAGTTTAATCATCCCATAAAGCTTAATTTTTACCCTATCCTAGCAAAATTATTTCTTATTACAAGTCTAGTTTATCTGAGCATTGACATATCTACTTCAAAATATCTTTGGTGGGCAGGAGTTATTATACAATTCATATTCACAATAATAATTATGTCCGCCTGGATCAGGCATGATAAATTCGAGATACATCACATTAATCCATCTTGGTTTATTCCAGTTGTTGGGTGCATTATTATACCAATAGCAGGAGTTAAACATTATTCTCCAGAACTGTCCTGGTTCTTTTTCAGCATAGGTATTTTTTGGTGGTTTATTTTAACGACATTGGTATTTAATAGAATTATCTTTCATCCACCGATTCCCGACAAATTAATTCCAACGATGTTTATTTTGTTTGCACCACCAGCGATAGGGTTTATTGCTTTGACAAAATTATTGGGTGGATTAACACCTATTGGAAATCTTCTTTATTATTTTGGAGCATTTTTGTTCATTTTGATAATGTTTCAAGCAAAAATGTTCATTAAACTTAAATTCAATTTACCTTGGTGGGCTTACTCATTCCCCTTGGATGCTTTAGCTCTTGCAACATTTTTAATGTATGAGGAAAGTGGTTTAGTTTTCTTTAAGGTAGCGTCATGGACGATATTTGTGTTCCTGAATTTAGTTATTTTATTATTGTTGACAAAAACATTTGTTGCAGTAAAAAACAGAGATCTTTGTGTTGAGGAGGAAGAATAATATGAGCAAAGTAATTAGGATTGAAACAGAAAAAACACCAACAGAGGTTATTCAAGAAATAAAGAAAAAAGCAACAGATTTCAATTTCATAATTAGGGATGTTTTTGACATGATGACTGAGTTCAAGGAACATGGTGTGGAAATTGAAAATGAGTTTGAATATTATTCCGTAATGCTCTGCAATCCAAAAAAGGCGTATAAAAGTATACTGGAAAACCCTATAAGAGGAGCTGTATTATTTCCACCTAAGCAAGTAGTGGTCTTCAAAGAAAAAGATAAAACAATAATATCTTATGTTGCTGTCGAAGAAAAGGATGTCAAAGAATTGTTACCAGAAGACAGGTCATTCCAAAAGGGGCTTTTTGAATCATGTAACAATATAATTAAGCTAATAAATGACATAATTTGAACTTGAATTGATGAAATATCGCATATAAATAATTACAACAAATGTCATAACATCCGGATTCGATGATCCCATCGAAATTGCAGCCAGAAGAATGGAAACCCATTACATCTCCGCTTTGCCTGTTGTTGATGAACATCAAAGGGTCATTGGAGTAGTAAACAGTGAGGGTATACACAGATTGGTAGGGTATTATTGGACGGTAATGACTTGAAGATCTGACCAACCATTAAAATATGTCTTGAACAATATGGTTAATGGAAGACCGGTAAATCCATAACGATCCTACAATACCCAACGAAGAGACATGTTCAGATGAACGATCCAACAGAAGAGGAAAAATTAAGCGACACTGCTGAATTTATCCTGTCAAAGAGATTCTACAAAAAAGGTGAGGATTGGAAGAGATTATGTGAGAGGGTAGCCTCTTCCATCGGGGAGGATGACGGGCAGATCGAAGAGTTTTTCAACCTGCTCTATCACAGGATCATGATCCCCAACAGTCCGACCCTGGCTAACGCGGGCATACAGGCTGGTCAACTGGCAGCCTGCTTCATACTTCCGTTGGAAGACGATCCTGACTTGATAATGGACAGCATAAGGAATACAGCCATTGTCCACAGGTCAGGAGGCGGGACGGGTTTTGATCTTTCCCGTATCCGACCGTCAACCTCCCCATCCCTCTCAGCTAATGATCTTTTGTCAGGTCCGATCTCAATAATGAAGCTGATAAACGATACGACCGAAAAGATAAAGCGGAGCGGTGTGCGGTGCGGTGCGAACATGGGTGTCCTGCGTGTCGATCATCCCGATATCATCGATTTCATACATGCAAAAGCAGAGGATCGATCACTTACGAATTTTAACATAAGCATTGCCATAAGCGATGATTTCATGGACGCAGTGGTAAGTGGTGGACATTACAACGTTATTGATCCTTATAGCGGAAACGTTACCCGACTTGATGCGAATGAGATATTCGGGATGATCTGTTCTAATGCCTGGAAAACCGGGGAGCCGGGTGTATGTTTTATCGACAGGATCAACAAAGACAATCCCGTACCTCATCTGGGGATTTTCAGCTCTCCAAACCCCTGCGGAGAATTTTATTTCCTGCCATTCGGGTCGTGTAACCTCGGTTCGCTGAGTTTACCACGATTCCTTAAGCAGGACGGTGAGAAGAAAAACATCGATTTTTGGAAACTGCGGGAAGCCGTCAAATTGTCGGTACGGTTCCTGAACAGGGTCATTGATGTCAATCGATTCCCGTTACCAGAAATAGATGACATGGCAAAAAGGACACGACCCATTGGACTTGGTGTCATGGGATTCGCCGATCTGCTGACCGAGATGGGTATTCCCTACAATTCAGAAAGAGCGTACAAGATAGCTGAAGAACTCATCAGGTTCATCAATGAGGAAGGGTGGAGGGAATCAGAGCGTTTGGGTGCTGAAACGGGTGTTTTTCCTGAGTTCAGGAAAGAGAACCGGATCATGAATAAACATGTGCATCCGCGTAACTGCCAGGTCACCACCATAGCACCCACAGGTACCATTGCAACGTTAGCTGGTATCTCTTTCGGTATCGAACCATTGATGGCAGTTGCTTATAGGAGACGGGTCCTTGGTGCTGATATATTTGAAGTGAACCCAATATTTGTGAGGATCGCAAAGGAAAGGGGTTTCTATTCTGAAGAGCTGATCGAGAAGATCAGCAGGGTACATTCCATACAGAACATCAGGGAGATCCCAGAGGAGGTTCGGAGGATGTTCATAACCGCACATGACCTGACACCAGAGCAGCATGTCCGGATGCAGGCTGCATGGCAGAGTCATTGTGACAATGCGGTATCAAAGACCGTGAACATGCCTGAGGATGCCACGACAGAGGATATAAAGCAGGTTTTCCTGCTGGCTTACAGACTGAATTGCAAAGGTGTTACGGTGTACAGGGACCGGTCACGTTCGGATCAGGTAATCGTCATGGCAAAGGGAAATGAATTCGGAGATATGTGTCGTATTTGCTGATATATTATTATGATCAAATTTCAACATCATTTAATGAACGTTCGGAACATTATGATATCAGAAGAGGTTCCTGTATGGCAGAATTGAAGAATCTTATACAAACAGCTACGGACATGGGTTCATTTTCCACACTTCTGAAAGCAGCCAAATTGCTCGGGTTTACAGAGAAATTCAGCACTGAAGCCCCATATACGATTTTTGCTCCGCTGGAAAGCGTATTCGACGAGATACCTGATAGTGTGATAGACGAATCCTTTGATGATGAGGAATACCTGCTGGACATAATCAACTATCATATTGTTCCAGGAATATATATGGTAGAGGACCTTGAAAGCATTGATTCGCTTAAAGTATTCAATGGACGGGTCCTTATGATCACCAGTGACGTAGGTATCCTGATCAACAATATCAAAATAGTGAAGCCAGATATTGAATGCAGCAATGGCGTGATCCATGCTATAGATAGCATACTTCTTCCATGAATTTGCAGTTATGTGTTGAGAAACGGCCAGAAGCGAGATATGGGACATGGTGATTGTTTACCACGATCCTGGATCTGCCCCCCCATCACTCTATTAGCAAGTATCCTTATAGCCATCCTTCTTCGGGTCCTGCTGTCCATCATAAAGAACATATGCATAGGGCTGTCCAGTATCGATCCCTCATTGATCGAATATGCAAATGGCATAGGATTAACACAGTGGCAGATACACCGTCACATCCGGTCACCCAATGCTTAATCTCGTGATGTTTGCGGCAATCCTTACCAACAACATAGCTGTGCTCACTGCCTGTATAAGATGTGGCGGACTGGGTAAACCGGTATTAAAAGGACTCATAAACTTTAAACGAGATGATAATGGCAGAGGCCATTCATGCCACAATGCTTGTTTTGCTTATTGATCTTGCTTTTACCGTATTGAAGATGAGGTTAGTATTGTCTTATCTTAAGGAATAATTATCAATGCATTCCTGGAAGATCGCATTTTTTATAAATCATGTACAACGAAAAATCACAGGTAAAGCTTATCATACATCATATGTTAACAATATTATGAGATTGTACGGACCATACCTTAAACAATGAATACTTTACCAGGTGGGGATTTAGATGATGAGATATGACCTGATCGTAATAGGTACCGGATCTGCAATGAACATTGTCGGTACCATGATAAATACGGACCCTGGGATCAAAATAGCAGTTATTGATAAAGACGAACCCGGAGGGATCTGCCTTACAAGAGGCTGTATACCTTCCAAACTGTTGCTTTATCCTGCAGAACTTGTCAGGGACATAGAAACCGCATCAAAATTCGGGATAGATGTTGATTTAAGGGGCATCGATTTCAGGACGGTAATGGAGAGCATGAGGTCTAGGATATCAGAGGACATCAATGGAATACGTGCCGGACTTTCCGGCAGTCCGAACATTGATTATTACCACGAAACCGGTGAATTTGTGGCTCCATACACAATAAAGGTGGGTAATGAGACCATATATTCGGAAATGATACTTCTCTGTACAGGTTCAAGACCTATGATACCCCCTGTGAAGGGGCTTGATGAGGTTGGGTATCTCACAAGTGATACGATATTGGAACTGACAGAACTTCCTGAGAGTACTGGCATAATTGGTGGCGGATACATCGCAGCAGAGTACGGTCATTTCCTGTCTGCAATGGGTTCCAAAGTAACCATCTTTGGAAGGAATCCACGTTTCATCCCGGAGGAAGATCCCGAAGTTTCAGCACTGGCAAAGAGGGCGATGTCGGAATATATGGATATCATCACAGGTCACGAGGTTGTTGGGGTACAGTATACTGATAACGGGAAAAAGATCATTGCAAAGGACCTTAACACAGGCAGAAACACAGAGGTTATCGTGGACGAGATCCTTGTTGCCACAGGAAGAAGTCCTAATACCGATATACTGCATCCCGAAAAGGCTGGCATAGGCACTGACAGCAAAGGATGGATATCTGTGGATGAACATCTTGAAACCTCACAGCCAAACATCTGGGCATTTGGGGATGCCAATGGGAAATATCTTTTCAAGCATGTGGCAAACTATGAATCTACTGTGGTCTACTACAATGCTGTCATGGGAAAAAAGGTCAGTACTGACTATCATGCCATACCTCATGCGGTCTTTTCATACCCTGAAATAGCCAGTGTGGGTTTGAAGGAGTTGCAGGCTATTGAAAAGTATGGGGAAGATAACGTTCTCATAGGCTTTAAGCCTGACTTCCGGTCAATTTAAGCACATATTTTTCTAAACGGTAGCAAGAGAATACTAGCTTAGTCTATCGTTTTTGACACTGCAAATGGGAGATTGCGTGTGTAATTAACCAATAAGTATATGTA
>JAYEHR010000024.1:0-21508 GCA_034659615.1 Methanobacteriota archaeon | reverse complement strand
TTTGAGCCATTCCCTGAATGTCTCGGGTCGATGAAATGAAAAAACACGTCTGGATCTTGGTTTCGGATCATGCTGGTCCGTGAACCTTGTGATTTCCCCGGTGCTCTCATACAAAAAAGGAAGCGGATCATTGTCCAGGTACTTCAACTTGCTCGTGGCATATCCGGCCGACTGTTCCTCAACAACACTCAGATGGTGGCCTTCCTCTTCACGTTTCGCCTCAATGATCCCAACGGGTCTTTGATCGACAAAAAGCACATAGTCTGCCGGCCCCACATCGGTCAGATACTCCTTAACTGCAATGCCGTCCGAAGCACCCCAATCGATACCACTCTTTTCCTGAACTATCCAGCCAGAAGCATTCAGTTTCCTATCGATGGTATCTCTGGCTTTCTGCTCAGGATTCTTATTATCACTCATACATTTGTACTCATTGAAGTTCCCGATCATCCCTCATCTTCCAGGATCGGAATATCAGGACTCATACGGACTCATTCCAGTAATAGTCACATTGTCACAATTGATGTGAACTACCACCCATTAAAATGGGTGGCTTCCTGCTTCACGGCCCAGACCAATGTCTGTGGCTCCACAGGCTCTACCCATAGTCCCTACGGTGCCAAGATTTAAAATGTTGATTGCAGCATTGATATCCCTATCAAGTTCAAGTCCACAATTTTGACATTTGTAAACTCGAACAGACAATCCCTTTTTAACGATAGTTCCACAACTACTGCATTTCTGTGATGTATTATAGGGATTAACTAATTCGACATACTTACCAGCTTCTTCCGCTTTGCTTTTTGTCATTTGAATTAATTGATTCCATGCAACATCATGTATGGATTTTGCAAGACAATGATTCTTGACCATGTTCACAATATTCAGATCCTCAAATACGATCTTATCAAACCTGTTGACAAGAAATCTACTCAACTTATGATTAAAATCAAGTCTCTGATTCCGTATTTTTCTATGAACTTTAGCAACTGTGATTTTATGTTTATTTCTGTTCTTTGATCCTTTTTTCTTCGTGCTCAACCTCTTTTGTTGAACTGCAAGCATCTTCTCTGATCTACGATAATATTTAGGTGAATCATACTGTTCTCCATTGCTCAATGTAACACATGAATTAAGTCCCACATCAATTCCGATTGATGTATTTGGATTGACTTTTTCAGGGCTGTGTCCCATATCAACTGAGAATACCGCATACCATTGATCAACTTCACGTTTGATGGTACACGTCTTGATCTTGCCTTCCATATCACGATGTTGTTTAATCTTGATATTCCCGATTCTGGACAGTTTCAATCGGTTATCTTCAATTTTGAATCCGGATTGAGGATATGTGAAACTGTTATACCTGTTCTTACATTTGAACCTTGGATATCCTGGTTTCTTACCTGATTTACATCGTCTGAAAAAAGCATTGAATGATTTTCCAAGTCTTCTCAATACATCCTGCTTGACCTGGGATTGTACGGGTGTACCGAACTTGAGATACTTGAGTTGATTGATCTGGTCAAATGTCGTCAGTCCTATGTTACATCTATCATATGCATTCCGTCTATCTGCAAGAAACTCGTTATGGATGTATCTACATACATCAAGAGTTTTGACCATGACAATTTCCTGTTTTTTGGTCGGATACAGACGGAATTTGTATGATTTCCGCATAGGTATCAATGCGTTGACATTGGTTATATATTTTGTTTTGTGAACACGGACGCAATTCATCCACCTGTTTCATTTCAGAGAAATGAAACTCCCATTAAATCTTTGATTTAATGTGAGATTGAAATGGGTGATCTTCTTGCTCCAATTTGATAAATATTATTTCGTAGATGTTCAGCTATTCATTGTTTGGCCACTTTTGACCATCTGTGAATAGTGCGCTGGCAGTTTAACAGGTGTCCACCCCACCATGCGATCCCGGTGGTCACCCGGTTAACCCTTTAGAGTACTGATCGACCAAAAATCCAAGGGTGTTTTCCAGATCATTTTCCTGTGAGTACAACCGAAGGCATTCGTAGTATTTGCTCCTGTCCTCAAGAAGTATGTTTATCGGCGGATATTCCTGTTTCAGGAGGGCATAGTTCAATAACAGCCGCCCGACTCTGCCGTTGCCGTCTTCGAACGGGTGGATGTATTCGAACTGATTGTGCACTATTGCTGCAAGAAGAAGGGGTTTTACTTCATCCCTGTTTGCATTGTACCATTCAGCCAGTTCGGTGAGTTCCCTTTCAATTTCGCTGACCGGGATTCCCTGATGTACGATCTTCCCCCGTCCGTCCCGTATGATGACTTCCACATCCCGCAGTTTTCCCGCAAAGCTTTTGCTCCCCCTGAAACACATTCCATGGAGTGTTAGTATGAGTGGAAGGGACAATTCCTCGTCCGTGTTCCTGATGTATTCCACTGCCTCTGCAACACCAACTGATTCCAGTTCATCATCTGTGCGGGGTTTTGTATTGTTTTTAAGGATGTCATGGACCTCATCGAAGGACGTGGTGGAGCCTTCGATCGCGTTTGTGTTGTATACGAACGTTTCAGTGAATACCTGCCATTGCAGCGGGTCCAGATGAACGATCCGGATGTCGCTGTCATACTCATTCAGTTTCAGGATCTCTTTTTTCGTCAGTGAGACCTTAAGCAGGTCCTTTCTGGCACCCAGTTCTCCAATAATGGACCCTTCTGCTGCTTTCCTGCATGCATTTATTTCCGTCTCACTCAGGTTCAGACCCAGATAGCGTCGTATCTTTCTGGTCTTTCCCCTTATTTTGTAGGAGTGGGTCAGGTAGTATTTGGTATTGTCTCCCTGTTCTCGCTTCTCGACGTACATATCACGTAATAGGTGTCCACCTTAGATGTAACTTTTGGTGGACACCCTCACCCCATCACGATCTGCACAACACCCGGATACTTCCTCATGATCGAATAGGCAATGCTCTTCCCAACCCAGACCTTACCTTCGCGGATCGTGCGCATCTCACCCAGCTCTTTAAGTAGCTGGAGAGCCCGAAGGGCGATTTCGTCATTGAGATAACAGCTGTCCTCCACACGGATGTCGGATATGAACAGGATCGGGAGCTTCAGCCGTTCCCGGACCTCTTTTGGGAGACTGGCTCCGAGCATTGTGATCACATCCTTATCAAAAACATATTCTTCCCCGCCCTTTGTCTTTGAGGAAGGGTTCTCCTCTTTGAGCAATTGGGTTAGAGTCTTTCTCTCAGTCACAACTCCCCTGTTGATCCTGCCCATCTCCCCTCTCATCCACCTGAAGAGGACCGAGTCATCCGTTGCTGGTAGCCGCCCTGACATCTTTCATTTCCCCTCTGATCCCTCACACGATCCCCCGAAAACTCCGACTCTGCCCCTCCGGGGTTATTCCGGGTTATGTGAGGGGTAATATCAATAACTATTGATTTCTATCAAATTGATAGATAATCACCCGGATACCCCTTCAAAATTCACATCTGGCGGTGCCACAGTGTCGCAACGAATACGCCAAATAACGATGTCATTTCTGGAACCTTGCGATACCTTCAGCCACATTACTCAAAAGCTGGCCTGCCATCTGCTGGGTCGGCCATGCACCAAGTCCACAGTCAGGCCCGGCATATTTTATGAGATCGCCAAATATGGAATACGCTTTCTCAAGACGTTTTTCCACAATTTCGGGGGTTTCCATGGCTGTCACGATCTCCTGCATGAGATGGGATTCTTTCCAGACATTAGTATTGTATTTCTCGTTCAGCACGGCTGCAAGGTTGAATATATCAGTACGTGCAACACCCACACGCAGGAAGGAATCCGAATCTTCCAGTACCTTTTTGTCAATAAGATCAAGATAGGCAGGACTGGCTGCTGATTCAACACCTATTACATTGATGTTGGGGGTGTCACATGCCAGCTTATAATGAAGAGGGGAATGGAGATGGATCTCAACATCCGTATGCTGTTTGGCCGCAGAGGATGTGCAGGTGTCCAGGGCATCCACCAGTTCATGGTCCTCGAACATGATCTGCGGGTTGATACCGATACTTGGCTCATCGATAGAGATCGTTCGTATGTTGAAGTTCTTTGCCGAGCGAATGGAATTGCTGACGAACCTGTCCATACTCACAGCCAGTGCGTTCAGGATATCGGTGTACTGCGTACCTCCAAAATCCTTGAGATAGAGCTCCAGGGGACCGGTAACGCACACACGGACATCGGGCTTTTCCCCATGCTCCTCCCGATACCTGGCAGCTGCAGCCTCGATGGCCTCAAGCTCGCCGATGCGGGCACAGTCCTCCCTGACCTTGAAGGGTTCCTCCGCACAGTCCGGATCATTGATAATGGCCATGAACTGCTGGTCCATGCCCCTGAACTGCGGATATGTGGGGACCGCCACACCGGCATCCAGCTTCTGCTGGAAGGCAGAGTCAATGATGGAAAAAAGCTTATCTCTGGACTCCGTGCCGGACACCTCACTGGAAAATGTATTCTCCACCCATTCCCTGGTGACCCCTTCCGGAAGGGGATAGCTACCAATGTCATCGAATATTAGATCTAGCATGGTATCGTTATCTGTGAGTATCACTTATAATATTAGCGATTTACGATGTTGACACAGACATCTCGATCCCCTCGAAGCGGCACCTGGCTACCCGTCCCTCCAGTATCAGGTAGAGCAGTATCTTGTAGCAGGTATACATCCTGAAATATACCGATAACATCGGTATTGAACAGATGCCAGACCGGTGAATGAGCTGCTTGTCATCCCGCACCCCATCGTCCACGAATCGCACCACTCCGTCCACATGGTCCCGTTCGATCACACACCCCTGGGCCAGGCGGGATCCCAGGACAACAGCATCATCCTCCATGCCATCAGGCCCCTGGGTCCCTTCGATGAAGCCATAGTTGAATATGGTAGGAATGGGAGAGAAGAACACCTTTTTGAAATCTTCCCCGATCCTGTGATATTTGAAGAAACTATATTTTGGCGTCTCAATGATTATCTTCATCAAATATGCATTGGCCCCCTTTTAGACGATGAACTCCAACAAGAATTCCAATAACATATAGGCTTCCACAACAAGAATTGCAGGCATCCACACCCTGAAACTCAGGTGTCTGGTCTTGTGCCTGAACAGCTGCATCCCGACTATGGAACCAACACTGCCACCGATCGTAGCCCAGAAGAACAGGGTCCTTTCAGGTATCCTGTACTTTCCTTTACGAGCGCGCCTCTTATCCGAGCCCATGAGGTAGAAAGAAACAATGTTCACTGCCAGAAGATACATGATCACATATTGATACAGAACCATCCATATCCCTCATCCATTCCCGATACTGACCGTGTTGTTTTTTCAATTCTCAATGTCCACTTACATGGACTCCGGTGCCTCGATACCCAGCGTGTCCAGCACATTAGCAAGCACGATCCTGGCACAATCGACCAGTCCGAGCCTTGCATTCCGCACCGTGACATCCTCGGCACCGATCACCGGCGAGAAACGGTAGAACTGGTTGAAGGCATCGGCCAGTTCCCGGGCATAGGTTGCCAGCATGTGAGGTTTCAGCTCACTGGCAGAGCGCTCGAGTACGTGATCGAACAGGGCCATTTTCCTGATGAGCACCATCTCGCCATCCTCCAGCAGGACCGACGGATCGATCTTCTCCTGCTGATCCCACAATCCCTCTTCCTCTGCCTTTCTGAGAATACTACAGGCACGGGCATGCGAATACTGGATGAATGGAGCACCCTGTTTCTCGAAATCCAGGGCTTCCTTCCAGTCAAAGACCGTGGATTTTTCAGGGGATACCTTGATGATGTCATACCGGACCGCTCCCATACCCACCATCCGGGCCACCTGTTCCTTGAACTCAGCCGGCATATCCGGACGGCGGTTCTCTACTTCCACCAGCGCCTGTGACTCCACCTGCTCCAGCAGCTCATCGGCCGTAATGAACTTGCCGCGACGGGTACTCATGGACCCCTCTGGCAGGGATACGAACTCGAAGATGACGATCTCAGGCTCCTGCTTGCCGATGGATCTCAGGGTGGCCTTCAGCTGTCCGGAGATGAGTTTGTGGTCAGCTCCCAGCACATCGATCACCCGTTCGCCCTGTTCGGCCTTCCATTCATGATAGGCCAGGTCACGGGTGGTGTATAGGGAAGTGCCATCACTGCGCTGGATGACCAGTGTCTTCTCGAACCCGTGATCTGAGAGGTCGACCACCAGAGCACCATTGTCCATCTCGGTACGGCCTGTGGCCTTGATCTCATCGACGATCCTGGAAACGGCGCCGGACCTGATGAAACTGGATTCGTTCACAAAATCATCATGTATCACATTCATCCGCAGCAGGGTATCCCGTATGCCATCTACCGCAATACCAACAACCTCGTCGAAACGCTGGATGGTCTCCTCATCCCCACTCTCCACTAGCTGCATGAGACGATCGATCTCAGTCACCCTGTCCGGTTCCTCCTCAAGCCAGGCATTGGCCTTTATATATATATCAGCTATCGCATGATCGCCTTTCTTCTCACTGTCAAGATCAAAGTTCCTCATGGCCCATGAAACGATGGCGATCTGCCTACCCATATCGTTCACGTAATATTGAGTGTCTACATCATACCCTACCCGCTTGAGTACACGCCCCAGGGTATCTCCAAGGATCGAGTTACGGATGTGACCCACATGCAGGGGACCGTTGGGATTGGCAGACGTATGCTCCAGTACGATGGTTCCCTCACAAAAATCACCACCAAAAGCCTCCTTTTCCTGCCGGATGGCAGCAATCGTATCATATAGGTATTTCCTATTCGCCTTTATATTCAGATACGGGCCCT
Organism: Methanobacteriota archaeon; assembly: GCA_034659615.1. GTDB lineage: Archaea > Halobacteriota > Methanosarcinia > Methanosarcinales > Methanosarcinaceae > JAIOTO01. The sequence continues at coordinate 14,658 of JAYEHR010000024.1, read as the reverse complement.
GTGCCTGGATACTCTCGATGAGGGAGTCATCCGGCAGTACGACCGCTGACGCGATCTGCTCAGCTATGTCCTTCGGACCCTTCTTTGCAACTGATGCCAGCTTGAACGCGACCCGGCACGCGAGGTCTGCATGTTGGGACGGTTCAAGTCCCAGATCATCCACCTCGAACCCGGCCGAATGAATGGCATCCGACATCACCGATGTTACCTGTTCTACGAAATTCAAGTACAAAACGATCACCTGAAATATTAGATCCCTGTGTTATAACGCAATATTGCAACGATCCCGCCAAAGGCATTCAACAGCTGGTCACCTTCCACGAAATCTGTTGATATGAACTCTACCCTGCTACCCATCTGATCGCTAAGGGTTGATAGTTCATCCACAACATCGACCCTCTCCACAACCTCCAGTGGAGACCCACACTGCTGACAATTACCTGGAGCTTCTTTTGCCTCACCGGCCCTGTGTTCCTTCGTGACCTTCTCCTCGAAACCACACGATGTGCAGCGGATGGTCGTCCTTTCTGCCCTGAGGTCCTCGGAGATGAGCAAGATATCAACCGCACCAACCATGAGATTTTCACGCACATTATCTTCTCCATAAGTGGCCTTCCCGGAATCCGATACCAGTTCCCTGAAGAAATCCTGCATCAGGTTCTTCTCAACCATCAGGTCAAGGTCCATCAATTTATCTCCGGCAGCATTGACCAATTCTGAAAGGCCAGACTCATCAGTATAAGCCACATCGAACAGACCCGCGACCTTCTTTCCAATCTCATGGTGGAAGAACTCACCTGACTGGAACTCCTCTTTTGTGGGAGAAGGACCGCCTATCAGCACACCTTCAAAATTCTTATGGTCCACGGTCAGAAAGATATCACTTGCAGCATCACCGATACGCTTGTAGAAATCATGGATCGCAATGAGTCGAAGCTGCTGGAATCGATGCGCGCTCTGTCCACCTTTTCGCTGCTTACCCGGGACAGTGGAGGTCAGGTGCCGGTAGGATTCAATATGTTTACCTATCAGCAATCCCACGGTCGCCTCACGTCTATCAAGGACCAGAAGTCCATAGGTCTTTGCCTCCTTGAGCATCTCCTCCAGAGGCTCCAGGAAGAAGGACGAATCGCAATGATACCTGTAGGTAACTATCGGTTGTGGTGGCTCGATGATGGTCGTTTCCATATTCGTTTTATCCGCCCCCACATCGACAGCACCGGTAAAATAAACGATGCCATTCTCCGGCACCTCCACATACCTGAGTCTGGAAAGGAGAGAATCGATGGCTCCCTGTACATTTGTCCTGGTCAGCTTGGATTTGATATTGGATGCCTGCCCATATTCGATCTTGAGCTGTGATGTGATATCTGAGATCTGTTTGTCCGGGGGGATATAAAGGGAAACCAGTTCGGTCCCACGACCTTTCTTGATCCTCAGGTCCTCGAGCTTTTTCTTAAATTCGTATTTCTGATGTGCAGATTGTTCTGACATTTTGAGGATTCTCCATGATGAGAGGTCTGTGATATGTAACTTAGCTATATGTAGATTAATTTGGTGAATCTGTATTATTAATATCCAACATTTCTTGAACGATACCCAACTAACTGATACCTTAATGTTGAGTATCTTAAATATAGATTATGAGTGGATTGTGATTGGATATGACTGGATGTCAACCAGATACACGCTATTGCTGACCAAGATGTGAAAAGGATCCGTCCTTTGAGAGAAGGACAATCCGGCTCAATTCCACATCATCGGCCACCTTATATCCCAAATGATCAGCGATCTTGCGGGCGAACGCAAGCACTTCCTCATGAGAAGGCATGGCATCTCGTGGGAGACGGTTGCGTGAGAAACCAAGGTGCATATACGCTTTGACCTCCACGTAATCAGGATTCGCCTTTTTTATCAGGCTGGCGTACCCTGCAGGATCGAACATGTTAACACCTTTGATAAGAGTGATACGGATATCGGTACGGGTGTCCTTTTTGCTCAGGATGTCCAGCGTTCTGTTGATACGATCCCATAGGCCATCCGTCTTTGGGCGACAGACCTTGCGATATGTTTCCTCGTCTGGCGCATCCAGACTCATATACAACTGGGACGGTTCAAGGCGCTTCATCATCTCAGGCATCGTACCGTTGCTCACAACAAAGGTCGTGAGGCCGCGTCTTTTGAACTCCCTTACCAATTCAGGAAGATAGGGATAAAGAGTTGGTTCTCCTGATAGGGATATTGCAGCATGACCAGGCTCATTGCCTTCCTTCCAGCGCTCCCGTGGTGCAGAACCTCCGAACCCGGAGATCAATTTTCGCTGTGCCTGGATACATGACCCTGCTATTTCCACTGGAGAGTCCCAGCTCTCAGGCCAGGGGGCATCCACCTCTACCGGCCTCCAGCAGTGGAGACATCGCTGATTGCAGACGAGTGTGGGGGTCATCTGTATACACCGATGGGATTGCACACCATAGAACTGGGCTTTGTAGCATTCACCTTCGCCTCTCATAGCACGTGTCAGCCACAGGCAGGTCTTGACCGCTGAGTGTGTACCTGCCAGACTATAACCCTGTTTCTTCAGGAGGGTCTTAAGATCAGGTATATCCGGGATGTTCAGCTCAGACATGTGGTAGCCTACTCGCTTGCAGTATATATAAAGAACGCCTCTGATCAGAACGTAAGCAGGGATGTCTTGAAGTTCGATAGATCAACAACCGGTACCTGGGCAGGGGTTGGTACAACATTTACACGTTTCTGGAATTCGGTCTGGGATTGCCATGTACCGGAATTGATCAGCAGGACATTCTTGTACGACTGAACACCGACCGTATGTACATGTCCGCAATGAAGGATGTGGGGTATGGAATCGATCACGAAATGATCGTTCTTTTCAGGTGCGATGGAGACCCTGCTACCGTAAATTGGAGACAGGTGTCTGCGCTTTACCATCTCTACCATGGCCCTGGTGGGTTTCTCATAGGATACTCCCGGAATCGAGGCCACAAGGTCATCAATAGAACGTCCATGGTACATCAGGACGTTCACGCCATCCAGGGATACCATGGCAGGATTTCCAACGAATACGATCCGATCAGGGAACATGGATCTTATGCGCTCAGGAAAACCTGGCTGCGGTTCTGCCTGGCGGACAGCATCGTGATTACCAGGTCCGATAATCACCGTGATGTGTTCTGGTATATCCCTGAAGTATTCAGCTGCCTTTTCATACTGCTGATATACATCAGTTATATCCAGTTCGTTTTCCTGCCCGGGAAAGATGCCTATACCATCAACAAGATCCCCTGCCACTACCAGATACCGAATATCCTTTGATATCGATCGTAACTTTTCGTTGTCGGTATCGCCCCGCAGGAAATCAAGGAAACTGCACCATTCATCCTCAAGGAAGGTCGAACTCCCGATATGCACATCAGATGTGAATATGGCTTTTCCTGTGGTACCTGACCGCTGCTGTCCAATGTTGGGCACATCCGGGAACATGATGCTTTTGGCTATCAACAGACTGCCGTCATTGGTCATGTTCCCGGTAATGCCCACAACCTCATCCAGCACAAGACAAGATGCTGTATCATAGATATTCTTGTCCGCCACTCGTACGAGGGCAGGGAACGAGCCTGTAGGGTCCTCCAGCTCTATCATCCGATGTCCGTTCGTGGTCGTCCTGAGATCAGATACCATACCGATGATAGAAACATCACTGCGGTCTCCACCTCCACCCCGCCGGCGGTTGTCTCTCAGACTTTCCATGGGTCTGGCATGAAGACGCCCCCGCAACATCTCACTGAGTCTGGTATATCGATTCCTGAAGTATTGGACGAACTCCATATATTCACCGACACACGTCGACCGATCCGTTATATCGGAGAGGACGTCCACAGGATTGTGAGAGGGAGGGAGAGAGATCGCATCAGTATCCATATCCGAAGCATGAATATCCAATGTGTAGGTATCAGATACCGCTTCGGGTGCTGTGCCTGTGCGATCAGCCTCAAAGGAAACCACGTCGATGTGCTCAAGACCAATGACAAATACAGACTCGTCAATATTCTCAAGGATATATTGTATAAGGGCAGCAGCCAAGCTATGGCTGGCGATAAGATCCACTGCATCGGGACTTATCTGATAACCCTCTTCCAGAAAGGCAGAAAGGATGTTCATCTTATCCATAATAGATCCAGGATACTCATTACTGCAAACAACTAGTACTAACAACTAGTACTGACCAATACATTTAAAGTGTTCGACTCTATACTAATTCCATAATACTAATTTTAGATAAAATTACAAATAAGCTCCTAAGTGATGTAAAAAATGGGTCTCAAAGATACAATAAATACGTTTCGGCACAGCGATAATTTCTGGATATCCCTTTCCCGAGATGTTGCCTTCGTAATGCTAGCTGTTGCTGCCTTTGCTGTTGTCTCCCAGATCATTTTCGGGATGTGGACACCCATGGTAGCTGTCGAATCTGGAAGCATGCAACCGCATATGGAAATAGGTGATATTGTTTTTGTAGAAAGTATTGACAGAACAGAGATCATTACTTATGAAGCTGCTACAACCAACCAAATCTCTTTTGAAGAACCGGGGAATGTGATACTGTATCGGCCATATGGTCAGGAAGGCGTCACACCGATCATCCACAGGGCCATGTATCATGTCGAGACAGGAGAGAGTATGTGGCCAGGCGGCCCTGCAGCACCATATAATGGTTACATAACAAAGGGAGATAATCCAATAACAAATAAGTACTATGATCAGCAGGGACAGATCAGCTACCTCTTACCTGTTAAGGAAGAATGGATCATAGGCGTGGCAAAATACCGTATCCCCTATGTAGGACATGTGAGACTGCTATTTTCCTGATATTTATCTGATCTGCTGCCCAACCTGGCAACTAATGGACAGATCGGTTCATGGCTACAGATCTCGACCAGCTCACAGCTGCATCTGCGCTGTGATCACTGGTTTAAAATCCGCCAGCATATTGAGACGGTAATCATCAAGTAACACCCTGCGCGTGCTTTCAATAGGTACGCTCAATACTATCTCCTTCGTCCTGCCATAGCGCCCCTTGCTTACTACCACAGCATTGAGAATACCAAGCATGTCCAGCTCCGAGATAAGGTCCGTCACACGACGTTGCGTCAGAATATCCATATCCACATTGTTACAGATCTGTCTGTAGATATTATACACCTCACCGGTCGTTACGTTCCTATGCCCATGATCTCTTAACAGCACCACACTATATAGAGTAAGTTTTGATTGGGTTGGCAGAGTTCGGACGACCTCGACCACACGATCAACTTCGATCTTCTCCTGTGCATGTCTAACATGTTTCTCTTTAACCTGTGCCTCACTCTCTCTTTCTGCAAGTTCCCCTGCAACCCTGAGCAGATCCAGAGCTCTGCGTGCATCCCCATGTTCCTGGGCTGCAAAGGCTGCACAGAGAGGAATAACCATCTCGTCCAGCACCTCACCCTTATATGCAATCTCCGCTCGTTGCTTGAGAATATCACTGATCTGCTCTGCATCGTAAGGAGGAAAAATGATCTCCTCTTCGCCAAGAGAACTCTTTATTCTTGGATCTAGGAATTCAGTAAATTTCAGATCGTTCGAGACACCGATCATACTGACCTTGGCTCTGGAAAGCTCGGTGTTGATACGAGACAGGTTGTATAGAACATCATCACCCTTTTTGATGAGTTTGTCGATCTCATCAAGAATTACTATTATAACCTGATCTTTAGTGTCGATAGCTTCCTTAAATTTTAAGAAGACCTGATCCGTTGGCCAGCCAGTCATAGGAACATCCTGGCCAAATTGTTTAGCAAGATTAGCAAGCAGCCTGTATTGGGTATCAATGACTTCACAGTTTATATACAGAACAACACAGGGACTGTTCAGACTGTCACTTTTTCGTTCAAGCTCTATTCCAACATGACGAGCAACAGCGGTCTTACCTGTACCTGTCTTTCCATAGATTAGTATATTGGAAGGTGTATCCCCACGTAGAGCTGAGACAAGTATAGTAGCCAGGTTATTGATCTGTGCACCTCTGTGAGGAAGGGATTTCGGAGTATATGAAGGACGTAGAACCTCCTTATTTTTGAAAAGTGATTCATTTTCCAACAAATCCTGAAATAATTCATCCAATGAGTTATCTTCCATTTTTATACCTCACTAATCTAATATCAGGGATTACCTTGTTGTGTATATATGTATATGTACAGGAAGCTGTGAGACATTAAATTGTTAAATTCCATATTTTAAATCTAAATCTCCAGTAGATGCAATAGAAATGTAGCATGAGCTATAACATATTAATAGTTATGCTTTAGCTCTCAGTTTCCAGTGAAATTTATAAAAATCATAAAATATAACAAAAACATTACTGTGAACCCTGTATATATTCAGATTAACAGTCATTGAAATACAATAGTGTTTCCTTAGAAGCAAGACCCCTATGTTTCTTGTGGAAAGTTCTTAAAGGGGAGAGACCCGATGGTTTCTACTGGAACACAAAAAAATATGTCAGCATATTTTTTAAAAATAAATTAAAAATAGAGTTGTGCTATTATTAACTTGACTATATATAAAACTTCCGACAAGTATGAATATTATTTATGAATATGAATATTCGTTTTCCCTGTTTTTGCTTTCTGTCTCTCCAGTAGAAACTATGGGGTAGGAGCCTATTTTTAAGTATCTGTATGGTTGAACTAATTCTTATTTAAATCAGCAAAATCAAGCAACAAAAAAAGTAAACAACAACATAATCAAATAATAAATAAGACCAGATACCAAAACAACTTACGAGAATCCAATATAAACAAAACCATTTTAAATAGGTTCAACACTTTAATCTCTTGAATCCCTATGAATGAAAACGGAATGCCCAGAGAAGAGCTATTATCCCTTCTAAATAACATTAAAGTTACAGATACTAGATATGAACGAGTTCTGAGTTCTATGTGCACCTATCCACATGAGATAGCATTAAAAGCTCATACGCAGTTCATCGAATCCAATATGGGTGATCCTGGTTTATTTTCTGGTACATGTGATCTTGAAAGAAAAGTTATAAGCATGCTTGGTGAGCTGTTGCATTGTTCCACAGCTTCTGGATATATTACTACCGGTGGAACTGAATCCAATATCCAGGCAGTCCGATCCATGAGGAATGCTCGTCGTGATGTTAAACATCCAAATGTGATCGTGCCTGCATCTGCACACTTTTCGTTCGACAAGGTTGCAGACATATCTGGTATTGAGATAAGAAAAGCTCAGCTTGATCCAACCCTCAAGATACATCTTCCTTCGGTGGAGGAACTCATAGATGATGATACTATTGGACTTGTGGGTATAGCTGGTACCACTGAGTTTGGCCAGATAGATCCCATCAGGCAGCTCTCAGACCTTGCTATTAAGAGAGAACTTTTCCTGCACGTTGATGCAGCTTTTGGAGGTTTTGTCATTCCCTTCCTGCTGGGTTCAGATCCTTCATATCCATCACATGGTTTTGATTTTGATTTTGAACTTAAGGGAGTTACGTCTGTTACTATTGATCCTCATAAGATGGGCCTTAGCACCATACCTTCAGGGGGGCTGTTGTTCAGGGAACGTAAATATCTTGATAATCTTCGGGTACATACCCCTTATCTCACTATCAGTAGCCAGTATTCTCTGACAGGTACCAGGAGTGGTGCAGCTGTGGCATCGACCTATGCAGTAATGAAATATCTAGGGAGATCGGGTTACAAAGAGATCGTGCAAGGTTGTATGAATATCACTGCTGATTTTGTAGCCGGAGCTAGGAGAGAAGGATTTGAACCTGTGATCAAGCCTGTAATGAATATTGTGTCTCTTGTAGTGCCTGAACCTCACAGGGTGAGAGAGGTACTGCGTGAGGAGTTCGGATGGCATGTATCCATAGCCCGTAATCCTGAGGCTCTGAGACTTGTGATAATGCCTCATGTAACACGTGAGAGTATGGAGTTGTTCTTACAGGATCTGGTTGTAGTGGTGGAAGATCTGGGAAACTATGAAGATGTGGGGAATGTGAAGGATGTAGGGAATATGGAGGAAAATATATAATTATATGACACGGATGAGGGGATGATCGATGACACCTAGCCTTGAAGCGTGTAAAGGCGTGTGTTCATCGAATCCGTGACTGATACAGAGTATGTTGTGTGGTTATATACCTGTAAGCCAAGTGGGTTGAAAGTATTTACTGCCATTGTATTCACCCTAAACTCTTGCTGGATAGAACTAAATACGATAACATAGACAATGTTCACATATGAAAACTTCTTTTAAGATCGGTACGGTGATGGGGATTGATATTAAGTTACATATCACGTTTCTCATGGTCTTACCGATCTTTGCGATGGTATTTGCGGTGAACTCTGCACCTTATGGTTTTGCTGACATAGAACCACCGCTGCAATATGTACTGTCCCTATTGTGTACTGTGCTTCTCTTTACGTGTGTGCTCCTACACGAGCTCGGTCATTCGTATTTTGCACAGAAGTACGGGTTTAAGGTAGATAACATCACACTTTTCCTGATCGGTGGGATCTCGTCCATGGAGGAGATTCCCCGTGACCCTGCGCAGGAGGCGAAGATGGCATTCGCAGGACCTATGGTTAGTTTCATCATAGGATCGATTCTCCTAACATCCAATTTTGTTCTCTCCTACTTGCTACCTGCTTATACTCTTACGTCACCGTATCGGCTTGTCCTGATACTGGGATCAATTAACATTGTTCTGGGGATGTTCAATCTCCTTCCTGCGTTTCCCATGGACGGAGGGCGCATCCTGCGAGCTTGGTATGCACGGAAGATGAGCTATGTAGAAGCTACACATACTGCGGCGAACGTTGGTAAGATGTTTGCTCTCTTGATGGCACTATTGGGTCTCATGTCGAGTCCCTGGAACCCGTGGTTGTTAATGATAGCGATATTTGTATACATGGGTGCATCAGGAGAGTATCGCGCTACAATGGTAACCACAACGCTGGAAAAGGTGAAGATCAGGGATGTGATGACTTCGGATGTGGTTTCTGTGCCTCCGTCATTGACCATCGAGCAGCTGACACAATTCATGTTCGAGCACAAACATATGGGTTACCCTGTGATGGAGCATGATGTTTTAAAAGGGATCGTCACGTTTACAGACGTGCGTAAAGTGATGCCTCTGGAGCGTTTCAGTGCCCTGATATCCGACGTGATGACCCGGGATGTGGTATCAATATCAATGGATGCCCCGGCATCGGATGCTTTTAAGTTGATAACATCCAATAATATTGGACGACTTATAGTGATGGATGATGATGTTGTTGTAGGCATTTTGTCCAGGACCGACCTGATGCATACAATGACGTTATTGAGTGAGTGATAGGAATATGGATGAAACTGAGGATAACGAAGTCACGATCACAGATTCTCAACAGGATGCGGTGGAGTATCGGTTCAATACGGCATCATACGAACATGCAGGTAACGATCATGCTGTGGAGCCATTGTCTCAGACCGATTCTGCAAATTCCGCAGCTCCTGTGGATCCTGTGGCTTCCACGACATCCACGACTTCCATGAAACCTCCTTCCCAGATCACTATTGTGGGAACGGCTCATGTATCTCAGAAGAGTGTGGATGAGGTGGTCGAGACCATCGAGCGGCAGCAGCCGGACGTTGTGGCCGTTGAGCTCTGTCGAGGCAGGTATGAGGCACTCAAGGGCGAGGCGAAGACCTCGGATATACCTGTCAAGGAACTTCTTGCCGAGGGAAAGGTGTATTTTTTCCTGGTGCACCTGCTCCTTGCCTACGTGCAGAAGAAGATAGGCGATGAGATGGGAGTGCAGCCCGGTGCTGAGATGGTGATCGCCATCGATACGGCTGAGGCCCAGGGTGCACAGGTCGCTCTGGTCGATCGGGATATACAGATCACACTGCAGCGTTTCTGGAGTAAGATGGGATTCTTTGAAAAGTTGCGCATTGTCGGCACCCTGGTCGCAGCGGCTCTGGGTATTGGAGGCAGTAAGGATATCGACATGGACAACATCACTGACCAGGATATGGTGGCAATGCTTACTGATGAGCTGCGTGCGGTCTCACCTAACGCTGCCGGTGTGCTGATCGATGAGCGGGATGCCTATATTGCAGGCAGCCTGTTGCGCGTGGCATCAGGCGGAGGCAAAAGGATCGTGGCTGTTGTGGGTGCCGGGCATAAACCCGGGATCGAGAAGTATCTCAAGGATCCATCTACCATACCGCCGCTCGGGCAGATTACCCAGGTGCCAAAGAAAGGATTCAGCATCATGAAGGTGTTGGGGGTTGGCATTGTGGGTATTGCCCTTGCTACTTTCGCACTACTGATACTGTCCGGCACACCGCTGGATCAGTTGCTTCTGGCATTCGGCTGGTGGTTCATCATCAACGGTGTGCTCAGTGCTCTGGGGGCTGCCATCGCCAGGGGTCATCCGTATTCAATTATCACGGCTTTTGGTGTGGCATGGCTGACATCCCTTAATCCCATGATGGCAGCTGGATGGTTCGCCGGGCTGATGGAAGCCAAACAGCGTCATCCAACGACCGAAGATTTCAAGCAGTTGGTCGAGATCGAGAGCACCAGCGAGATGCTGAAGAACAACTTCTTCCGTGTGGTACTGGTTGCGGCCTTGGCCAACATCGGCAGCATGATCGGCACTTTCCTTGGGGTCTATGTGATGATACAGGTCACGGGGATCGATCCAACGGAGCTGATCGGCGCAGGGTTGCGGACGATCGGGTTGTGAGATTCTCAATCCAGAGTTGCGATTCTGGAGCCCGCAAGCCCCCGAGTCGCACTTCGGTAGGGCGCGTCTACTTTCACTATCATGTAAGATCGAAGATTTTATGGGAGATTCTGATTTACAGTCAGGATCACGTTCAAGCAGACTAAAGCATACGGATCGAAAACATAGAAAAGGAGGTATCGACCGTAGGGAGATACCTCGTTCCGCGCTCCAGAAGCGTAATCTGGATCTGGAGCCGGATATCTGAATTTGAAAATATGTTGTTTGTTGGTGATCTGGCTTCAGACAATGTCGCGCAGATCGAACTTGTATGGTCCCAGACTCCCACCGAAGTTGCCTGCTGTGATCTTCTTTATGCCGGGGATCGTCACGGCGGCTTTGACACCGACCTGCATTGCATCCCTCACAACGTCAGTGTTAAGACCGTTGATCACGATCTCGTAGACAGCTTCAACGTCATCTGGGATCTCGGTCCCTTCCACATCTTTCTTGATGGATGGGCAGAACTTCTCGTTTGCGGTTGCCTTGAGGAACTTGTACTTGTTGGCGCCGACCTTTGAACCACTGGCCACAATACCGCCAGGGAACGGGGTGATCGAACCTTCTACTTTCTGGATGGCGTCCACTGCGGCCTCTGCTGCTGTGAGTGCGCTCATCTGGCTGTCACCAAGGATGAAGAAGTTACCTCCAGCGACGCCACCAACGGCACCGATGGAATGTTCGACGATGAAGTCTCCTTCCATCATTGGTATCTTGTATGCTTTTCTTCCTGCAACCTCTGTTTCGGACTCCATACCATCGGCGAAGAATTTGAGCTTGAATCCGGTATCGAACTGTTTCTCGGCATCCGGCAGACCATTGAACACTGCAGTTGTGGGTGCCGTAAGGACACATTGCCCTATGCGCTCGAGCAGCTGCTCTTCCAGTGACTTGTAGCCAAAGGTACAGATCTGGATATATACTCCTGGTCTGCCGTCGGGCGTCTCGTCACCGGTCACGAACTTTTCGATTCCTCCCTCTGCAGGGCACATGATCACAGATGTGCCAAACCCGGTGGCTTCCTGTGCGGCTACATTGGCCCATCGCTCGGTTGCGGCTGTGATCAGTACACGTGCTATCTTGATTGGAAACGCTTCTGCGAATGTATCTTCGATCTCTACTCCATTGAGTTCCATATTAACACCTTCATAATCATAACATTAGGTGATTATTAGAATACAATAACAATACATATAATCTTCGACATTCATCCCATCCCACGCCATTCATGGAATGATCGTCCTGTCCTTACTTCTTAATCCTCCAGGTTGAGCGGTTTGAGTTCTGTGCCACAGAATTTGCAGTACCGGGCATCAATGTCGTGTCCGGCGAAACCGCATCCCGGGCATCCCATGTTCAACACAACCTCGTGAGTCTCCTCCCTGATCTCAAGATCCTTCTCCTTTTCACCTTCGGTGATCTTGATGATGGAATGTGTCACGATCCCCGTGGGAAGAGCTATGATCGAATAACCCAGTATCATTATAACGGAAGCCAGTGTCTGACCCAGTGGTGTGATGGGCACGATATCTCCATAACCCACGGTGGTCATGGTGATAATAGCCCAGTAGATACTTTTCGGTATGCTGGTGAAACCATGCTCTTGTCCCTCGATCACATACATCATAGACCCCAGGATGATCACCAGGTTGAGAACTGCGAAAAAGAAAACGATGATCTTCCGGCTGCTGTCTCTCATGGCCCTCATCAGCAGGTCGACCTCCTGCAGGTACTGGACGAGTTTCAGTACCCTGAAGATCCTGAGCATTCTCAGGATACGAATCACCATCAGATACTGGCCACCTGGCAGGAAGATGGTGAGATATGTCGGGATGACGGCCAGCAGGTCGATGATCCCGAAAAAACTGGTTGCATACCGCATCTTGCTCCGCACACATATAAGTCGCAGGACATATTCTGCTGTGAAAAGAAGTGTGAAGAACCACTCGAGTGACCACAGGATTGTTTGATATTCAGCACGTATGCTATCCACGCTACACAGCATCACGACAGTGACACTTGCCAGTATGCAGATGATCAAACCTATATCGAAATATTTTCCCAATGGTGTATCGGCTTCGAAGATGACCTGATACACTTTGTCTTTCCAGTTATCCATATCCGGTCTGTTCTCTGATCGCAGGTCTGATAGGCTCAGCATCGGGGTCTCCTGTCTGGCAATAATTCCTTTTTCATTATTCTCTTTTCTCTCTTGTGTGAAGTAGTTATCTGAGTATGATCTGGTATAATCTGAATATGGTGTTTTAGTTTGCACTCTGGCACTCCTGATAAACCTGCTATAACACAATCTTTATCTGCTATTATCTCATATTTGAGATAGGTCTCATATTTAAGATACCATGAGGATTATGAATGCATAGGATCGAGTTCCTGAAACGACTGGCTCTGCTGGGTGCGGTGGATCGTCCACTAAAGATATCGTCCAGTGAGTTTGCAGAAGATACTCCCATCAGTTCCAAGACTGCGGCAAGGATGTTGAAGCAGCTGGAGGGCGAGGAGATGATCGATCGGATGATCGTGGCTGGCGGACAGCTGGTATCCCTGACCCATAATGGGGTCAATCTTCTTAGAAGAGAGTATGAGGATTATCGCCGCATCTTCTCGGTAAATGGTGGGGGACAGGAGATCGAGATGTACGGTCATGTGGTCACAGGGTTGGGCGAAGGCCAGTACTATATAGGGCAGGAGGGCTATCGCAAGCAGTTCGATGGGAAGTTGCACTTCACGCCCTTCCCCGGGACCCTCAACATCCGCCTCACCGGTTTCAGTGCTGATATACTGGACAGAAGATGTATCAGGGCCAGTATTTCGATCTCCGGGTTCACAAATGGGCAGCGCACCTTTGGTGCATGTCGTTGCTATCCTGTTGAGTTGGAAGGGATACATGGGGCGGTAGTGGTGCCCGAGAGGAGCCATTATCCGACAGATCTGCTGGAGATCATCGCACCGATGAACCTGCGCAAGGTGCTCAAGCTGCAGGATGGAGATGAGGTGAGAGTAGTGGTAATGGAAAATTTTTTAGGTGAGTGATATTGATGTCAGATAATAATATGTTCAGTGAAAATATCCAGCATGCGATCAAAGCTGCACAGAAGGGTGAGATGTTCTTTATCTATGATTCGGATAACCGTGAGGGAGAGACGGATTTTGTCATTCCAGCTACTGCAGTCTCTCCGGACGACGTCCGCTGGATGCGCCGGGACGGCGGCGGCCTGATCTGTGTGGCTCTGGACGGCAATGCCTCCGCAAAGCTGGGCCTGCCGCTGATCGCTGATGTGATCCGCAACGCAGCAAAGGACACCCCCTCCCTGGGCCCCATTGTGGAGCAGGGAGGCGACCTGGCCTATGACAACCGCTCATCCTTCTCGTTGTGGGTCAACCACCGTGATACCCGTACCGGCATACCGGACAATGACCGGGCCCTGACGATCAATAAACTGGGCGAGATAGTAAAGAGCACATTGGCTGGAGAAAATGTTGATTTCGGCGCCGAGTTCCGCACGCCGGGTCACGTGGCCCTGCTACGCGCTGCTGATAGGCTTGTGGATGAGCGCCGCGGCCAGACCGAGCTCTCCATTGCCATTGCGAGGATGGCCGATATCACCCCTGCCATGGTGGTCTGCGAGATGCTGGACGACCGCACCGGCGCTGCCCTGTCCAGGGAGGATGCCCGGACGTATGCCCAGCTCCACAACTTCGTATTCCTGGAAGGCCAGGAGATCGTGGATGCCTATCAGACGTGGGAGCGATCCCACGCAGAGACGGCTCA
>JAYEHR010000023.1:2096-5063 GCA_034659615.1 Methanobacteriota archaeon | reverse complement strand
TCAATGCTGGAGCATACAATTTCAGATCGGATTTCTGCGATCTTGAGGAGATCCCGACCGAGATCGTTGAGTGATGTATGTGTTCTGATGAATGATCTATCAAAATATTTATCATATAATACTCAAAGTAGACTTCTCACTATTTCTTTTTATGATCATTGAACAATACCAAACTCAATGGTCAAGTTTTCTTGCTTCTTTTTGCATTAGGATCACGGCTACTACGGCTGCGAGAAAATCAGACACGGGAAATGAGAGCCATACGCCTGTGAGACCGAAGAACAGGGGAAAGATCACTACAAGAGGCGGGAGGAATATGATCTGTCTTGAGAGTGTGAGGATCAGGGATTCCTTTGATTTACCCAGGGATTGGAGAAGAGCGGTGGCTACCACCTGTGCCCCGATGAAAGGCATCATCAGGTAACAGATCTTCAGGGCCGGCACTCCCATGGATACAAGAGCAGGATCGTCGCTGAAGATGAGGATGATCTGCTCGGGGATCAGGAAGACGATAATAGTACTGAGAAGGCATAGGCCGGTTGCGATGTAGGAGGATAGTGAGATGGTCCGTTTCACACGATCAAAGTTGCTGGCTCCGTAGTTGAATCCAAAGATGGGTTGGATAGCCTGCTTGATGCCGATGATGGGCATGAGGGTGAGCATGAAGACCTTAATGATGATACCAAAAACAGCAATGGCCACATCTCCGCCATAGTATAGCAGGCTCTGGTTGAAGAGAAGGAAGAGGGAGCTTTCCATGACATTGAACAGGAATTCCGACATGCCGATGTACGTGGATTCCTGGATGATGGAGGGATCGGGCCGGAGAGTGTGGGGAACAAAAGAGACCGTAGCACGGTTGGATGCATAATAGTAGATGACCATGAGTGTACTCAATATCTGGGAGATCACTGTGGCAATGGCGGCACCCTTTATTCCCATGCCGAACTCAAAAATGAATATGGGGTCCAGGATGATATTGGTGATGCTTCCCACGAGCATGAGGGCCATTGCGAAGAAAGTGTTCCCCTCTGCCCTGATAGCGTTGCTCATGGCTGTGGAGAATGTGAAGAACACGGTCCCTATGAGTATGTAGTAGGTGTATTCAGAGGCAAAGGGCATGACAGTTGAGGAGGCTCCAAAAAGGGCGAGCATCGGTTCCATGAACATAAGTCCCAGAACAGTAAAGATGAGACTTGCAAGTATGACCATGGTGACCATGTTGCCAACGGTGCGCTCGGCGCGTTCCAGTTTGCCGGCTCCCAGGGAGCGGGAGATGATGGAGGCACCGCCGATCCCAACTCCCAGGGCGATGGCCATCATGAGCATCTGTACCGGGAAGGCTACCGAGATACCGGCGATGCCCAGCATGCTCTGATCTCCCAAACCCCTGCCAACAAAAATGGTATCGACCAGGTTATAGACAGCCTGCATCACCAGTCCAACAATAGCAGGAGATGCCAGTTTAACGATAAGGTTGCCTATGTTCTCATTGGCAAGCATTGTATTACGCTGATCGTGCATGGAATCTCCTCATAACGAGAGTACGTAGTGGAAGATATTATTATTGATTGTGCTATCGATTGTATTATCGATCGTTGTCTTCCAACAATCTCACGACCTCGTCCAGCATTTCGGTAATAGGAATGTCCTGGGGACAGTGTTCGATACAGCGGCCGCAATCGATACAGTTGGAAGCTTTTCGATCATTCCCAACATGGTCTGCGTACATCTTCCTGGCTTTCTGAAGGTTATTGAACATCATGGCATTGTTAAGATATTTGAATACCAGGGGGATGTTCACGCCTGCCGGACAGGGAAGGCAATAGTGGCACCCTGTGCAGTTGACCTTAAGCTTCGTGCGATATAGCTCACTGACCTCGGCTATAAGGGACCGCTCCTGCTCGGAGAGAGAGTTCGGATATCCCTGCTCGGATGTCTCGATGTTCTCCTGGAGCTGGCCCATTGTACTCATGCCGCTCAGGACGGTGCTGATCTGGGGCTGGTCCCAGAGGAATTGCAGTCCCCACTCGGCCGGGCTGCGTTTATTTTGGCTCTTGTTCCATACCTGCCTGATGTCGTCAGGCACCATCTCTGCCAGACACCCTCCGCGCAGGGGTTCCATGATGACCACACCCAGCCCCTTTTGTGCGGCATATAGCAGTCCTTCCCGGCCAGCCTGGTATTCAGTGTCAAGATAGTTGTACTGGATCTGGCAGATATCCCAGGGATAAGCATCCACGATCTGTTTGAAAAGACCGACCTCATCATGGAAGGAGAATCCGGTATAGCGGATGCGGCCGTCCTGACGGGCCTGGTTAAGGAAGTCGAAAAGACCGAGTCTGGTGAGCTTTGGCCAGTAGTCACGGTTCAGGGTATGGATGAGGTAGAAATCGATGTGGTCGGTATCCAGTCTCTCAAGCTGTTCGTTGAGGTAGTCATCCATGTCCTGCCGGGAATCGA
Source organism: Methanobacteriota archaeon (assembly GCA_034659615.1). Taxonomy (GTDB): domain Archaea; phylum Halobacteriota; class Methanosarcinia; order Methanosarcinales; family Methanosarcinaceae; genus JAIOTO01. The sequence goes on along the minus strand of JAYEHR010000023.1, from coordinate 2,600 downwards.
TGAGCCATGATGGCATTTTTGTTGTCAGGTTGACCCGCTTCCGGTAGCCCCCCTGCAGGGCCCTGGCAAGGAAAGGTTCGCTCTCCCCTTCGTGATAAGGGTAAGCAGTGTCGATATAATTGATACCGTGATCGATGGCATGATGGATTATCCTGGTGGCTGCTGCTTCGTCAATGTGTGCGGGATCTTCGTCAAGAATGGGCAGGCGCATACATCCCAGGCCAAGGATGGATACGCTCTCACCGGTCTGTCCCAGGGTGCGGTAGAGCATGGTTTATATTGGAAGTTCCTTGAAAATTTGTTGATATGATACATTCGGAGACATCCTTATTGTGTTATGGGAGTATTTGAAGGATTCGATGGTCTTGGTGCAGTGGTGGTGCAGTGGTGGTGCAGTGGTGGTGCAGTGGTGGTGCAGTGGTGGTGCAGTGGTGGTGCAGTGGTGGTGCAGTGGTGGTGCAGTGGTGGTGCAGTGGTGGTGCAGTGGTGGTGCAGTGGTGGTGC
>JAYEHR010000023.1:0-1996 GCA_034659615.1 Methanobacteriota archaeon | reverse complement strand
AGTGGTATTAATGGTCTATTATGGAATTGCACAGTACTGCCGTACTGCCCATAATCGTCATCAATGTGAAAGAAAAAGCTTTTAAGTGAATACACAGTTTCCCTTCCACTGTGCCAGATGACAATATACGTGTGAGCCTTAGCAGGGACCTGACACTATTCGACATTACGATGATCGGTATTGCCGGTATGATCGGGGCGGGAATATTCGCTCTCACCGGCATAGCTACAGGTATTGCCGGTCCTGCAGTACTGCTGGCCTTCTTGTTGAACGGTATCGTTGCGACCTTCACGGGCCTGGCCTATGCGGAACTTGGTTCTGCGATCCCCGAGGCAGGGGGGAGTTATCTGTGGGTCAAGGAGGGTATGGGTGATCACTTCGGATTCCTGGCAGGATGGGTGGACTGGGCTGCACACACGATAGCATGTGCTCTTTATGCTGTCACCTTCGGAGCCTTCTTTTCCGAACTGGTGGTCAATTTTATGGGCATTGACCTGATCCCCCAGGGTATTTTGCTGAATATATCTGCATTTGTCATTGTGACCTTGATGGCACTTCTCAATTATATGGGTGCAAAGGAGAGCGGGAGGATCGGTGGGTTTGTAACGATGTTCAAGATCACGATCCTTGTCGCGTTTGCCGGATTCGGGATATCAAAAACACTGCTAAAACCTGACTGGGTCACAACATTCACCGGTGCTCCCGCTTTCTTACCCAATGGTTTTACCGGTGTTCTGGTTGCCATGGGTCTTACGTTCATCGCATTTGAAGGTTATGAGATCATCGTCCAGAGCGGCGAGGAGGTAAAAAATCCTGAAAAGAACATACCAAAAGCGATATTGATCTCCCTGTGAGTTGCAGTTATCATCTATATCATCGTTGCTTTCGCATTGATCGGTGCTATTGATGTTGGTATGCCAAGCTGGATGTATCTGGGTGAGCTCGCTGAGTTCAGTATGATACGAGTTGCAGACCAGATCATGATATTTGGTTCATTCCTGATCATTGCTGGAGGTCTTGTCTCAACCGTAAGTGCCATGAACGCAACGGTATATTCATCATCAAGGGTTGCTTTTGCTCTTGGACGGATAGGGTATCTTCCCAAAGCTCTTTCAAGGATACACGAAAAGAGACGAACCCCCCATTATGCCATCCTCTTTAGTTACTTCATTATTGCTTCCATGACCCTTGCTCCTATCGAGACCGTTGCTTCAGCAGCGGATGTGATGTTCCTCATCCTTTTCATCCTGGTAAATTCAGTATTGATCATACTCAGACTTAGACGACCGGACCTTAAGAGGGCATTTAAAATGCCTTTTGCTCCTTACCTACCCCTGCTGGCTATTATGGTCCAGGCTATTATTGGATATTATCTGATAACTGAGATCGAGCATACGGGTTTTGTTGTTGGGATCACTGTATTGTGGATAATCCTGGGCACATTTGTCTTCATATCCTACTCTGAAAAAGAGATCATGAGTCGGGCAAAGGAGGTCATGAAGAAGGTCTACGAGGAGAAACCTGTTGAAGAGGAGGGTCATAGGATACTGGTTCCTGTGAGGGACCTTGCTGGTGCCAAAAAGATTGCCCAGTTCGCCAGCTGCATCGCAGAGGAGAAAAATGCTCAGGTGATCTTCCTGAACGTTCTTACACTTCCGGAACAAACACCTTTCTCGGCAGCGGATAGATATATTGATGAAAAGAGGGAACTTATCCAGGAGCTTATTGCGTCTACGGACGTTCCTGCAGGTGGGATCATCAAGGTCGGAAGGACGGCTTCTGATATAATCCTGAATACGATCGAGGAAGAAGAACCGGATATGGTCCTGATGGGGTGGAGAGGCAGGACCTTCAGGCGTGACTTCGTACTTGGAAGTACCATTGATCCAATACTTCTCAAGGCAAAATGTGATGTGGTCATGTTCCGGTTCGAAGAAGGAAAGGATTGGGATGATATTCACAAGATACTGGTTCCGACTGCCGGAGGTCCCCATGC
>JAYEHR010000022.1:0-22885 GCA_034659615.1 Methanobacteriota archaeon | reverse complement strand
ATACTATGTATATACTAATAATGTATAAATGTTCCGATTTCCTGTTGAAATAAAGGTATTATAGAAGATCTTGGACAAAAATGGAGTTCAGGTCAAAAAGTGTAGGAAATCTTTCGGAGATACTGTTTGCAAAGAAGGATTTTTAAGTATTGAAAACTGTGTATTAAATAAACTAGTGATCTTTAAAAAAAACTAAGGTTAATCACAATTGTCAAAAGTAGATACAATCCACATATAAAGGGAATAATATCAATATGAAATCTTCATCTCCAGAAATCAAAATATTGGACTGCACGATTCGTGATGGCGGTTACATCAATAACTGGCAGTTTGATAAGGGCCTGGTCAGAGAGGTCTACCGTGCACTCTCTAAAAGCGGAGTGGATATCGTAGAGATAGGGTACAGGGGATCTGAAAAATATTTTGATCCGAAGAAGTATGGTCGATGGCGTTTTACTTCAGAAGAAGATATGCAGGATGTAATAGGTGGTATCAAAGGTTCTAAGATTGCCTTGATGGGAGATTATGGTAAGATCGACTTGGAGCATCTCAGTGAATGTGAAGATAGCATGGCAGATGTTATCCGTATTGCTGTCCATAAGAACAATGCTTTCAAGGCCATTGCCCTGCTTGAAAAGATAAAAGAGAAGGGATATGAAACTTCACTACAGACTATGGGATTTACAAGTTATACGCTAAAAGAAAGAGATGAACTAAAAAACGCCATTGAACAATCAAATATGGATTACTTTTACATTGCAGATAGTTACGGTTCGATCTTTCCCAATCAAATAAGATCTATTTTTGAACCTTTTTTAGAACTTGATAACATCAAACTGGGATTTCATCCCCATAACAGTCTACAAATGGCATTTGCCAACACCTTAGAAGCAATAAATGTTGGAGTAGATATTGTAGACGGGTCGATATATGGAATGGGTAGAGGTGCCGGGAATCTTCCAATTGAAACACTCATTGCTTATATGCAAATGCAGAGCAGAGACCGATATAATGTAATTCCGATCCTGAACGTTCTCGATAAGTATTTTATTGAGATCAAGAAAAAGAACCCATGGGGGTATCAACTCCCGTACATGCTTTCTGGAATGTTCAAGTGTCATCCATACTACGCAAAAGACCTGGTCGACAGAAGAGAATATTCAATTGAAGACATATGGAAAGTAATGGAAATAATTGAAGAAATGAACCCTGTAGGGTTCGACCGTTCAATTGTACAAAACCTTATTGAAAAAGGCATAATAGGTAGATTTGACCAGATATACAAATCTGAAGAAAAACTGCATTTAAAAGAACACGATAATGAAAATAAAGTGCATGTTCCTTATATTAACCAACATGCTGGACGGGATTTTTTAGTATTGGCAAATGGCCCCAGCTTGAAAGAATACAAAGATAGAATAAATTTGTTTATTAAAAAGTATAATCCCATCATTTTGGGAGCTAACTATCTGGGCGGTATGTTCGTTCCACATTATCATGCATTCAATAATAAAAAGCGTTTTACAATGTATGGTGATACTGTTGATTCCAGGTCTAAATTACTGATTGGAGAAAACATTCCACAGGAGATGATCACTGAGTACATAAACTTTGATTATGAAACCCTTTATTTCAGGGATGTTCTGGATTCCAATTTTGCCATACAAAATGGAAGATTACAATCGAATTGCCGTACAATATCAGTGTTGCTCATTGGTGTTGCTATTGTAATGGGAGCAAATCGTATATTTGTAGCAGGAATGGATGGCTATACGAACACAGAGAATATCAAAAAGAGCTTATTCTATGATGAAAAAGTTGAACCCACTGAAGAGGCTTATTTATTAGAGAGGCAGCAATGGAACGAACTTTTTTTGAATCAAATTGAAAAATACCTTTTGGAAAATGGAAAGGAGGGTATACATATACTTACTCCAACGAGTCATCGCTCTTACTATAAAGGCATAACTAATTATATCTAACGCGATCCTGGGGAAACCAGATGATTTTCGAAATGAACTGAAATGATAATATATGAACCGGTATAACGAATTGAAACATATCCTCCAAGAGCGCTGTTATTTTAAAGTGGTCTGTGGTGCTGGTAATGAAGATCCAGAAGAAGTATTCAAACTGGCTATGGTCTATACCCTTGCTGGTGCCAATGGCATAGATGTATCTGCAAACATTGATGTTGTAAAATCATGTATGGCAGGCATTGATAAGGCATTTGAGTTGGCTCCTTTGCTAGGTAGGGAGATCAAAGATCGTCCCTTCATAAACGTCAGTGTAGGTCTAAAAGGTGACCCGCATGTGCGTAAAGCCACCATATATCAAGAACAATGTACTCAATGCGGTCTGTGTCAGAAAGCATGTGAACAGGAGGCAATTACTGAAAATTTTATAGTTCTTGAATATCGTTGCATTGGCTGTGGAATTTGTGCAAAGGTATGTCCATCCGAAGCTATTGGTTTTTATCATAAAAAAATAGATTTTAATGAGACTCTGCCAGGATGTTTGGCTGCAGGCGCTGAAAATCTGGAACTGCATGCAATTATCGACGATGATGAAGCTGTGATAGAAGACTGGAAGTTGATTAACAGACTGGTACCTGACAACTTCATCAGTATGTGTCTTGACAGATCTCAACTTTCAAATAGACATTTAATTCAGCGGATAAAGGACGTTTACGATATAACAGGAAACAGAACCATAATCCAGGCAGATGGCGATCCCATGAGTGGGGGCAGTGATAATTTCAATACAACCCTTCAGGCAATAGCAATTGCTGATATTGTACAAAAAAGTAAGATTCCGGTAATGTTGCTGGGTTCCGGAGGTACAAATAGTAAAACCGCAGAACTTGCCAGGTTATGCAATGTCGGTTTGAACGGAGTATCTCTTGGGACTTATGCTCGAAGGATCGTAGGACCAGTGATATCCCGGGATAACTTTGAAGATGATATTTCTCTGATAAAAGAAGCAGTGTACATAGCTGAAGGACTGGTTGAGATAAATCTTAAGTTCATGAAGGACCAATATGATCAAGATTCAAATTAACAATCAAACGATTGATGGAATTGAGCTGGTTATTTTTGATAAAGATGGGACACTCATGGATCTCTACCACTATTGGTCACAGATAATCGGTCTTAGAGCCAGGTTCATCTGTGAACGGTTGGGACTTGGAAAAGAGTATCAGAACAATTTATTGTATGCAATGGGTATCGATATTGAAGCCAGAAAATTGAGACCGGAGGGGCCGGTTGGAATCAAAAAAAAACAGGTTGTTTTGCAGACAGCTGCAGATTATCTGGCATCGATCGACTATCCTGAAATGGAGAAACTGTGCATTGATGTTTTTGATGAAGTTGATGAATTATCTTCAGAGAACCTAGAGCAATTCATCAGACCCATCAATGGTGTTTATGAACTTATAGATGAGATCATAAATCATGGATGTAAGATTGCAGTTGCTACAACCGACACAACTCAAAGAGCAAAAATTGCAATGGATTTTTTGGGTATTAGTAACAAAGTCGATTGTGTCATCGGCGCTAATCTGGTACGCAATTCAAAACCAGATCCAGAGATGATCCATGTGATACTGGATACCCTTAAAGTTGATAAATCGAATGCTGTTATGATCGGTGATGCAATCACAGATGTACAGATCGGGATCAATGCTGACCTGAAGGCTTCGATCGGTGTGCTTACAGGACTTTCTTCATATGAACAACTGAATGCGATTACACCTTATATAGCAAAAAGTGTATCTAAAATTAAGATCAGTTAATATTATTGATGTGGATGCTATGAAAGAAATGTACAACATGAAAAGAACATTAAAAGATGGCGGTGTTGTTGTTGGTCCATGGTGTACCATCCCCTCATCTTCCGTCATAAATGTAGTAGCTTCAACAGGCATGGATTTTGTGATCATAGACATGGAACATGGACCACATGGTTTTGAAGCTGTTGAGGATATGATAAGAGCCGCTGAAAATGAGAACTGTGCACCATTGGTCAGGGTCGCAAAAAATGATGAAGCTCTGATACTACAAGCCCTTGATATAGGGGCACATGGAGTAATAGTACCCCACATAGAATCCAGAGAAGATGCCGAATTGGCTGTTTCATGTGCAAAATACTATCCTTTGGGAAATAGAGGATTTTCCCCATTTACAAGAGCTGGTGGTTATTCACCCAATAAGGTAGGTAATCACAGCACATTACAAAATGAACAAACAATGATAATATTGGTTTTGGAAGGAAAGGATGGCATAGAGAACCTTGATGAAATACTAAATATCGAAGGAGTCCAAGATAAAGTGGACCTGATCTATATAGGTGCCTATGACCTATCCCAGGCAGTTGGGCACCCTGGTCAGGTAGATCATCCGGTGGTGAAGCAACATCTTGAGACCTGTATCAATAAAATAAACGAAAGGGGCATTGCTGCTGGTGGTTACGTTGCCAAGAACAAAAATGACATGTTGTGGATGGTTGAAATGGGTATGCAATTCATAACATTATTACCAGATTGTACGATCATTTACCAGGCATTTGAATCGTTATATACTGATATTTCTGATATTAGACAGGACCAATAAAGGAGGATGAATTTTGAAAGTGGTAGGAATGGTGCCAGCAAGACTTGAGTCTTCCCGACTACCTGAGAAGGCATTAATAGATATCTTAGGAATTCCAATGGTAATCCACACTTGCAAAAGAGCGGAATTAGCTGAAAGTCTGGATGACGTCTATCTGGTCACAGACAGCGAATTGATCAAAAAAATAGGAGAATCTTACAACATCAACGTTATTATGACAGGTGTTCATCATCGAACCGGATCCGACCGGTTAGCTGAAGCCTGCCAGTACATCGATTGTGATGTTGTGGTGAACATCCAGGGTGATGAACCGCTTGTCAATCCAAAGCATATCGATGCACTTGTAAAACCGCTTATCGAAGATCCTACATTACAGATAGCTGTTGGAGTTACGCCATATACAAAAATGAATAGCACATCAGATATTAAAGCTGTGCTGGACCTGGAGGACAATATTATGTACTGTTCACGAACAGACCTACCCAGTAATGCACGAACTCCTATCAAAGAGACACTCAAGATGTGCTTTATTGTTCCATTCAGGAAACATTTTTTGCTCAAATATGCCTCGTGGGAACCAACACCTCTTGAAATCATTGAGTATAACGAGTATCTGAGAGTATTGGAACATTGTGTCAAAATGAGAGCGGTCAGGATCAAAGACGCAAAGATTAGCGTAGATACCCCCGAGGATCTTGAGATAGTGAAACAGTTGATGAAAGACGATACTGTAAAATATCAATATATGGATCTTTGAATATGGCAAGAAATAATATAATCATCTGTCCACCAACTACACGTAGTATTCGTAAAATTTCGAAAATAATTGGTGACAATGGTTATAAATGGGCATTTTTATCTGAAAATGTGTTGAAATCGCTTCATATGAAAAAAAAGATAGGAGACCGTGGCGAACAAATTAATATTACCAACATATTACAAGAAAATGCTCATTTATTAAGAGAATCTTACCTTGAATACATTGGTGATCTAAATGTTGGAGAATCTGAGTGGTGGGCCACAACAATATCTGAAAAAAATCCATTTATATCTACAACTTTTTTATATATATGTTACCTAAAAGTTTGCTACCAATTACTCACAACCTATCAGGCGACTGATTTAGTGATTTTTGTGGATAATCATGCACTGCGAAAAACAATAATTAAAAACTATTCTAATAAATATGAGATCAAGTATATCAACAACGATGCAGAAGACCTACTCAACATTTTGAAAGATAGAATAAAAACCATCGCATACAAAAATCATTATGCATTGAAACACATACAATACATTTTACTTGTGAAATATAAATACAAACTGAACACTATCCAATACGCTATAAACAACAACCCTAATGTCTTGGTAAGGGATTGGATTGACTACCGTTCATTTGATTTAAATGGATATTATCAAAGTGCATATCTCGGCAGTTTGAACGAATATTTAATATCAAAAGGGAAATCTATTTTAATTTTACCTTACACCAGTAACATTAATAAAAAAACTCTTAAGCTGATGATTAATTCAGATGAATATTTTATAATTCCACATTCGTTTTTAACAATTAAAAATATTTTTTCAAAACTGTTTGTTAAATTGCCAATCTCAACAATATACCCATTGTTTAATGATTTAGATATCACCTATTTGATAAAAAACGATTTTAAGAAAGACAAACAGCGTTTTATTGATGCATTGCTATATGTTGATATTGTCAAAAACTTAAATGATTCAAATATACATTTTGATTCATGCATAACTCTTTATGAGAATTACGTAGATGAAAAAATGTTTTGTTACAGTATGAAAAAATATTATCCGACTTCAACTATTATTGGATATCAGCATTCTACATCACCAAAAATGCTTTTATCATATTATTTCACAAAACAGGAAGCTAAAATAATACCAATTCCTGATAAAATTGTTACGAATGGACCATATTTTACAAATAATTTCAGAGATGAGAATTACCCACCTGAAAAATTAATCACAGGGGGTGCAATAAGATACAGCTATTTATATGCTAAAAGTGATGTTAGATTTGATAAAGATTATGAAAAGACAGTATATAACATCTTGGTAACTCCATCTGTAAGTACCAATGAAACATTAGAATTATTAGTGAAAGTAATCGAATCATTTGGAAATAAAGAATGGTGCCAAATAACAGTAAAATATCATCCAGCAATAAACCATAATATCATCAAGAAATATAGTGAGCTCTACCCTCCAAATCTAAATGTTTCAGATGATACAGTACCTGAACTTCTTAAAAAAACCGATCTTCTTGTTTATACAATGACGGGAGCAGCCGTTGAGGCGCTTTATGCAGGAGTTCCAATATTACATATCAAATCAAATTATACGATAGATCTAGATATGTTTAACTATGAAAGAGATGATATTTATTCAGCGCAAAATATCGATGAAATCATTGAAATGAGTGAAGAGTTGCTGCAAATGGATGAAAAGCAACTTAAAGCAAAGCAAATTATATGGAAAAAAATAGTTCGAGAAATGTTTTCACCAATAGACAGCACAATATACCAGTTATTTGGGGTGGGATTTGATGAAAATAATTAGTACTTTAAAACAAATTAAGTATAAAATTTTAACTCCATTATTTCCCGAAATGGTTCATAAATGGAGGGTTCTGGACAGTTCTAAATATAATATGTACTCCGAAGAAAATGAAGTATACTACGCACAAGAATATTTGCACGTAATAAAAAATAAACTACAACACTTTGATAATCGAAAGCTGAGAATATTAGATGTCGGTTGTGGTCAGGGTAGACTCTCGATACCTTTGGCTGAAATGGATAACACCGTGGAAGGAGTGGATTTATCTTCAAATGCAATCCAGCTAGCAAAAAAATATGCATCTGAAAAAAATATAACAAATATTCATTTTGATGTCAAAGACATTACTAAACCATTTAATGATTACAAGTCCGAAAAATATGATTGCATATTGTGCACTGAAGTCATATACATGATTGAAAATTATGAGGAAGTGCTTGCTGAACTATACAGGATGGTTAAAAAGGACGGAATGATTTTTGTTGCTTTTAGAGATAAATATTATTATTTACTCCACGCAATTAAAAATCGTCGTTTCGAAGATGCTAAATTAATATTGTCCAATAAAAATGGAGTGATGGGAGGATATTTAAATTGGCATACAAACCAAGAAATTTTAAATTTGGTATCTTCATTCAATTTAAAAAACATTGAGCTTTATGGAATCGGAATATGTTCTGGAATAGAGGGTGATCCTCTATCTTCCATCGTTGAACCACAAAATATTACACCTGATGAACAAGAAATATTATTTGAAATCGAGATGACATTATCAACCGAATATTCAAATGCCGGACGATACGTATTAATGTCCGCAATTAAATAAGTACATTGGATCAGTTATATTTTATGAAAAATTCTATTAATCAAGTCCAATATAGCCGTATTAAAATGTTTGACCTGTGTTTATATTTGAATAATATAATTACATTATTTAGCTGAACAATCCACCGGACCAAGCCCTATGCAATCAAACAAGTTCACACTCTTCAACAACACCTACCACAATAAAAAGGTCCTTGTCACAGGCAACACCGGTTTCAAAGGTTCGTGGCTCAGTATCTGGCTTTCAATGCTTGGTGCAGAGGTACATGGCCTGTCCAATGGAATACCCAGTGAGCCCTCCCATTATGAATCTGCATCCCTTGGAAAACACATCATCCACCATGAAAAGGACGTACGTTCCCTGACAGATGTCAGAGACGTGGTAAACAAGGTCAAACCAGATTTTGTATTCCACCTGGCAGCACAGCCCCTTGTCCGCACAGCCTATAATGACCCTGTGGCAACGATCGAAACAAATGCTATGGGGACCATGAACATACTGGAAGCCTTACGGCTTACAGATCATGCCTGCTGTGCCGTCATGATCACCAGTGACAAATGTTACGATAACGTAGAATGGGTATGGGGATATCGGGAAAACGATGCATTGGGTGGGAAAGACCCCTACAGTGCATCCAAGGGTGCTGCAGAACTCATCATCAAAACATATGCCAGATCCTTTTTTGATAAAAACGATAGCAATGTTAAGGTAGTATCCGTACGAGCCGGGAATGTTATTGGAGGAGGTGATTGGGCACAGGATCGGATCGTTCCCGACTGTATAAGGGCCTGGTCGGCAACCGAAACAGTACAGGTACGAAACCCTCATGCAACCCGCCCCTGGCAGCATGTATTGGAACCTCTCAGTGGATACCTTCTTGCTGGCCAAAAATTAAGGACCGAGCCTTCCCTGAACGGTGAGCCTTTCAACTTCGGCCCATCCCCAAACCAGAACTACACCGTGGTGGAACTGATCAGCAGGATGCAGCAGTACTGGCCGGAAAGTGATGTTCATATCGAACCTACAAATGGAGACGATAAAAGGGAGTCCGATCTGTTGAAGCTCTGCTGCGATAAGGCATTGCACGTTTTGGGCTGGCAGCCAAATCTGGATTTCGATGAAACTGTCAGATACACCATTGACTGGTATCGCGCATACTATACCCAGGATATTGATGTTTTCAGTATGAGCTGTGACCAGATCCACAACTACATACGTCAGGCCATGGACAGGGAACAAACATGGGTGAGGAGACAATGATCGAAGGAGTGGAACTGACCTCCCTTAAGATAATTCCTGGAGATAATGGGAATGTCATGCACGCCATGAAAAGAAATGAACGATCGTTCCGTGGTTTTGGGGAGGCGTACTTTTCGACGGTAACGAAAGGAGCTGTTAAGGCATGGAAAAGACACAGGGAAATGACCTTAAATCTTGTTGTACCCTGTGGAGAGATCCTCTTTGTCCTGTGGGATGACAGGTCCGATTCAAAGAGTTGTGGGGAACTCCTGGAGATACGGTTATCTCCTGAGAACTACCGACGTTTGACAGTTCCCCCAATGGTATGGGTGGGGTTCAAAGGAGTGGGTGATGGCACTAATATGCTTCTTAATATAGCAGATATCCCTCATGATCCCGGTGAATCCGACCAAATTTGCAAAAACGATATTAATTATAATTGGGAATAGGTGTTAACATGAAAACCATCATATTGGCAGGAGGATTCGGTACACGATTGGCGGAGCATACCGATGTCAAACCAAAACCTATGGTAGAGATCGGTGGCCAACCAATGCTCTGGCACATAATGAACACCTATTCTCATTACGGACACAATGACTTCATAGTGGCCCTTGGCTACAAAGGGGAAGTGATAAAGGAATATTTCCTCAATTATTACTCTTTAAGATCTGATTTTACTGTTAACCTTGGAGACGGCAACGTAGAGTATCTGGAAAAGAAAGCTGTGGACTGGAACGTAACACTGATCGACACGGGGTTGCAGTCTATGACAGGAGGGAGGGTGAAACGCCTCAAGGAATACATTGGGGATGAAACATTCATGCTGACATATGGTGATGGGATCTCCGATATCAACATAAACGAACTACTGGACTTCCACAGAGACCATGGTAAAATGGCAACGATCACTGCTGTCCACCCTGCAGCACGTTTCGGAGAACTGGTACTATCCGATGAACAGAAGGTGTTATCCTTTAAAGAGAAACCTCAAACTGCACAGGGCTGGATCAATGGAGGGTTTTTCGTACTTGAACCTGAATTTCTGGACCTGATCGATTCGGACACCACCGTGCTTGAAGAAGATCCCCTTGAACGCGCTGCAAGCGATGGGGAACTTATGGCATACCTCCACGATGGATTCTGGCAATGCATGGATACTGTGCGTGATCGTAACGTCCTGGAAGGACTCTGGCAGGATGACAAGGCACCATGGAAGGTATGGTAACAGTGACAGATAACATCATACGACTTTCAAGATCTGTTATCGGGGATGCCGAAAAAAAGGCTGTGATGGATGTCCTGGATAAAGGGTACCTTGGTATGGGAGAGGACGTGCAGATCTTTGAGGACAAATTGGGCAGGTTCTTCAGTCGGCCGGCAGTGTGTATGAACAGTGGAACTGCGGCGTTGCAGCTTGCTTTACAATCACTCGGGGTTGGGCGTGGTGATGAAGTACTGGTCCAATCGTTGACATACCTGGCCTCGTTCCAGGCCATATCTGCCACCGGAGCCACACCAGTAGCCTGTGATATTGATCCTGGTACCTTGACCCTTGATGTGGACGACGCAAAAAAGCGCCTCACAGACAGGACGAAGGTCATTATGCCCGTCCATTATGCAAGTGGAATGGGTGCACTGGACGAGATATACGATCTTGCAAATGACAATAATCTGCGGGTGGTGGAAGATGCTGCACATGCCCTGGGATGCACCTACAGGGGAAAGAAGGTAGGTAGCTTTGGTGATATCGCCTGTTTTAGTTTTGATGGTATAAAGAACATTACCTCCGGAGAAGGTGGAGCCATCGTCACCAAAGACATGGACGTGCTCCAAAAAACAAGGGATGCCCGGCTTCTGGGCGTTGAGAAGGATACCCAGAAAAGATATTCCAACCAACGAAGTTGGGATTTCGATGTGAGGGCGCAGGGGTGGCGCTATCATATGAGCAACATCATGGCAGCGATCGGTATAGAACAGTTGAAGAGGTTTCCCGAATTCGCAAAATGCCGTAGACTACTTGCAAAACGCTATCATAAGAAACTGGAACATCTGGATTCGATCGAACTGTTAAACCAGGATCTTGATTCCATCATACCTCATATCTTTGTTATTAAGTTGAAAGATGCCGACCGTGATGAAATTCGCAAGACAATGCTTGAAAGAGGTATCCAGACAGGAATACATTACAAACCAAATCATTATTTAAGTCTGTATCATTCGGACATCACCTCCCTCCCGATCACAGACAGGATCTTTCCCCAACTGTTGACACTCCCCCTACACCCCGATCTGTATGAGCAGGATATTGACCATATCTGTCAGCAACTGATGGAATGTCTCAGAGAACAATAAGGTAACGATCAATATGTCAGAGACCAGCGATCCCAATAAAGAACACCCGACCATAAGTATCATTATGAATTGCCTCAATTGCTCCAGATATCTAAAGGAGGCGATCGATAGCATTTATCAACAGACATATACGAACTGGGAGATCGTCTTCTGGGACAATGCATCCACGGATCACAGTGCAGAGATCGCAAGAAGTTATGATGATAGACTTCGTTATTTTTGCAGTGAAAATACGGTCCCGCTGGGCCATGCGAGAAACTTTGCCATTGAAAGGGCCAGGGGGAAATATATCGCATTCCTGGATTGCGATGACCGGTGGTTACCGGATAAATTGGAAAGGCAAATAAGGATATTTGAAGATCGGAAGGACGTTGCTCTGCTGTACTCTGACAGTTATATCGTAGATTCATCCGGGAACCGAATGAAAACAGCCTTCGATTCTGAAAATCCAGAACGTGGAATGATCTTCAATGGCCTGCTATCCAAATATAACTTCATACCCCTGCTTACCGTCCTCATAAAAAAGGACGTATTGGATGAAGTTGGTTATTTCAATCCAGATTATAATGTGGCGGAGGAATATGATCTGTTCTTGAGGATCGCACATATCCACAGCATAGATTATATCGACCGCCCCCTGGCGGAATACCGGGTACATGAAAATAATCTCAGTTTTAGCCAGGATATAGGAATACGAGAAGAACTGGAGATAATGGACAGGTGGTTGCTCAACGACCCTGAAATCAGAAAAGAACTGGGAATGTCGATAAAAAAGAAAAAGTTAAAAAGACATGCTGTCCTTCTTCTTTATTACCTGGTGAAATATGCACATTTGCCGAAATCCATCTTGAGATTTTGCTAAAACACAACACTTCCAGCGATCGAACATGACCCCAATACTGACATTGACACTCTTCATAACAGCAATTCCAGCACTTGTTTATCTCATCTACATACTTGCTGCCATCACGTCCAGACCAAACAGTCCACCACATCTTCAAACCCTCCCGTCGATCAGCATCGTCGTTCCTGCTTACAATGAAGAATCCGTGATCGAAGACCGGATCAATAACCTCGCCGAGGTCTATCCGATAGACAGGATGGAGATCATCGTCTCAAACGACGGGTCCACAGACAACACCGAAGAGATCGTCAAACGTGCTCTTGCAAAGCACTCCATCACGGGCAAGGTCATCACCCATCCGCGAAGCGGCGTCAATAAGGCCATCAATCGCGGCATCAACGAGAGTTCCCACGAGATCATAGTGATCACCGGCTCGGATGGACTGTTCGATGAGAACACCATCCCCGCCCTTCTGGGCGTCCTCTTGAGCGCCGATGATATCGGTGCCGTGTCCGGGGACCTTATCCCGGTGGCCAAAGGAGAGTCCGTGTTCTCAAATTCAGAGGCAGCGTATCGTTCCATCTATGGCAGGATCTGTACCTGGGAGAGCAATGTTCACTCTACCTACTGTTTCAACGGACCGGTCGTTGCGTTCAAAAAGGAGGCATCGTCATCCCTGAACACCAGACGGGGGGCTGATGATGCCAGCATGGCACTATCCGTGATCAGGAACGGATACCACTGCAAGTATGTGCCATCTGCCAGGTTCTACGAATATGTGCCGGACAGGTTCCAGGAACAGCGGCGTCAGAAGATCCGGCGGGCCACACGATTGCTTGAAGCCACGTTCGTTAACAGGGATGTACTCTCATCAAAGTATGGGAGATTCGGGACCTTTGTGTTCCCCTTACGGATCGTGATGTTGTTCGTGGTACCCACTGCAGTATTCCTGTCGTTATTGCTCTGGACCATCTATCTGGGTTCAGTGGACCTGATCTACAGCATGGCGTTCCTCCTGCTGGTCGCAACAGCAGTCCTTATGGGGGGCCTGCGGGCAAATATCCTGTCGTCCTTCCTGCTGTATCAGGCATACCTGTTCCTGGGGCTGTTCAATATGCTCAGGGATGTCCATAAGTGGGAACCCACAGAGAGAGTAAAGATATAAAGACCGATGCACAATATTAAAAGCAAAGGAGTGTCTATTTACGATCATGCATAACTGTGATGCCATACTTGGGAAGGATCCTATCATACAGGACTTTGTTGAGATCGGGAAATATCCAACCGGTTCCGATAAGACCATCATTGGTAACAACGCAGTCATCAGATCCCATTCCGTAATATATGCCGGCAACAGGATCGGCGATGATTTCCAGACCGGACATGGCATCCTTCTACGGGAGAACAACACCATCGGCAATAATGTGAGCATTGGAACGCATTCTGTCGTTGAGCGGGAGAACAATATAGGAAATAACGTACGCATCCATTCCAATTGTTTCATACCGGAATTCGTCATGATAGAGGATGATGTATGGATCGGCCCTTCCACGACCATCCTGAATGTACTTCATCCCCCATGCCCGCGCTTTGAGGACTGTGCAAAGAACGTGCATCTCAGGAAAGGAGCGAAGATCGGAGGCAACGTGAGCATTGGCCCAAGGGTCAGTATTGGAGAGAACTCCCTTATAGGGATGGGATCGGTTGTCACAAAAGATATCCCTGACAATGTCCTTGCCTACGGGAATCCTGCCAGGGTGGTATGCAATATTGATGAGATGGAATGTGAGGTCGGGTATTTTGAAAGACCTTATGAATGGCTGGATTGAATGGGCAGAACATATTGACACAAATTATAATTGAAAGTGGGTTTGAACTTAGCGAGGATTGAATATACATGCACATAAACTTCAGTGAAATGTATGTCGATGATGACATCAGATCGGCGGTTGAACAGGTGCTTGATAGTGGTCGATTCATCAAAGGGAATGATCTGCGCCAGTTTGAACAGGAATTTGCCGAGTTCTGCAACACAGAATACGCAGTCGGTGTGAGTTCGGGTACCTCCGCCATTCTCCTGACAATGATGGCACTTGGGATCAAGAAGGGCGATGAGGTCATAGTACCTTCCCACACGTTCATCGCAAGTGCAAGCCCTGCAAAATTCCTGGGAGCAACACCTGTCTATGTGGATGTGGACCCTGAAACCTATACCATCGATCCGACCCAGCTTGAAGATGCTATTACCGACAATACCAGAGCGATCATTGCCGTACACCTGTACGGTCATCCCGCTGATATGGACCCAATATTAAAAATTGCAGCCTCGCATGGCATACCCGTGGTCGAGGATGCCTGCCAGGCCCACGCAGCAGAATACAAAGGAAAGAGAACAGGTTCCATGGGGGACCTGGGAGTTTTCAGTTTCTTTCCTTCCAAGAACATGACCGTTGCCGGTGATGGGGGCATGGTGGTTACCAGTAATGAGGAACTCGCAGAGAAGATCTCCATGCTCAGGGACCATGGCAGAAAAGAAAAATATGTGAGTGATATGCTTGGCCTGAACCTGAGGCTCAGCGAGATCCCAGCTGCCGTGGGACGTGAACAGCTCAAACACCTGCCAGAATGGACCGATCGCCGACGTGCAGTTGCAGCAGAATATGACCAACTGCTGGCAGGCGTGGTCGAGACCCCCACCACAGCAGCCTGGGTCAAACATGTCTACCACCTGTACGTCATACAGACCGATGAACGTGATGGACTCGCTCAATACTTGAAAGACAATGGTATCAGTACCGGGATACACTATCCTGTTCCGGTACACAAACAGCCCTGTATGGAAGCAGGGGATGTTGAGCTTCCTGTAACAGATGCCCTTGTGGACCGGATACTATCCCTCCCAATGCATCCCCAGATGACGGACGACCAGGTCCAATATGTTGCAGAGAAGGTACAGGAGTGGGTACAATGACCACAATAGGAGTTATTGGAACAGGATACTGGGGCAAGAACCATGTCCGAACATACAGCGAACTTGCATCAGAAGGTGTGATCGATAGCGTCAAGATCTGCGACATTGATGAAAAACGTGCCCACGAGCTTGGAAATGCATTCAACATCGAGTACCTTACCGACCACAAGGCACTGCTATCCGACCCCGATATCGATGCCGTGAGCATTGTCACACCATCCCCCACCCATTATCCTCTTGC
Source organism: Methanobacteriota archaeon (assembly GCA_034659615.1). Taxonomy (GTDB): domain Archaea; phylum Halobacteriota; class Methanosarcinia; order Methanosarcinales; family Methanosarcinaceae; genus JAIOTO01. The sequence continues at coordinate 7,204 of JAYEHR010000022.1, read as the reverse complement.
AAAGGAGTTCATGGAAGCAGGGAAGGATGTCCTTGTGGAAAAACCCATGACCATGGACTTCAGGGAGGCGGAGCATCTTGTGGAGATCTCTGAGGACACGGGTCAGATACTCATGGTGGGACATATATTCCGACACCATCCCGCCGTGAAGGAACTGAAACAACGTATCGATCTGGGAGAGTTCGGCTCTCTCCGCCTGATCTCGAGCAATCGTCTCTCCTTCGGCGCACCCAGAAAGGACATGGGAGTGGTATATGCACTCGGCATCCACGAAGTGGACATGTTCTGCCATCTGGTGGACAAGGAGTATCCTGACAGCATCCTTGCAACTACAAGATGTAATCTGCAGCCCGACATCGAAGAGACCGCAATGATCACAATGGATCTTGGTGATACCACTGCCCATGCATTCGAGAGCTGGTTGATGCCTGCATATGGCAAACAGCGAGACCTCGTGGTCGTGGGTTCAGAAAAGGCCGCAAAGATCGATTACCTCAAGCCTCAGGAACTCCAGATATTCGATGTACGTATCGCAGAGCAGGACTTCAACGGAACGACCACGTTCAGTGTAGAGAACGAAGGCTCATATACCATTCCGATACCCTATGCCGAACCATTGAAGGAAGAACTCGGACATTTCGTAGACTGCATCCAGAGCAGGAACACACCAATATCGGACGGGGTCGTTGGTATGCGCGCCGTGAAGATGGCAGAAGCAGTGTTGCGCTCGGCCAGGGAAGGACGTCGGATCCAGTTCTAACCGGTATTATCCGGTTCCTTTTCAGAACAAGCGTTCCTTCAGCACAGGAACATTCCCCCGATCAGAGGGATCAGATCTCCGTACTTTCGGGAGCCAATGCCTCTTTCAAATACTTCCGTACCTGCTCCCCCATCCCCTCATTCCGCATCGCAAAGTCTACCACAGCCTTCACGTATCCGAGCTTATCCCCGGTATCGTACCTCCGCCCGGTGAACCGATACGCATACACCTTCTGGATATCATTCAGCATGCGGATCCCATCGGTGAGCTGTACCTCGCCTCCGACCCCGGCAGCGGTCTTCTCGATACAATCAAATATCTCAGGAGTGAACACATACCTCCCAATAGCACCGATGTTGGAGGGAGCATCCGCAGGTTCTGGCTTCTCCACAATGTCCTCGATGGCATACAGGGATTCATCCAGAGGGGTGCCTTTTATGATCCCGTAGCTGCTGACCTTGTCCTGCGGAACATCCTCCACCGCTATCGCAGACCGTCCATATTTCTCATAGGTCTCGATCAGTTGCTGGATGCATGGTTTGCCATTCACGATGATATCATCCCCCAGCAGCACAGCGAATGGATCGCCGCTTATGTGCTTGCGCGCGGTCAGTATCGCATCCCCCAACCCCCGCGGCTCTTTCTGACGGATGTAGTGGATATCCACCATGGATGAGATATCCTGTACCATCTTCAGAAGGTCGTCCTTGTGCCGATCCTTCAGGTGCATCTCAAGCTCCGGGGACTCGTCAAAATAGTCCTCAATGGCCCTTTTGTTCCTGCCAGTGACAAATATGATGTCATCTATGCCGGCTGCGATGGCCTCCTCCACCACATAATGGATCACCGGCTTGTCGATGATCGGGAGCATTTCCTTTGGCATCGATTTTGTTACCGGTAGGAAACGCGTACCAAGACCCGCTGTAGGGATTACTGCTTTTGTTATCTTCATATTATCCTCCTATCATTCAAGCATTCATTCTCTGCCATACTCGTCATCGAACCTCACTATATCCGCCTCATCGACAGATTCCCCAAGCTGCACCTCAATGATCTCAAGCGGCAGCTTACCGGGATTTGAGAGGCGGTGCTTGATACCTGCACGTATGAAGGTACTCTCCCCCTGCCGCAGGAAGAACTGCTCATCTGCCATCTGGACACATGCCATGCCCTTGACCACTACCCAGTGTTCACTGCGGTGATGGTGCAGTTGCAGACTCAATTTCTTCTGCGGCATAACGGTGATGTTCTTGATCTTATGCCTGGCCGAGTCTTCAAGTATCGTATAGGTTCCCCAGGGCCGGTAGACCGTCTGATGAGAAAGAGCACGTTCATCGCCCTTTTCTTTGAGAGATGTCACCACCTCCTTCACCCTCTGGCTACTGCTGCGGGGGCACACGAGGAGAGCATCCGGGGTATCCACCACCACCATGTCGTTCACATCGATAAGTGAGACGATCTTGTCAGGCCTTGAATGGACCAGGTTACCGGTAGAATCGAGTAGCACGCTGTCACATTCGTGCACAACATTGCCTGAGCTGTTCTTTTCGAACTCATCATAGATCGAATTGAAATTACCAAGATCGCTCCACTTGTGGTCAAACCTGACAACAACTACCCTGTCCGAGCGTTCCATGATGCCATAATCGATGGACAGGGGTGGAATAGTACGGTAGATCTCGTTAATGTGTGCCGGTACGTCTGCGACATCAAAGGTAGCAAATATCTCCGGTTCGTGTTCCTGTAGTTCATTGAAAAACAGGTCCGTATCAAAGAGGAACATGCCACTGTTCCAGAGACAGCCTTCCTCAACATATCGTCTGGCATCCTCTTGATCTGGCTTCTCCCTGAACTGTGAGACCCTATACCCCACACCAAGAGGTTCAGCCGGACTTATGTAACCATAACCTGTGTGTGGAGATGTGGGTACCACTCCAAAGGTCACAAGATTATCTGCTGCCAGTACCTCTGCCACCCGGATCGTTTCCATTGCACCACTCTCCAGAATATGATCGGATGAGAATATACCCACCACAGACCGACCGAACTTTTCTGCGATAGTATACATCCCAAAACAAATGGCTGGCAATGTGTTCTTCCCTTCGGGTTCGATCAGCACATTCTCAATCGGGTAATCAAATTCCAGTTCCTGGATCTGTCCGATCACAAAGAACTTCTGTGCACTATTGGTCACCACAAATATCTCAGAGGCGTCCGAGACCTCGAGGCACCTGAGAAAGGTGTCCTGGAAGAGTGAGGTGTCCCCGAATTTCAAGAACTGCTTTGGATAATGTTCACGACTGAGTGGCCACAGGCGTGTGCCGGAGCCGCCCGCAAGGATAATGGATCTTATGATATCAACTCCATGGGATATTCAAACATTATGTTCTGCGATATGCTGCAATCTACTACTGAATAGAAGCCCTGCATATTAAATTCTTTTTATCACGGTGTGGTATGCATTCACTCAAAAAATGTACCAAACCTGTCTGTCACAACGATCCATATGTGGACATATGGATACATTGCTCATGTCTTGTCACTTATCATGTAGACCACTGCCCCTGATGCAAGTATGCTCCAGTAGCTGATCAATCTGTCCAGCAACGCCACCGAGGTACCGACGGCAGTGTCAACCCCCATCGCACCCAGGATGAAGACAATGGAGACCTCCACAGCACCAAGACCCGCAGGTGTCAATGGGATAGCAGTCAGAAGGGATGACGCAAGGACAACAAAGATCACCAATGGCAAATTCAGATCCAAACCCAGTGCCATGGTAACAAGTAAGAACCGTCCTGATTCGAGTATCCATGACAGGAGGGTAAAGAATACTACATACACAAACGTATTGGGACGTGAGAACGAACCATATACCCCCTCATGGAGGTTCTCATAGTGAAAGATGAAACGTTCTGGGATAATGCCCCCAATATGATGTCGCAACACATACATCAGGATCAACAACAAGGTCACGAACCCAACAAGGGTATAACCTATCTCCATGGAATATGCGATCTCATCGGGCATCTTCTCTTTGAACACAAGTGTCCCGGTAATGGTCAACAACAACATCAAGACAGTTATATCAACAACACGTTCTACCAATATGGTTCCAATCGATGCAGAGATTGGCGTTTGGGTGTACTTCTTCAACATGTAGCTTCGGTACACATCACCGATCTTAGCGGGGATGATGCTGTTCGCGAACCACGACAGGAACACCATCTCGCTCAATATGAGACCACTGACCCGCACCTGTATCGTGTTGAGGAGCTTTTGCCATCTCAGTCCCCGTACCAGGAAGGAAGAATAATGGACCGCGAATGCAACGATGTATATCCTGATATCGAGGTTGCTGGTCACCTCTATCATCTCATTGACATCGATGTTCTTTATTAGTAAAAAGAGGACTGAGAAGGACACTATGAAGGAAAAGATCGTCTTCTTGTTGAGAAGCAGATTGGTATCAAGGGGTCTTTTGGCGTTCATCGAATAGCGTCCAGATCAGATAAGGGTTATTTTCAATGCATCAATATTTTTGATAGTATTAAATGGTTCTGCTGATCAGTAGTGACAGCCCATGCAGGAAGATCATTCCTTACTATTATACCAGTCAGAACCGATACGTGGAAAGTGGATAAATATATTTGAACAGATACGTTCGATATTCTTAAATAGTTCTGTTAACTAGTAGTTTCCACATTCATGTGCAATGCCACAACCCAACTATATTTTGTATTTTCGCATGTTCTGGATGCTGAATGAGTTGATCGTATGGGGAAAAGAAACAAAAAAAGAGATCATCCACCAAAAAATGAACTGGGTGGAGAAGGAAGCGGAATATCTCCAAACTATCTCCGGCAGATAACATCTGATCCCTATCTGCTTCTAATGATAGCGATCGTGCTTATTGGTGCATACCTGCGCCTCCACAACCTGGGAGCCCAATCGATATGGTTGGATGAAGCAAGCACATATTATATGGCGTATGGTGAGTCGATCTCCGGAGTATGGGCACATGCACTCGCTGATCGACACCCTCCCCTGCATTTCCTGATCATCAATTTTGTATCCACGTTCAGCAGTTCTGAATTTGCACTGCGCCTGCCATCGGCCATATTCGGAATACTGACGATCCCTATGATATACAAGACCGGAGAAGCGATCTTCGGGCGAAAGGAAGGATTGGTAAGTGCATTCATCCTTTCGATATCTACCATTCACATATTTTATTCCCAGGAAGCCAGAATGTATGCCCAGATGATCCTCTTTGCGCTTGTATCCCTTTATTTCATTTATATGGCATCAAAGGAGAACAAAAACTGGCAATGGATAGGATTTGTTGCATCTGCAGCACTGGGATTCTACTCCTTTTACTATACGATCTTCGTGCTTATTCCGGAGTTGATGTTCTATTGTATCATTCAACTCAAGGGATCCTTTCAGGCAAGACGTTTGGTCCTATCGGACACAAGAAATATTCGTTCCTTCCTGGTCAGCATGCTGGCATTCGTACTGGTCGTGTCCCCGGTACTGCTCCCATTCATCCGGCAGAGCATATCAAGGGCTGCTGGCGCGCCCACCTGGGGAATGGGACAATCCCTGGATTTCTTCAACACGATCCTGATGCAGTATAGTACCTATAGCAACACATCCTACATTCTTGCATCGATCTTCTGCGCCGGGTTCGTTGTGTCCATTCTCAAACGGGACGAGCGCGAAAAAGCAGTGCTCATGGCCCTGATGGTCTTTGTACCCCTTGTGGTCAGTTATATCCTCGCTGCAAGGATGCCCTTTAGCCCACGGTACCTACTGTTCATTCTTCCGATCTACATACTCATGATATCAAGGGGTGTCACCGGTATATCTCAATTATTGCAACCGGGGACATCAAAAAAAGGGAACATTGATAAAAATCGATCACTGATCATCCTGGTTCTGGTCATTCTGGTGGGTGCACTCTGCTTATCCCCATTAGCATCATACTACACTACACCACAAAAGAACGATTGGAGAGGAGTATCGAGCTATCTGCATGAGATGACACAACCCGGTGACGTGGTGGTATCCCTGCCAGGATATATGACGCAACCATTGGAATTCTATTATGATTATAGTGGCACGTATAAAGAAAGCGCATCCTCAGCAGCACGTTTGGAGAATATCAGTGCAACCTATGACAATGTCAATATCTGGTATGTGGTAACATGGGACATCACAGCAGCAAACCCCGAAGGTGATGCTCTGAACTGGCTGGAACAGAATGCACAGTTCACCAGTCAGATCACAGGTGTCTACATCGCAACCGATAGGAAGGAGTGAGACCTTGAACGATATCAGCATTATCATTCCCACCTACAATGAATCCGAGAATATTGAGAATATGATCAATGCCATTGAAAGGGTATTCTCAAACAATACGATCAATGGAGATCTGGTGATCGTTGATGATAATTCACCGGACAAAACGGCAGCCATCGCTGAAAGGATGGAGGAGCGCTACGGAAACATAAAGGTCATCGTGCGGACCCGGGACAGGGGATTATCCCAGTCAGTTGTGGAAGGGTTCGACCACTGTGATTCAGACACTATCGGGGTGATCGATTGTGATTTTAGTCACCCTCCAGAACAGATCCCATTATTCCTGAAGAAGATCGAGGAGGGGTGTGATGTAGTCTTCGGGACGCGGTATGCCAGTGAAGGTGAGATCCGGGGCTGGGGTGCCAAAAGGAAACTGATATCCCACGGTGCAACGTTTCTGGCACGATTGCTGGTCCCAAGATCCACGGACCCTGTAAGCGGCTTTTTTGTGATCGATCGATCCGTCGTGAAGGATGTGGTGTTACGTCCACGCGGATACAAGATAGGACTGGAGATCCTGGGGAAGGGGAACTGGTCGAAGTATTGTGAGATATCATATGTGTTTCAGGATCGAGAAATGGGCAGCAGTAAATTGGGCCCAAAGGAGATCTATGAGTACATATTGCAGTTATTTGATATTTTAATGTATAAGCTCAAGTGAATGGAATACGTATATAATTTAGAGCTAGAGGAAGTGACTATTAGCAAAAGACATATTCGATGCCTGTGAGATGGAAAGGGGAACACATCATAAGGAACCGTTTAAAAGGAACAGTTCCCCCCAAGAAACCCAGTAATACAGGAAAGACTGTTGGCTCTTGATGCAAAACAGGACTTGGGCTTTGCAGGGGGCCATGCTGATGCCATGTGGCGCATGTTACAATATGATGCGCCCGATGATTACGCGGTCAATAAATAACCCAACAACATATTATCTTTAAGGATAATACAAATTACCCATTTCCCATACTATATATACATAGACAACAATCCTTCCCTGTGGACAAAAATCTGGTACGCTCAGCCACCGTGGCCGACAGGTATCAGATGGTCCCAAAAGACAGATAAAATATAGGGGAA
>JAYEHR010000021.1:15601-22933 GCA_034659615.1 Methanobacteriota archaeon | reverse complement strand
AATCCCCATCGGAGCACTACTCTCAGTTCTTGCCTATTAATTCAACCATCCGTCTCGGATGTAGTTTTTCACATATGCTCTTCTGGTTCTATATGCTTTTTCCATCGGATGGGTCCAGTTCGCATTCCTCGGAGAATATTTAATCTTTCCCTGCAAATTATGGTGCATGAAGTTATGGTCACTGAAATATCTAGAATATGATACCTTCCCAATGTCTCCGGCAGCGGGATCGTTCTGGGAGGACCGGGGTGATCGGCATCATTGTAGGGTGGACCTCTATGCTCCCCTGGGGTCCGGGGTCGTTTCGATCTAAGATGGGACTGTGGTGGATATTGGCTTGATGACCACTCCTGATATGGTCTCCTACTGGAACAGGATCCATAGTGTGATCGTCAGGAATGGGTCGGGACTGTTCTACAAATATGGGGGGCCATCGGAATATGAAGTGAGGTAGGATATGCGGGAGGGGTGCTCAACTCTGAAAAGATCGATGCGACATCATCTCTTTACATACAAAAATTGAAAGGGAGGAAGCAGAGTATGCTTCATCTCAAGCTCTGGATATGTCACCCCATCGTCTCTCATAAGGATTATTGTGGAGGTAACTGGTTCGGGGAATGTGGGCCAGCGGGTCTGGTCGATCCTGCGGAGTATCTGGAACCTGTTCTGGATGACGGATGATCATGTCCGATTCCGGTACACATGATATATGCTTCCAATGGAGACGAAGGTCACTGCCAGGTAGATCAAATTACCGATCCAGGGTATGCTCGTGAGTATGAGCAGCAGTAGCAGTCCCGCAGTCATCTCCAGCCAGGGGCGGGAGGCTGTTCCTATTTTTGAGAACAATAAATTGCCCAGCCAGAGTCCGAACACCAGTCTGGCAGCGTAAAGCAGGAATATTATCAGGAACAAAAGTATCAGGGCCGGGGGAATACCGATCATGGTTATCAGCAGTACTATGGACCCGGCAAAGCTTCCGAGTACTATCACGAATCCAGTGGCCAGATTCTTTAGTGGGGCCTGAGGCACTGTTCTGGATGCGGCAGCGAGCTGATCGGGGAACATCAAAAGGAACATCAGGCCCATGAGCAGAAGGAACCCATATCGGAATACCCACCACACGATGGACAATGTACCAGTCCCTGTGGTAGTATCATCCATTGTGAAATGGACACTGTTGAGCACGGTCCCGGATGGAACAGCTGTTTCGGCAGGACCTGAGTACGTGAGATTACCAACGATATATGCTTCGGGAAGGATCGTGAGTACGTCTTCCTCCAGGTCAACATCGCCACCGACGGTGCCACCCAGTATAACTTCTCCACAGTTCCCGGTTATATTTCCATTCACATTGCCACGTATCACCGCCCGTCCTGATCCTATTAGCATATCGCCGCCAATGTTGGCATCCTTTGATAAGATAAGATCGCCTGTTCCTGCCACAAGGTCATCTCCGATGTTCCCACTGATCGTCAGTGTACCCGCACCGACCCTTACATCGTCCTCCACATTTCCGCTGATCGTCACACTGCCCGCACCTACAAGGACATCCCCGACTACAGTGCCCGATACCTCTATGTTGCCTGCACAGGCCATCACATCTCCCAGCACCGTACCGGTGATGATGATATTTCCTCCGCCAATGTACAGGTCATCATGAATGGTCTGGTCTATAATGACAGTATCATCTGCGTCAGGGATCGTCATGGCTGCTGCAGGGCAGCTAAACAAGAGTGACAGGACCATGAACGCCACAATGATGGTTTGAGGTGGATGTTTCATGGTACTCCCGTTGTTAAATACAGATCTTCATTTTTCCAGTATGTTGGCCATGGTATTGATCACACCCAATGCAACCCCTTCGACCTCGATCCCGCCCTTTCCTTTGGCGCCATCACCCACAACATACAGCCCATCGAACGGCGTGACATTGCCGATATCCGTACCGGATGATGATCGGTTGACAGGCCAGCCATTATGGTGGGATTGTATCAACAGTACTTCATAGTCCTTGTTCGGGAATATTTCTTTGAGATCCTGAAGGCCCAGTTCTATCTCGTCTTCAAGGGCATCGATACGATCCCCTGTCACACATTGGTGTGCCATGACCAGATGCTTGCCTGCTGGTGCAAGGTTCGGATCAACATTCGTGACCTCATTGATCCCATTCACGCGGCGGGTGTAGGGTGTCAGGAGGACACCGGAATGGCCGATCAATGGTTCGTTGGCAGCCAGACAGATCTTCAAACCGGCGGATGGTTTCAGTTCCTTGAGTTTGTTGATGTATCGTTCGTATTCTTCGGATCGGGGGGATGTTGTGCACAGTTCTTCTGTTGCGATGTGTCCAACGTCGCTGATCACAAGATCTGCCGGATGATCTACTCCGTCCACGGTCACTCCTGAAGCTTGTCCATTGTCAGTAATAATGCCGGTCACTTCTGTTCTGGTGTGGATCGTTCCTCCATTGGCCATGACCACCTCTGCCAGTGCATCTGTGATGGCCTTACATCCACCCATTGGTATGCCAGTGCCGCCGTAGCGGTAGAGTTTCTCGAAGATCTCAAAGGCTTCTTCCACAGGAACATCCTTGTTCTTCAGGCTTAATGACCATCCACAGAATGCGTCGGCAGTCCTGTGGGCATGTTCCTCGTTGAGATGTTTTGTTATCCATTCTCCTAGAGAACGATTCTTGGGGGGTGCTCGTCGGGTGGTTAGTAAAAGCAGGGATAGTTTCAATCTGTTCCACAGCGAGAACCGTGACCCGAACTTACTGAAAGATATGTCCATGTAACCGTTCGTGTAGTCATGATCGCCTTTTCTGGAAGGTATCCGGATCATGGCCATGGGGCTGGATCTAACAACATTGACATCAGCACCCACATTGTTGAGCAGACCTGCTAGTGGTCCTGTGGGCCCGTGCGGTAGCATGTGGAGTGCGCCGGTGGATAGCTGGAATCCCTGGTAATCAATGTTTGTGAACCTGCCCCCGATAATTGGGAGACGTTCAAAGACCTCTACGTCATATCCTTCCCGGGACAGTTTGGCTGCACTTAGCAGGCCACCAAGCCCGGCTCCAATGATCACCGCTTTCATGTGGATTCCTCTATTGCTTTCATGGGACAGTATGGCGTACAGATGCCGCATTCTGTGCAGGCATCGGTGATTCGTGCTTTTCCTTTCACAATGATTGCACCCTTTTTGCAAAAGGCAGTGCATTGTCCACATCCGACACACTTCTCATTGACATTCATCGTATGTCCTCAATTCTTCTTCCATAGATAACACGGAACAAAAGCGTTTTGTTCTAGATATATCTTCCCACCCTTTCCAGTAGAACATATCTATTTATAGTATTATGTAGCTCCTTTGGAAAAGGTGATTGAATGTCTGAAGAAATCATACAGATAGTTTCTCGTAAGAACGGTGAGATCATATCCAAAAAAGTAAAGGCTGCACCATATGAGTTCACCATTGCGACCCGTGCAAAATGGGAAATGATAATCTCTGATGAGGATGTGGAGATTCGTGCAGGCGAATACAAAAAGATCAGTATAAGGGAATTCATTCTACAACCAGATACTATTGCCATTCCCTGTGCATTCACATCTCATGCTGTGGCATCCGTTCTGAAGGTTGCAGCGAGGAAGGGTGCTACTCCTATTGATCATGAACGTAATGTGAAATATGCATATATTATTGGACAGGAGTCCGGTATGGTCAGGAGTGGTGACCTCCTCGGTATTTTCAATGTATTCCCCATAATGTTCACACGGGAAGCAGTGAATCCGGTAGAGATCAAATAAGATATTTGGGGCTGGTTTGAATGGATAAATGTCTTATCTGTGGCGAGGATCAGGATTTCAAGATATACAAAGGGTATAATATCTGTACCACATGTGCTGATATCATGGAAGATGTTATGGGGGAGTATTTTCTCCATGTGATTCGCCAGTCATCTCGACCAAAAGCGCATAAGGGGTACTTTAAGTATCTAAGTAGCAGTTCACAGTACATCTCAGACTACAAGAAACTCACTGCTGCTTCACATAAATATACAAAAGACACCTCCCAACGTGTTGCAGATGCGGTCGAACGCAGTGAATCGCCATCCCATAAACGCTATTTTGAGCGCATGCAGGCAGTTCTCGATTGGCTTGGAAAGAACCCCGAATTTTTCCACTATTATTTCAAGGAGTATTATGTTTGTCCAGATTGTGGGGCATCGGTCTTTGATACATATGCAAAATACGAGGTCGGTGAGTGGATCGTTATATCGTGTTCCAAATGCGGGACAGCCATAAAGAAATATTTCTCACCAAAGCGTGTTTGATATCTGTATCATCCTTATTTCTTATTTTAACAGATTGCCCTGCATCCATATCCTTCATTTTTGGGTATCTTGACAAAATCCCATACCATAATTTATGTTGACTTGGCACTTTATAAGTGAGAATTCAGTTGCATTTGGAAATAGTTATATAGAAAAAGCCTATCTACGGTTGTAATCATCAGGTGATCAAGATGTCAGGAATTATTGATAGTAGTAGTATTATCAACAGTTACATTCCGGTTGCAGTGTTTCTTGTTGTGTCGCTTCTAATGCCTCCAGTGACGATGTTGCTCGTGAAGCTACTGAGTCCCAGGAGTAAAGCGGCTGGCAAACACTCTACGTATGAATGCGGTTCGGAACCATTAGGAGATGCCCGTATTCAGTTCAATGTGGAGTATTATCTATATGCGATCGCTTTTGTTCTGTTTGACATAGAGGTTTTGTTCCTGTATCCGTGGGCAATGGTCTACAAGGGCACAGGGGTCGATACCATGGTAGCGGTTGTTGAAATGCTTATATTCATATTCGTCCTGTTGTTCGGATATGTATTTCTCTGGAAGAAGGGGGCCCTTAAATGGCTGAATTAAAAGAGAACGTGAATGAAAATACTTCCCTGGACGAAACCAAAATGGATGAGATCGAACCGGTCCCAGGTGTGATCACTACGACCTCCATGGCGATCAATGAGTTTTTGAAAAAGACCAAGATCCAGGATGCTATTAATTGGGGTCGGAAGAATTCCCTGTGGTTCATGACCCAGCCCATGGGCTGCTGTGGTGTCGAGATGATCGCCACCGGTTGTGCTCACTATGACACGGACCGATTTGGGATCATCCCCCGTAACTCTCCAAGGCATGCAGATGTCATGATCATCAGTGGTTATGTGACAAAGAAATATCTGCCAGCTCTTCAAAAACTGTGGGAACAGATGGCGGCTCCCAAGTGGGTTATCTGCATGGGGGATTGCTCGATAAGCGGCGGTCCCTTCTTCGAGTCCTACAGTACGGTGCAGAATATTGATACGATATTCCCGGTGGATGTTTATATCGCCGGTTGTCCGCCAAGACCGGAGGCACTTCTCCAGGGTTTCATCGAACTCCAGAAGAAGATCATGGCCAAAGAAGATCATGGTACAGATTATTGAGGTGAGTTCATGAATGCACAGGATATTATTGATTCACTGGTGAAAAGTTTCACAGGGACCATCTCTAATGCAGAGGTGATATCTGACATACGAGTATCTGCATATCTGGATAAAGAGCGTGAGGAAAGCGTGAAGACGGTATGTCAGTATCTTAAAGATGATCTTGGATTCGACCATCTTTCAAATGAAACAGCTGTAGACTACATACAAAAGGGAGAGATCGAGGTTATCTATCATATTGCTTCCTACGATCATCCGGTATTGCTGACCCTCAAGGTAAGATTGCCAAGGGATGCGCCGGTTATCGAGTCTATCGTTCCTGTCTACTGGAATGCTAACTGGTATGAGAGAGAGATATATGAACTATTTGGTGTGAAGTACACCAACCATCCGGATCTCAGGCCGCTGATCCTTCCCGATGATATGCTGGGTGATTGGCCTCTCAGAAAGGATTATGAAGGGTTCCCGAATCGTACTGCGAATAATTTGGTGTGAGTGATGAAGATGGATGAAATGTTAAGTCCTTCAGAGATGATCGTCCACCTCGGACCCCAGCATCCCATGCAACCCGGGCCGTTCAGGTTGAACCTGAGGCTTAAGGGCGAAACGGTGATGGATGCTGATATAGAGTTGGGCTTTATTCATAAGGGCATTGAAAAGATATTGGAAAGCAAGACATATCTTCAGGGTATACCGATCGTTGATAGGATATGTTACCTGACAGCAATGACCAATGAGGAAGCTTTTGTAGGTGCGGTTGAAAAACTAGCGGATATCGAGGTTCCGGGGAGGTCCCAGTACATACGTGTGATCATAGAAGAGCTCTCCAGACTGCAGAGCCACCTGCTTGGAATGGGTGAGTTCGGTGAGTTCATTGGTTTTGTCTCGATGTTCATGTACACGATCAGGGAAAGGGAAGATATCCTTTCGTTGATGGATATGGTGACCGGTGCCCGTATCACACATACGTTCTTACGATTTGGCGGTGTCCAGGACGATCTTCCCGATGGTTTCAGGGAGAAGGTCCAGACGACATTCGTTGATCTGAAAAAGAAGATCGATATGTATGAGATGCTATTCAGTTCCGATGAGATCTACAGGGAGCGCTGTGAGGGCGTTGGTATACTGACTGCTGAGGTCGCAAAGGATCTCGGTGTTTCAGGTCCACCACTGCGTGCAACAGGCGTTCCTTTTGATATTCGAAAGGATGAGCCCTACCTGGTATATAATGACCTTGATTTCAAGGTATGCACGCACAAGGATGGTGACATCGTTGCTCGTATCGTTGTCAGACTGAACGAGATGCGTGAGAGCATGTATATCATCGAACAGGCTCTGGATCAGATCCCAGATGGCCCCCTATTCTTCGAAGACTCGTTATATGGCAGGCGCACCCCGGTGATGAGGGTTCCTGCTGGCGATGTGTTCCACAGGGTAGAAGACCCGCGAGGTGAGATGGGAATGTATATGGTGTCCGATGGATCGGACAAGCCGTATCGTGCAAAGGTCCGAGGCCCGGTCTATCCTACAATGCAGGCACTGCCACCTCTTCTTATAGGAACTACTATGGCTGATGTGGCAGCGATCGCCGGAAGTATGGATGGCTGTACCAGTGAGGCAGATAGGTGATAATGATGGATGTTCCAGATATTTTATTCAACCCCTGGCTCAGGACGGTATGCGGCCTTGCTCTAATCGGTGCGATATTCCTTGGTGCTATGGCTACGGTATGGTTCGAGCGTAAACTGTCAGGAGATATTCAGTCAAGGATCGGTCCTAAATATGTCGGTCCTATAGGGATCTTCCAGCTTGTCGCAGATGCTATCAAGCTGTTGACAAAGGAAGACCTGATCCC
>JAYEHR010000021.1:3120-15501 GCA_034659615.1 Methanobacteriota archaeon | reverse complement strand
TGCTTCCACTTTCACTGCTGAACCTGGGATGGGCAATAGTACTGGGTCTTTACATGGGAGTGTGATAGGATGGTTTTGAAGAATATTGTACAGGCAATAAAACATATATATGATGGCCCTCCGGTGACCCGGAGATATCCAGAGGTACCCAGTGAATTACCTGATCGGTTCAGAGGGCTTCAGAAACTTGATAAAAGTGAGTGTATAGGGTGCGGAATATGCGCCAATACCTGTCCCAACAATGCAATAAAGATCGTACGGGACAAGGTAAGTAAGGATAGTGATAAAAGACGGTGGTTCCCTTCAATAGATATCAGCCATTGTATGTTCTGTGGACTCTGTATAGACCAGTGTCCAAAGGATGCTCTGTCAAGCACCAAAGTTTACACCACAGGTGTTATCAGATGGACTCATGAGGAGTTTTTGTACACTCCGGACATGCTGGCCAGGGAAACCCCAATTGGAGAGGAGGAATAAAGATGGTCGGATTGGTTGAATCTATCATCTTTGCCATTTTATCAGTGTTGCTCATTGGTTTATCCATTGCGACCATCACTGCAAGGGACATAGTCCGTGCTGCAATGGCACTGGTGCTGTCGTTACTTACGGTGGCAGGGATATATGTTACATTGAATGCTCAATTCCTTGGTATCGTTCAGGTACTTGTTTACGTTGGAGCGATCGGAGTTATGATCCTCTTTGCTGTGATGTTGACTAAGACTAATATGGGGAGTGATAAGGATGCCAGGTGAAAGTCCCACTCTCAAAGAGGCGTTTATACATCAATTCAATATCAAAAGACTGATATTAAGGTTGCTTGATGTTAGACCGCCAACTGTACGTTCCATCCTGAACACGCTGGTAAGGTTGAGTATAGTAGTGCTGTTCCTGTCGGTCGTTCTGGTGTCACTGTATGGCACCTCATGGAACACTGTGGACCAGCTTCCCCAGAACATAGCAGACCAGAGTAACATACGAGGAATCGGAGTAATGATCTTCACGGATATGGTCGTACCCTTTGAGATCCTGTCGGTAGTGTTACTCTCCTCGCTTATAGGTGCAATATATATGGCAAAAGGAGAGGATCGCGAATGATACCGCTGAACTGTTATCTAGGTCTTTCAGCGATCATATTTTCCATAGGTCTCTATGGATTTATATCGCAACGCAACGGTATCCGGATATTGATGAGTGTGGAACTAATGCTCAACTCGGCGAACATCAATCTTGTGGCTTTCTCAAGCTACAATGATGATCTGACGGGTCAGGTATTCGCATTGTTCTCCATCGCACTTGCTGCAGCAGAAGCAGCTATAGGATTTGCAATACTGATGTCTGTCTACAGGATGCATGATTCGATCAATCTTGATGAGCTTAACCTGTTGAGGTGGTAACGTTGGCTATAGATAATCTTGCATTTTTGATCCCAATATTACCGGCACTTGCCTTTGTGTTGACCTTCTTCCTCGGGAAGAAACTCCCCTCCGGCGGTGCAATCATCCCAATAGCAGCGATAACAGGTTCATTCTTGATCTCGATAATTATCACCATGAATATGCTGGCGGATCCTGAACATGTCATAAGTCAGTCATATCATTGGTTTGCGATCCTTAATATCGGGATACTGATCGACCCGCTTGCGGCGGTAATGCTTTCAATGGTCTCATTCGTGAGCCTGTTGATCCACATCTTCGCAGTCGGATATATGTCCCATGATAAGGCAAAGGCCAGGTATTTCGCAGAGACTGCACTTTTCACAGCAGCTATGCTGGGAGTTGTTCTTTCCGACAATATTCTCCAGTTCTTCATTTGCTGGGAGCTTGTTGGCCTGAGCTCATACCTGCTGATCGGTTTCTGGTTTGAGAAACCATCTGCGGCATCAGCAGCCAAGAAGGCGTTCCTGACCACCAGGATCGGAGACGTTATGTTCCTGGCAGGTATCATTGTGCTGTTCGCTGATATCTTCAAACTGGTCAATGGTACCATCCCTGATGGGGTCTACCTGCTCAGGTTCGACGAGATATTCAGCTTCATACCTGAACTTTCCGCAATGACTGCGACAATACTGGGTTATGAGATCAGTCATCTGACAATTATAACACTGCTGTTCTTCGGTGGTGCTGTAGGCAAATCGGGTCAGTTCCCCCTACATGTGTGGCTTCCTGATGCAATGGAAGGCCCGACAACTGTCTCTGCTCTGATCCACGCAGCAACAATGGTTACAGCGGGTGTGTATCTGGTGGCACGAACGTTCCCAATGTTCCTCGCAGCTCCACAATCACTCATAATCGTGGCATACGTCGGTGCATTTACAGCACTGTTCGCAGCTACAATGGGTCTTGTGATGAACGATCTGAAAAG
Organism: Methanobacteriota archaeon; assembly: GCA_034659615.1. Taxonomy (GTDB): domain Archaea; phylum Halobacteriota; class Methanosarcinia; order Methanosarcinales; family Methanosarcinaceae; genus JAIOTO01. The sequence goes on along the minus strand of JAYEHR010000021.1, from coordinate 13,140 downwards.
AGTCCTTGCATATTCCACTATCAGTCAGCTTGGTTATATGACACTCGGTCTCGGGATGGGAGCGATTATCGGTGCAGAGGCAGTTGGTGTCTCAATATTCCACCTTATCAACCATGCTTTCTTCAAGGCTTTGTTGTTCCTGTGTGCCGGTAGTGTGATCCATGCTGTTGGTACTCATGACATGAGACAGCTCGGTGGTGTGGCCAAGGTAATGCCTATCACTGCGGCGACAATGTTTGCTGCGGCCCTGGCCCTGGCAGGCCTGGGTATCCCGGGCACGTCAATAGGTGCCAGCGGTTTCCTGAGTAAGGATCCGATCATCGAGGCAGCATATCTCTTTGGAGAACACGGCGGTAGCTGGTTCCCATACGTATTCGCTATTGTGGCCGCATTGCTGACATCCCTGTACATTTTCAGGTTACTGTTCATGACCTTCACAGGCGAGCCAAGATCTGATTATGGTGGACACGAGTCCCCGGCATCCATGACAGTGCCCCTGAGCATACTTGGTGTGCTCGCACTGGTCTTTGGAGCATTGACCACAAAGGTGTTCAATGGATTCCTTTCCACTACCTTCTTGAACGATTTCGTACACATGGACTTCCATGAACTTGCAGGTCTGGGTGGCTATGAACTTGCTCACGCCGCAGGACACGAGCCATTGCTGATCCTATGGATGCCTATCATCGTTGCTCTCATCGGGCTGTTGATCGCATTCGTAGTGTACTATCTCAAGTTGATCGACATGAGTAACATTGTATCAAGGAATAATCCGCTGTACAAACTTCTGTACAACCGGTATTATCAGCACCAGATCTTTACCGAGCTCTTCTCGATAAAGTTCATCTATGAGGGTATTGCTCTGGCGGGATTCTATCTGGACAAGTCTCTGGACTGGATCGTCAGTGGTATCAGTGGCTTCATTATGGAAGCTGGTGAGGTCCTGAAAAAGGCTCAGACAGGAGTTATACAACAATATGCGACAGCGATCATAACAGGAGTGAGTCTTCTGTTAATACTGGTTGAACTTGTCACGGAGGTATTCTAAATGTTACCAATATTATCTCTGATCGTGCTGATCCCATTATTATTCTCAGCCATCACGTTCTTGACAAGTACCAGGGAACAGGCCAGGATGTCTGCCCTTGCAGGCACTCTCATAACACTGGTCCTGACACTCTACATGTACTTCACATTCGACAGCACTACGGCAGCCTTACAATTTGAAGAGCTGGCCAGCTGGATACCCTCTCTTGGTATCAGCTATCATGTGGGTGTGGATGGTATTTCCATGCCAATGATCCTACTCAATGCCATAGTGATCCCACTGTTGGTGGTCTTCACATGGGATGATGTCAGGGCAGCTCCAAACAGGTTCTACGGGCTAATACTTGCCATGCAGGGTGCTGTGATCGGAGTATTTGTATCCCTTGATTTCTTCATGTTCTACATATTCTGGGAACTGACCCTGGTACCACTATTCTTTATGGTGAGTATATGGGGCGGACCAAAGAAAGATCATGCTGCTATCAAGTTCTTTATTTACACCCACGTTGCGTCCCTTGTGATGCTGCTGGGTATCTTTGGACTGTACTTTGCCGCATGGGCCCGGACCGGAACTCCGAATATGGGTATCAATTACCTGATCGAACAGTTCTCGTTCATCGGATCCGGAATGGCCAAGGATGCAATATTCCTGGCATTGTTGTTCGGTTTCATTGTGAAGATCCCGGTGTTCCCATTCCACTCCTGGTTGCCTGATGCATATGCAGAGGCGCCCGTTGCTGGCAGTGTACTTTTCATACTGCTCAAGATCGGTGGTTATGGTCTCTTCAGGGTCATGCTTCCAATGCTTCCATCCACGGGGACACCAAGCCTTATGATCACGATCATGGGAGTTCTTGGGGCTGTGAGTATCCTGTACGGTGCATTCCTTGCACTCGCACAGAAGGACCTGAAGAGGATGATAGCATACTCCAGTATAAGCCACATGGGATATGTGACCCTGGGATGTGCGGGACTTGTCTCGCTATCGGTGTCCGGTGCCATGTTCCAGCAGTTCTCCCACGGATTGATCATGAGCATCATGTTCATGTCAGCTGGAGTGATCCAGACCAATGCAGGTACAAGAATCATCAACGATCTGGGAGGTCTTGCGAAGAAGATGCCAAAGCTCACGGTCATAATGATGCTTGCTTTCATGGCATCCCTTGGTCTTCCAGGATTGACCGGATTCATTGCCGAGTTCCTGGTCCTGACATTCAGTTTCGTGAATGTCCCAGGCTACGTGATCATCGCTCTTCTGGCCATAGTGATCACAGCGGCATATCATCTCTGGGCAATGCAGAGAGCAATGTTCGGTGTCTACAATGAGAAGCTTGGTGAAGTAGTGGACCTGTCCACTTATCAGGTATTCCCGATGACGGTGATCGCCCTGCTTGTACTGTACTTTGGATTGGACCCCAGTCCGGTGCTGGATATGATGATAACGAACTCTGAACAAATAATCAGCCTTATGGCTGTACTGGGGGTGTGAACGATGACAGATATGATGTTGCTCGCACCCGAGATGACCCTTGTAGTGACAGGTTTGGTCGTGCTGTTTGCAGGATTGTTCATGAGCACGCCATCCAAGAAGATCCTTGCATACCTCTCAACACTGGGTTGTATCATTGCACTTGTCCTGACAATAAGCAGTCTTGGCACCAGTGCGGTATTGTTCTCAGGAACCCTGAGCATTGATGCCCTCTCGCAGTTCTTCAAGCTCGTGTTCCTGACAGTGGCCCTGCTCGTATCCATTGCATCCATCAAGTATACCGATGGCAATAGCCACACCGAGGAATTCTATACTCTTGTGCTGTTCGCTACCTTTGGTATGATGATGGTGGCATCGGCAGAGGACCTGATGGTAATGTTCGTGGCATTCGAGCTTGCCAGTCTTGCAACATATGCCCTGGCAGGCTTTGAGAAGCAGAATCCACGTTCCCTCGAGGCTGCAATGAAATATTTCATTGCCGGAGCTCTCTCCGCAGCCCTGCTACTACTGGGTATATCGTTCGTCTACGGTGCAACCGGCACCACGAACATATCCGCTGTGGCACAGAATGCCGATCTGCTGGTGTCCAGTCCAATGGGCATCCTGTCGATCGTACTGCTTATAGCAGGTTTTGGTTTCAAGATCGCTCTTGTTCCATTCCACATGTGGGCACCGGATACCTATCAGGGATCCCCGTCCGTAGTGTCTGCACTATTGGCAGCAGGTTCCAAGAAGATGGGTTTTGTGGCAGCCTTCAAGGTGTTCATCGTGGCCCTGATCGCATTACAGGGTGATTGGACCATCGCCTTTGCCATACTGGCCGTGATCACAATGACCTACGGCAATGTCGTGGCCCTTTCCCAGACAAGTGTCAAGAGAATGCTTGCCTATTCATCCCTTGCACAGGCAGGGTACATCTCCATGGCATTTGTGGTACTCACGCCAATGGCACTCACAGGAGGTATATTGTACACTCTTTCCCACGGTTTCATGAAGGCTGGAGCTTTCATTGCGACCGCTGCGGTGGTGTACATGGTGTTCAAAGATAACAGGAAGTCTGAAATACCGGACCACATCGATAACTTCAAAGGTCTTGGTAAGAGGATGCCCATCACGGCATTGTGCCTGACTGTCTTTGTGTTTGCACTGGCCGGTATACCACCCACGGCAGGATTTGTGAGCAAGTTCATCCTCTTCTCATCGACCATCGAATCAGGTTTTGTCTGGCTTGCAGTGATCGCGATCATCAACAGTGCGATATCCCTGTACTACTATGCCAGGGTCGTGAGGTACATGTATTTCATGCCGGCAGAAGGAGAGAGAGTATCGGAACCCACACCGTACGTCGTTGCACTGCTCATTGCAGTGATCGGTGTGTTTGCAATCGGTTTCTGGCCGGAACCATTCATCCAGTTGGCAATGAATGCTGCAGATGTACTGATCTAAGGAGGTATGAGATATGGCAGATTGTGATCTATGTGGAGTAGCGATTCCGACAGTATGTCCGGTCCGGGTATTCGACCCAAGGTTCGAACACTCCTATCCGGAAGGTGTGTGGAAAGGTCTTTGTGAGGATTGTCTCGACTCGGCCAAGAAAGTGTATGATGAGGTATCTGAATCCCAGGCAGCAGGAGTGGTTGGAAAATGTGACCTGTGCGGCACACCAGCCCAGCTGTATGAGGTGGAGATCAGCATACCCTCATTCAGGAAAGGCTCAGAGGACGAGACTGTGAACCTTTGCACAAAGTGCCTTGAAGCATGTGATGAAGGTTATGCAAGAAAGGACGAAGTGTTCGAACATCATTGAATGGTCAGGTTTGACCTGACCCTTTCTCTATTTTTTTGCAATTCACTTTTCATTATATCTTTTTCTGGCACTCGCCGACTTCACAGTGTCAAACTGAGTAGTACTACCAGGACCACGAACCTCACCACAATGCTGATGCCAGTCGACAGGGTCACGATCTTGACCCCCATACGAGGGCCGAATATGGATACATATCTGGGAAGGATCGCACGCACGCTGAGTATCGGAAGCATGAACATGCTACCCAGCATCAGCACGACCATGGCCTGCAGGTGTGATATGCTCCCGTCCCCGATCATCGGTCCCAGTAGTGAGACTCCCAGGATAGGGCTTGCTACGTAGGTGGTCAGAGGGATGATACTCTGCGGGGGTATGCCGAAAAGGTCTGCCAGGGGAAGGACGCTGAAGATCTCGAATGCTCCCCGTTCCTGCAGTGCAAAGACAAGGGTCGTCATGGAAAGATAGATCCCAGCGATCTTCAGGAATAGTTTTCTGTCTTTACGGAAGGCCTTCACAAGTGCCTCCCTGATCGTGGGCCGCTTATTGTTACCATTGTCAGCTATGTTGCAGGTTCTTTTTGTGAACCACAATCGACTCAGGATGACCACGACCAGCATCTTCACCATGGCCGTGATGATGAACACCATTACATAGAATCCCCCGACGATGGGTCCCAGGGCGGGTAGGATGATGGGTATCTGATAGGTCACGATCTCCCTTATGTATGCGGGGGTGCTGTTGAGAAGGGCACAGAGCAGCATTTCTCGTTCGTCCAGGCAGTCGTTCTCCCTGGCCTTGACCACCATACTGTTGGCAGCAACAGTAGAACCGATGGCCACCAGGAATGCAGAGCCACAGGCATCCGGGAGATTGATATGTTTGAATAAGGGACGGCTGAGTCCTGAGAACCGTTTCATCAGTCCCATTTCAATGAGTGATCCCGTTGCAAAGAGTCCGATAAAGATCATAATAAGGATGGGAAACGCAAAGTCAAGGACCCTTATCATCAGATCAATCATGATGCTAGGATGAGTGTAACTTGTAAATGAATCTATTCATTGATCCTCCTCACAAGATCAAAACCAAAAGCTTGATATGAAGAGGGACCTATCTTTGACTGTGAGTGAGAATGAAATATGATCTAATGGACATCCTTGCCTGTCCGGTATGCAAAGGTGATCTTGTCCTAAATGTTACAGTAGAGGATGAACAGGAGATCGTGTCAGGGACCCTTTATTGCTCCAGGTGTAATGAGTATTATCCTATAGAGGACGGTATCCCGAACATGCTTCCTCCTGACATGAGGCAATAATACAGCGAGGGAACTACTTGCAACAGGTTCACATCAACAGATTGGGTGTAAATTCCATCGAGTTTGATTCAGAGATCCTTGAGATACCTCTATCTCCCGGCGGAGAACACAGTTTTGAGATCGTGATAATCAACTATGGCTCACCGACGCATGTTCATCTCTCAGCAAGTGATGAGATACATGACAATATCACTTTTCTGGACGATAATCCCTATGTGGCACATGAGGAATATCTGCCAGTGATAGCCCGGATACCCTTTGATGGCAGGCTGTTCAACAAAGGTGAGATCAATATCACAGTGGGATATGGGTCAAAGACAGAAAGTTTCCCTGTAACCATTGGTGACCCTGGTCCGGCACGAACATCTGCACCTGTACGGGTGAATAAGGTTAAAGACCAATCATTATCGGTTGAGCGATCCTCGAAAAGGGATGCCGGTAGTAGAGGGAACAACTGGAGTATGCAGATGTCGGATATTACCTCTCATATGGTAGAAGGTATCCATGAGATACTGGGTTCCAGATTGATCGTAGGCGTTTCAGCGATCCTGTTCCTTTTTTTGATCATCTATACCATATTGTATACGGCAATAAACCCTCTGGGCTCTTTTTCTATTGGTCTGTCCGTGGGATTTTATTCGGCAGTGTCTATGTCGATCCTGTTTATGTTAATTATGGCCTATTTACTGACCAGACTTCCAATATTCAAATAAAGAAAGAGGTTGTTGTATCCATATGAAATACATCATAGTGACCGGCGGTGTAATGAGTGGTCTTGGAAAGGGCATCACTACTGCATCCGTTGGAAGAAACCTGAAGAACAATGGCTATAAAGTTACGGCCATCAAGATCGATCCTTATATCAATATTGATGCAGGAACCATGAGTCCTTACCAGCACGGCGAGGTCTATGTGTTGAAAGATGGTGGAGAGGTCGATCTGGACCTTGGGAACTATGAACGTTTCTTAGACACCGAACTTACCAGGGAGCACAACCTGACCACAGGCAAGATATATCAATCGGTTATTTCCAGGGAGCGCAGGGGAGATTATCTTGGAAAGACGGTCCAGATAATTCCCCATATAACCAATGAGATCAAGGACCGCATACGAAGGATCGCGGCAAAAAGTGGCGCAGATATCTGTATGATAGAGGTAGGAGGAACGGTCGGTGACATCGAAAGCATGCCTTTCCTGGAGGCTGTCCGACAGATGCACCGGGAAGAGGAGGATAATGTTACTTTTATCCATGTGACGCTTGTTCCCCTGGATGCTCAGGGAGACCAGAAGACCAAACCTACCCAGCATTCTGTTAAAGAACTGCGACAACTGGGTCTATATCCGGATGTGATCGTAGCACGGTGCAAGGAACCTCTGCTGGAAGGTGCACGCTCCAAAATATCCCTTTTCTGTGACGTTCCCATGGAAGCTGTGGTCAGTGCACATGATGCGAATGATATCTATGAGGTGCCCCTGACGCTGGAAAAGCAAGGTCTGACTGCCTATCTGATGAACAAATTGGGCTTTTCACCCAAAGCCAAGGACACTGCCTGGAACGATATGGTCGAACGAATGAACAGTGCAAAGGGTGAGGTGAAAATGGTCATTGTTGGAAAATACACTCATCTTGAAGATTCATACCTGAGCATCAGCGAATCACTCAAGCATGCTGCCATAGAATGTGGGTGCAATTTTAAAATAACATGGATCAATTCCGAGACGTTCGATAATGATCCTGCAGCAGTAAAAACTCTTTCTGAATATGACGGCGTCCTTGTTCCGGGCGGATTTGGAGAACGGGGTGTTGAGGGCAAGATCCTGACCATACAGTATGCCCGGGAACATGACATTCCCTATCTGGGATTGTGTCTGGGAATGCAACTTTCTGTGGTAGAGTTTGCACGCAATGTTGTGGGGCTTGAAGCTGCCAATAGTACGGAGTTCGATGAGAATACGCCATATCCTGTCATAGATATCCTGCCGGAGCAGGAGAATGTGGTCGATATGGGTGCTACGATGAGACTTGGTGATTATGAGGCAAGTTTGAGGAGTGGATCCCTTGCAGAAAAGATATACGGTACGGCCACCATTGTTGAAAGACACAGGCACCGATATGAAGTAAATCCCAATTATATTGATCGGATAGAATCCGAAGGCATGATCTTTTCAGGAAAGAACCGTAATCGTATGGAGATCGCTGAGATCCCGGATAACAGCTTTTTCTTTGCATCACAGTTCCATCCTGAATTCAGATCCAGACCTGGAGCCCCGTCCCCACCATTCAGGGCCTTCATGGAAGCGATGCTCCAGAGGAACAAGCATAGGTGATCCAGGCAAGAGGTCAATCTGGGATGCACTTATACGAAGGTGAATATCCGTGATGAATGATGACCAGGAGCATCCAACCCTCTGGATCAGGGGGAACAAAAGCATGTCCCTTTCTGGAAAGAGGATCGTGCTTGCGGTCACTGGCAGTATTGCAGCAGTACGTGTCGTGGAACTTGCACGCGAACTGATACGTAACGGTGCTGATGTTCATGCTGTGATGACAGATGCTGCAAAGCATATTCTGCATCCGGACGCTCTACACTATGCTACAGGGCACAAGGTGATCACAGATATCACCGGCGATGTGGAACATGTGGCGTTCTGTGGATTGTTGGGGTGTGCTGATCTGTTACTGATCGCACCGGCCACAGCCAATACGATTGGAAAAATAGCAAGCGGCATCGACGACACCCCGGTCACTACATTCGCCACGACTGCACTGGGGTCGAATATACCGATCATCGTCGTACCGGCGATGCACGGTTCCATGTACGATCATCCCGCAGTCGCGTCAAATATAGACCGTTTGAAGGAATGGGGTATTGTTCTTATCGGTCCGGAACGGGAGGAAGGTATTGCCAAGATCACATCCAATGAGCAGATCGTGCTTGAGGTCGAGCGTGTTCTCGCAACTGCTGACCTCTCCGGGGTGAAAATTCTCGTAACCAGCGGTGCGACCGCTGAACCTATTGATCCCATTCGCATAATAACCAATCGTTCATCAGGAAAAACAGGCAGGCACATTGCCCTCGAGGCCTACAGACGAGGTGCGGACGTGACTCTTGTTCATCAGGATCGCCTCGGTATCGATGGTATCCACGAGATATTCGTGGAAACTGCGGAGGAGATGATCGACGCGACACTCGACGAATTGGAGGACGGTTATGATATTGTTATAAGTGCCGCAGCGATATCCGATTATACTACTGACGCATCGCCATCCAAGATCAAGTCGGGCCTGGACATGGTACTTAAACTACATCCCACCAGAAAATTGATACGTCTGGTACGCAAGGCTCATCCGGATATGACCCTGGTCGGGTTCAAGGCGGAAGCCGGGACGAACCATGATGAACTGATGAAGCGTGCCTGGGATACTCTTGAGAAGTCCCGCCTTGATCTCATCGTGGCCAATGAGGTCAGTGGGGGAGGGATCGGCACCGAGGATAACGACGTGTATCTGATCGCCTCTGGCAAACTCCCTCCACGACATGTAAGTGGCAACAAGCGACTGATCGCGTGCAAACTCCTTGACAGGGTCGCTGAGATCCTGATACATAAGAGGGCCGATTGAATGCTAACAGGTGGTCCTGCAGTCACGAAGGTATTCGCTCCAGGACACATTACCGGTTTCTTTGCGATCCACGATGACACTGATCCCCGTAAAAAAGGTTCCACGGGGTGCGGTATTGTCCTGGATCATGGTGTTCATACATCTGTATGCTGCGATGTTTCCATACGCGCCACACAGATCTCATTGAATGGTAGTGTTGTCAGGGCAGAGACCACGCGCTCGGTCATAGATATGCTGACAGATACGCCGGTAACGGTGGAATGTACGTCGAATATTCCCATAGGTTGTGGATTTGGGGCTTCTGCGGCCGGTGCCCTGAGTACGGCATATGCATTGGACAACGCTCTGGGTCTGGGTCGTACATCGGATCAGTTGGTGGAGGCCGCACATGTTGCTGAGGTGATCAACGGCAGTGGTCTCGGGGACGTTGAGGCCCAGGCGTATGGAGGGGTCGTGATACGCACACATGCAGGCTCTCCCAAATTTGGTTCGGTGGACAGGATCCCGACCGGTCCATTCGATGTTCACTGCGTTGTTCTGAGTGAGCTACCCACATGTTCGGTACTCGAGAGTCCGGCTTCGGTGAAGAGGATCAATTCGTTCGGGAAGAATGCTCTGAAAAGGTTATTGGAACGACCCACGGTCGAACGGTTCATGGAACTCTCACGCGAGTTCGCATTTGGGACCGAGCTGGTGAGCAACCGCGTGATCGATATTATCGAGGCGGTGGAGGCTGCAGGGGG
>JAYEHR010000021.1:0-3020 GCA_034659615.1 Methanobacteriota archaeon | reverse complement strand
GGGTATGTGTATTGTGTAGCTCGCGCGATGAAGAATCATCACGTGTTGCTTGAATGGGCCCGTAGCTTAGCTTGGTGGAGCGCACGGCTGATAACCGTGAGGTCCTGCGTTCGAATCGCAGCGGGCCCACCATATTCTCTTTAAGGTATATTCTCACCCTCTACGATATTCCCCCATCCTCCAACCCATTCTATCATTCTATAACATGGTCTCCATAAATCTTATAAATAAAGAAAGATATATGTTAATTTATAATATCGGTTATATTAGTTGTGATTGTATGGATAATGATAATATGTTGATGATGACGATGGATTCTGCAGAGGAGGAGATGGTGGATCTTCTAAGGAAGTTAGAGGTTTCAAAACCGGCTGCAAAAGCCCTTGTATGTTTGCATCATGCTGATGAGATCACATCTCGTGAGATTGAAATGAAATCACGGTTACGCCAGCCAGAGGTCAGTATAGCCATGAGGTACCTGGGTTCGGAAAAGGGTATGGGTTGGGTTGGGATCAGGCAGGTAAAAATGGAGGAGGGTAAGGGGCGGCCGACAAAGGTCTATCGACTGACGGTTCCGATGGAGGATATCATCGATCATCTTGAGCAGCAGCTCCTTTCCAAGAATGAAAGGGTCCTGAGTGACATAGAACGGCTCAAGAGCCTCTCTTGATCTTATTTTTTAGTGCACTTGTATCTCAAAATAATCTTATCTTTAAACTTCTTGTCGCAACGGATTCACAACAGATCTACACGGATATATTGTTATGTAGGTAGGTTACAGATCATCTCTATTCATAGTATAGCTGGAGTTCAATTTTCTCCCTGCCAATAACTTCATATTTGTCACTCACAAATCCCTCAACATATCGCAAGGAACAGATGCAGAGGTACGAACAGGATGTCCTTATCGAGTCTGAAGGTGCTCTTCGTGACCACGATCCCGAACGGTGACCCAAATTCGTCCATAAATTCTGTCACACCTCCTATATTATTGGGAGATTCCTGATATTTAATTTCAATGGGAATTGGAGTCATTCCAAGTCTGATCACGATATCTACTTCTTTTTTCCCTTTCCAGTAATGGCCCTGCATACGCCCTTCCAGTCGGTACACCAATCTGTTGGCATGATCCTGGGCAACTGTTTCCACAGTCTTCCCTATCTCTTCACCAAACTCGAACAATCGCCTGTTCAACAGACCCACAAGCACATTCCTTGTGGGATGGTCCCTTAGATACAATTTTTTTCCTTTTTTGAAAGTACTGTCACTCCTCGAATAGAAACGTGACTCTGATATCATAAAAACATCCATAAGATAACCAAGGTACGCCATAAAGGTGTCATACTTTATGCCGACTGATCTCGCAAATCCATGGTAGTCGGTCAACTGACCACTTTGCATGGCACACCGTGTCACCATATTTTCCAGTCCCTTTATATTCCGGATAGAAAAGATCCGCATGATGTCCTTATGTACGGTAAGCCCGAACCGGTCTATGAGTATATCCCTGGCAGTTTCAAGATCGGTATCTGCAAGTGCCGGATATCCGCCTTTTATCAGATATTCAACGATATGCTCTTCAAGCTCGATGTCACGTTTAAGCAATGCATCATGATACTTTGCGAAAGCATCAAATAGTGCCTTTGCATCCTTGCCAAAGAGAGCATCTGTGACCCCAGTGGCTTCTGTTACATCACATAACTTACATGCCTTTTGTTCCCTGAAAAGGGAATAGTTAACAAAATCTGCAAACTTCCATTGAAGCATTAATCTGAGCCGTGACCGTCCGATCAGTGATTCAGAACTGCCCTTTTCAATTTCAGTACTTGACGAACCCGAAACGATGAATTTAACCGGATACTGCAGGTCATAGAATTGTTTTAGATAACTACTCCAGTTATCGATGGTGTTGATCTCATCCAGGAAAATGTACGCTTTGTCTGATTCTGAGGGCATTATGTATTTAGAATATACATCAATTACATCCTTCACAGGCTCCTGGCACAGCATATTGATGGATGTATGATCCATTGAGACATACATTATATTGCGTGGAGCAACCTTTTCATTTTCGATCAGGTGCCGCACGATCTGCTTCATCAGGACGGTTTTCCCGACCTGCCTGGGACCGTAGATTATCTCAATTTTGGGATCGTTCAGTTCTGCTGACAGACGGTCGAACCATTTTGTCCTGTATTCAGGAACATGGATCTCTTTACTTCTCCACCATGGATTGTATTCATACAGGACATTCAATATTTTCTCGGAGTCATCTTCGGCAGTGTTCATTACCTTTATGTTAGTAGTATATGTATATATATATTACCTTTATGATGGTAATATCTCCTATATTATACTGCCTTTATGATGGCATTATATTGGCTATTATACTGCCCTTTTATGCTGGCAATAAATTGACAATGCATTGTTTTTGTGCAGTTCCTTTTCAGATCACAGCGAGCCGTCCGGAATCAGTGATGGAGTACCCCTCCTCATCAGAGATGTATCCCATGCCTTTCAGTTCGCGCAGATGGTTGTACGCCATGCCCTTCGAGATCCCCGCATTGATGGCGATGGCGTTCACAGCCCTGACCCCGGACCGGATCTGTTCGAGTATCGCCTTCTTGGTGTCAGAGATGTTGAAGCCCAGGATCGGGAAATCGATGATGAAATTATCCTCTTCGGTCACGTAAACGATCCTCTTTACCATATCGCTGCGGGCATATGCCCCGAACAGCGCCCCGAACGCCTGAGGTTTCCTGCCGCCTGATACGTTCACTATTACCTGGTTGCCCCGGGCATGTTCATCCTCTATCAGGTTTGCCACATCCTGCGCCACACGCACGGTATCGTAGAGGGATGTGTTCCTTTTCTCGACCCCGATGACCTTGCCGAACGTGGCCTCAAGGGTCTGCTCTGCCTGACGCTTTTTTTCCACTGTGCCTTCCTCTGTGAGGATGATGATCCTGGAGGGGGAGAGGCGGGTCACGCAGGTGATCACAGGTTCGAGGGTGTACAGG
>JAYEHR010000020.1:0-5445 GCA_034659615.1 Methanobacteriota archaeon | reverse complement strand
TTGAGTTATTATCAGATCGTATCGTATGAAGGAGCACGAATATTGCACTGCTGATACATCGCAGATAGATAAATAAAATCTGCATTTTGGTAGCAGCAATTTGAGATATGTATAACTCCACCACAAAATAACAATCTCTTATAAGTAAAACATGTACTTACTTACATATATACATTTTGAATAAATTGTATATGTGAGTATACTCATAATTATGATGAACTCGGATATACTACACAACTTGAGATATAACATGATGCAAAAAAAAGAGAAAAGAAAGTAAGGACTTTAGTCCTTACTCATTCCTGCGGCGCTGGAAGAAGAATGCCAGTCCGAGGATCGCGGCAATTGGCAAGGCAATGGTCGGGAACTCAGGGATCTCCTGATCAGGTTTGACCACTTCCGTATCATCGTCGTGCTGGGTCGTCTGAGCCGTGTCGTCACTGTCGATCGTAACGGCATTGTCCAGGAACGTTCCTATTACTATGTGCCCCCACACATTCACCGTGATACTGACCGTCGCGGGTGGAGCACCTGCAGCTAGTGTGCCAATGTTCCAGGTAACGGTATGGTTAACTGCATCATAGGTACCACCAGTCGAGGATACATAGGTTACCTTTGCTGGCAGGGTATCAACGATCGTTACACCGGTCACCGGATTGTTGTTCTGGGCATTGTCATAGCTGATGGTGTAGGTGAGCGTACCACCCTGGTATACCTGGGTCACACCGTCGGTCTTTGCTAGGTTGAGCGGGTTGAAGGAAACATCCTTACCAGGTACGCAGACACCGGTCGGGTTTCCAAGATCACCGGTCTCATCCAATACGTTGAGATCGGAGTCCATCATCCTGAGATGGTCCTCACTATATGTGGTGACAAAGAAATTACCTGTAGCTGAATCAACTGCAAACCCAATCGGCTTTGCATTTCCTCCAAGGTCCTTGATCGTCTCGTTAGCCGTGTTCAGGTCATACTTACTGATAACAGTATCATCCCATCCACCAGTGTACATATATCCCCTCTGGGCATCGATCGCAATTCCGATTGCAGCAGATGACAGTGCAATGGTTCCCTGCGAGGTCCAGGTAGCAGTGTCATAATACCTGATCGTGCTGCTGGATGAAGCAACATAGAGCATGTCGTTTATCTCATCAAGGGCAATGCCATAGGCAGAGGCACCAGACAAAGTGAAGGGGGCACCGGTAACAAGGGTCAATGTTTTTGCGGTTGAGTCCCAATCATAAACATAGAGTTTGTTTGTTCTCCTGTCCACTGTATATACTCTCTGTTCATCCTGATCGACCACAATACCTGCAAGGTTTGATGCACCGGGTGCCGTAACCTGACCCACTGTGGTCATAGTCGTACCATCGACCACATCGAGAACACCCGAGAATTCAAACGTGACGAACAGGTAGCCTGAATCCGAATCAATTGTGATACCTACTGCACCACCATTCCTATCGGGGATGGAGTGTGTGGTCTGCTTGACTATCTGGCTGGTCTGTATGTCATATGCAGCAATTGGGATAGGATTATCATTTATATCCTCGATCACATATAGCGACTTCGCCGACGCGACCCCGGCTCCAGCCCCAATGATCATCATTAAGGCCATAGCAATTACTACAATATATTTCATTTTCATATTATACCACCTCTATTGAGTTATCATCAGATCGTATCGTATGAAGGAGCACGAACATCCGCTACCGATATATCGCAGATAAATAAAAAAATCTGCATTTTGAAGGGCGGCAATTTGAGATATGCATCACTCCACCACAAAATAACAATCTCTTATAATTAAGTTAGGTACTTACTTACATATATACATGTTGAATAAATTCAGTATGTGATTATGCTCATTATACTCATATCTATAATATGTCATGAAATATAGTTAGACAGAACAGGAATAGCCACATGCCCAGATAACCGCGATCTCCATCCAACACCGAACCTAACCATCGATACCATTAAGTCTAACAAGTATCTATTACCAACCATAATGCAAATTGCGACCGAGCATATCATCAATATCGGACAGGGAGATCATTTTCATGGTAAAAACTGACAGATTCATACCAAAGGCAATAGAGAAGATCAAAGAACAGGCTGCCGGAAAGACCATCATCGCATTGTCTGGGGGTGTGGACAGTTCCGTGTGTGCGGTCCTGGCACACCGGGCCATCGGCGAGATGCTGATACCCATCTACATCGACACCGGACTGATGCGCAAAGGCGAGACCCAGCGGATCAAGGAACTCTTCGGGGACTTCGACCTGCAGGTTATCGACGCGAAGGACCGGTTCCTGGAGGCACTGGTGGGCATTAAAGACCCGGAGGAGAAACGCAAGGTTATCGGAGAGGCATTTATCCGCGTATTTGAGGAGGAAGCACGCGAGATCAACGCCGAATACCTGATACAGGGCACCATATACCCGGACCGCATCGAGTCCGAAGGGGGTATCAAGTCCCATCACAATGTTGGTGGCCTGCCATCACATATCGATTTCAAGGGCATTGTCGAACCGATCGACGATCTCTACAAGGACGAGGTCCGGGACGTTGCCCGGGCCCTTGACCTTCCGGAGGAAATATGCGAGCGTATGCCCTTCCCGGGACCCGGGCTTGCTGTGCGGATCATCGAAGAGGTGACCGAGGAGAAGGTCGAGGTCGTTCGCGAAGCGAACGCCATTGTAGAGGAGGAGTTACTCGAGAAGTTCCAGCCCTGGCAGACCTTCGCCGCTGTGCTGGGCAAGGGCACCGGTGTCAAGGGTGACCTGCGCATCCACGGCTGGATCGTAGCCGTGCGCGCGGTGGGTTCCAGGGATGGCATGACTGCAGAGGCCATGGAACTGCCCTGGGAGACGCTGCACAAGATCCAGTCCCGTATCACCGCCGAGATCCCCTCTGTTGCCAGGGTCGTCTACGACATCACACCTAAACCACCCGCCACCATCGAGTTCGAATAAATGACGCTCAATGACGCCGTACTCAGGATACGCAACCGCCAGCGTATCAAGCCGTCCCGCAACAACGTACCTGCGGCTGTGTGGACCAGTGTTGACCACCACAACGGGCAACAGGTGGACACCCTCACAATGATCTTCAAGACATCCGGGTGCTGGTGGGGAAAAGTGGGCGGCTGCACCATGTGCGGGTTCGTCTACGACAGGGCAAGCACGCCTCCCTCAGCTGAAGATCTGGAAGAACAGATGACCCGGGCACTGGAACGATCGGAAAAGCTTGATCATTTCATGGTCAAGATCTTCACATCCGGCAGTTTTCTGGATGAGAACGAGATCACATCCGATCTACGAACAAGGCTCCTGCGACGCCTTACCGAGGATGAGCGGATCTTCAAGGTGATCGTGGAAACACGGTCGGAGTTCGTCACCCAGGAGGCGATGGAACAGTGCCGCAACACCCTGGGTAGCACCTCCTTTGAGATTGCCATCGGACTGGAGACCAGTTCAGACCTCATCCGCAAGCGCTCTATCAACAAAGGTACATCTTTCCAGAAATTTATCGATGCCGTCAGGATCACGCACGATAGCGGTTCAACAATGAAAGCATACCTGCTCCTGAAACCGTTGTTCCTGTCCGAAAAAGAGGCCATGGACGACATCCTGAAAACGATCGATGACATTGTCGGATATGTGGACACGATATCCATTAACCTGTGCAATGTCCAGAAAGGCACATACGTCGAGCACCTGTGGGAAAGAAAACAGTACCGTCCTCCCTGGTTATGGTCTATCGTGGAGATCCTTAAAGAAGCAAAACACCGACATCCGACTCTGGTGATCACCTCCGATCCCGTGGGAGCCGGCTCGCTGAGAGGACCTCACAACTGCAGGGAATGCAGCAGGGATGTTGCTGATGCCATCCGTAAATTTTCCCTGACACAGGACCCTGCCAGCCTCAATATCCCTTACTGTGAATGCATCGAACTGTGGAAGAAGGTCCTCGAACTGGATGATCTGACCTACGGGTGTCCGATCATGGAATAAACATACATCCATGATCAATACACGTTTCTCACTGATCCCTATAGACCATCGTACCGATGCCGCCATCGGTGAACAGTTCAAGCAGAAGAGAATGGGACACACTACCATCGATGATATGAACCCTTTCGATCCCGCACTCCACGCTTGAAGCCGCACTGCGCATCTTGGGGATCATTCCACCACTGATCACACCTTCATCGATCAGATTCTCCACGTCCTCAACGTTTACCCTGGAGATACGTGTGGACCTGTCTGAGATATCCGATAGCAGGCCCGGGACATCGGTCATCAATACCAGTTTTTTCGCGTGCAGGGCACTGGCAATATCTCCCGCGACCATGTCGGCATTGATGTTCAAGGCATTGCCGTCCACGTCCATCGCAATGGGAGAGATGACCGGAATATAACCTTTTTCCAGAACAATATCGATGATCTCAGTATCGATGATCTCGGTATCTCCTACCCATCCAAGATCCACACTGTGTTCCACATCCTCGATGATAACGGACTGGGCAGATTTCTTTCTGGCCATGATCATCTTGCCATCCTTGCCGGACAGGCCCACACCTTTGCCACCGTGTTGCCCGATAAGCGAAACAATGCGAGTGTTTATACTGCCAACAAGGACCATGCGTGCTATCTCCATGGTCTCGTCATCCGTGATACGAAGTCCACCCACGAACTTCGATTTTATACCCATGCGCTCCATCTTCTCGGTGATCTCCGGACCACCACCGTGAACTATGACCGGGCGTATGCCTACGAAACGCAGGAGCACGATGTCCTGGATGATATCGCTCATCACAGCCGGGTTAACCATCGCATGCCCGCCTACCTTGACCACCATTATTGAACCGGAAAAATCCCTAATATAAGGAAGGGCCTCGATCAATACAGTTTCCCTATTACTTGTCATAAGCGTTAGATTAGAATAACAATGTTTAAAGTTTTTGTATCCAAGTATCCGTAAAGACAGAATAGATGCTCAAAGCCTAACGATCCAACACAAGGATCTTGGTAAAAAATAATGCCCTCCTCCTTTTAGAAGAGGACATAATAACAAAGGGATCAGAGTTTGATGATGCCTGGTTTTTCCTTTTTGACAAACGGTTTGTTGATCTCGTCGGGCATCCAGTCCGGTTTGTTCTTAGGTGCCTTGACCATCTCTTTCCAACCCTTATATACATGGACCTTCTTTGTACCACGCTCACGGAGCATGATCATTTCTGGTTTCTTCTTGGTGCCACTGCCTCTGTTCGCCACTTTAAGAGCAGCTTGTCTTGGTTGTTTGCCAGTGAATACACCATGCTCGTTCCCATCCTCATCCCGTAATACAAAATTTCTTGTTTCAGACATTATATCACCTGATTTACCCGTTAACGGTTATTATAATACATATACAGATGCAGTATAAATGTTTTTCTTCTAA
>JAYEHR010000019.1:0-23586 GCA_034659615.1 Methanobacteriota archaeon | reverse complement strand
ATTTCTATCGCCCTGCTAATTTTATGGATTTAAAATACCAGAAAGATGCGGTTCAGGATGCAAAAGTAAAGCTTGAAGAATACGGCGGTGTATTCATTTCTGATGTTGTGGGTCTGGGCAAGACCTATATTGCTACAATGTTGGCTCAACGGTTAGATGGCAGAACACTGGTAATTGCGCCTCCTGTTTTAATTGACAGGGATAACCCGGGGTCATGGACAAATGTTTTTGAAGATTTTGGAATTAAGCAGAGTTATATCGAATCCCGTGGAAAATTAGATGACATCATCAGAAGAATTACTGAAACTGATAAAAATCAATATTACAGGAATATAATTATTGATGAAGCACATAGTTTTAGGAATGAAGCGACTCAATCTTATGAGAAATTGGCTCAAATTTGCAGGGGAAAAAGAGTGATATTGGTTTCTGCAACTCCTCTTAATAATACTCCACTTGACATTTTAAGCCAGATCAAATTGTTCCAAAATGCTAGTAGATCCACACTTCCAAATCCAAAAGTAAAGGATTTAGAGAGATATTTTAATGGATTGCAAAGTAGATTAAAAGGGCTTGACAGGAAAGAGGACAAAGAAGAGTATCTTTCAGTTGTTAAGAAAAATGCAGAGGATATTCGTAAAAATGTTCTTGATCATTTAATGGTAAGGCGTACCAGAAAGAGCATCACGAAATATTACAAGAAGGATCTGGAGAAACAAAAATTGAAGTTCCCGGAAGTTGGAGATCCTGAGCCAATAATATACAACTTTGATGACGAACTTGATTCAATTTTTAATGATACTGTAGACATGATCGTTAATCAGTTCAAATATGCGAGATACACTCCGATATTGTACCTTAAAAAAGAGCTCACAAATATAGAAAAGATATCTCAACGAAATATGCAGGGATTTATGAGGGTTTTACTGTTAAAAAGGTTGGAGAGCAGTTTATTTGCGTTCAATAGCTCTATATCAAGATTCATTTATTCTTATGAAAAATTCATTGAACAATTCCGCAAAGGGAATGTGTATGTCAGTAAAAAACATATAAATAAGATTTTTGAATATTTAGATACCGATGACGATGGCTCGATCCAAAAATTAATCGATAATGAGAAAGCATCAAAATATGCATCTGGAGATTTTATTGATGAATTTATTGAGGATCTGGAAACTGATCTAGAGGCGTTGAAATCCATCCAGAGTTTATGGAGCAATGTGAAAACTGACCCCAAACTTGAGAAATTCGTTGAACTATTAAAAACAGACCCTATTCTGAATAAAAACAAATTGATTGTTTTTACTGAATCAAAAGAAACAGCTCATCATCTTGAAAATGTGCTAAACCCCGTATTTGACAACAAAGTGAGGGCTTATTCCAGTATGTCATCTCCTGCTGATAGAATAGAGATCATTGATAATTTTGATGCAAAAGTGTCGAATAAAAAGGATGATATACGCATTCTGATTTCAACGGAGATCTTGGCGGAGGGCGTTAATCTACATCGTTCAAATGTGGTTATCAATTACGATATTCCATGGAATCCTACGAGACTGATGCAAAGGGTTGGACGTATCAATCGTGTGGATTCGAAATTTGATAAGATATATACGTACAATTTCTTTCCGGCAGGACCGATCAATGAGAATATAAGTTTAAAAGAGGCCGCAGAGGCAAAGATCGAGGCATTTATCGAAATGCTTGGCAATGATGCAAAACTGCTGACGGATGAAGAAATAAAATCTCATGATCTGTTTACAAGGTTGACGTCTAAAGAGTATATTACCGGAGAAGATGAGGAGGATGATCCTGAACTTCGGTATTTGACATATTTAAGGGACATCAGGTATGACGATAAGGAACTATTTGATAAGATCAAGAGAATCCCTAAAAAAGCAAGAACCTCAAAGAAGTACAATGAAGATCATACGTCCACTGTGACATTTCTTAGAAAGGGGAAGGTCAGGAAGGTTTTCAAAACTACAGGGAATGATTCGGGTATTTGCTCTGAAGAGATCGATTTTAACACGGCTGCTGAGATTCTTGAGGCGGATATCGATACTATACGAGAAAAGATCGAGCCGGAATTCTATAAACACCTTGAGTTTAATAAAAAGGAGTTTGCAGATGTGTTCATTAAGGAATCCGAATTGCTCAAGCCAATTAGGAATCGAGGGAATAAAGCCAAATTCATTAAATTGATCAGGGCGATAGAAAACAGTCATGAGTTTACCAGTGTGGAAAATGATTATATTGCAGATGTTATGAATCTTTTACGTGATGGAAGTTTGCCGAAAGCGACAATAAAAAAGATAATTGATGGAACAAAGGATGAAATTAATCCGTTTAAGATATATGCTAAAATCAAATCCGGCATTCCAGAGCAATTTTTTCAGTCAGCTTTTGTTACCAGTTCAGCTGATACAAGAGGAAAAAAAGAAGTGATTCTTTCAGAGTATCTGCACAGGGGTGAATGATATGGATCCACAAAACGCAATAAGACTATTGGATGATACATTTAACCGTGGTTTCGATGAAGGTCATTTTTTGAATTTTATTCGTGAGTTGTTCAATGGATTTGATGCAAAACCAAAAAAACTTCTTGTCAATGATACATTTAATGAATATATTGATCCTGATAACTATAGATATTTTGGGGAGTACAGGGATAGTTCAGGGAAGTTAATTGATGTTCTTGCGATAAAGCTTAGGAAAAACACTTCAAGAGATCGGGCAAGAACAATGCAGAGAAATTTTGTTGCAAAACACTTGT
This sequence comes from Methanobacteriota archaeon, assembly GCA_034659615.1. Lineage (GTDB taxonomy): Archaea > Halobacteriota > Methanosarcinia > Methanosarcinales > Methanosarcinaceae > JAIOTO01. The sequence goes on along the minus strand of JAYEHR010000019.1, from coordinate 20,810 downwards.
CTAAGAATAACAAACATGCTGCGCTTGTGGCTTTTTACGGTTATGATCCGGAAGACTGGCGTTTTTCATTTGTCAAGTTAGATTATCACCGTGAGAAAGACGATTCTGGAAAGGTTAAAACTGTTGAAGAACTGACACCTGCGAAGAGATATTCTTTTTTAGTTGGTATCAACGAGCCGAATCATACATGCAGGTCGCAATTCTTGGGACTCATAAAAGAAGAGAACATAAATCCATCTTTCGAAGAAATTGAAACGGCATTTAGTATTGAGAAAGTCACAAAAGAATTCTTTGAAAAATACAAAGGATTATTCCTGGAATTAAAAGATGCTCTGGATGGTGCTATTGAAAAAGACCCGTATATCAAAGAGGATTTTGATGATAAGGACCTTTCCACTGTTGATTTTGCTAAAAAGTTACTTGGGCAGATCGTTTTCCTTTATTTCCTTCAGAAAAAAGGCTGGCTGGGTGTTGAGAAAGATAAAAACACACGCAAGTTTAAGGAATGGGGAAGCGGTCCCAAAAATTTCCTTAAAAAATTGTTTGATAAAGAGATCGTTCAATATGATAACTTTTTTAACGATGTTTTGGAACCTTTATTTTATGAAGCTTTAGCAAGGGAACATGATGGTGATTATTATAGCAGGTTCGAGTGCAAGATCCCATTCTTAAACGGTGGATTGTTTGAACCAATTAGCGATTATAACTGGCAAGAAACTGATATTCTACTGGACAATGCAATTTTTGAAAATATTATCGGTACATTCAATGAATTCAATTTCACAGTTAAAGAAGACGAACCATTGGAAAAAGAAGTTGCTGTTGATCCTGAGATGCTCGGTAAGGTTTTTGAGAATCTTCTTGAGGTGAAGGATAGGAAGTCTAAAGGCGCGTTCTATACACCACGAGAGATTGTACACTACATGTGCCAGCAGAGCCTTATTAATTATCTTGAGACGAATACAATGGATAAGGGCATTCCACGAGAAGACCTTGAAACATTTATTCAATTCGGTGATTATTCAAGTTCAGCCGACCAGAGATATTTGATCGAGATCAATAAACTGCTACGGGACATAAGATCAGGCAGATCGAAGAACGTAGTGAGATCACAGGAACAAATACAGAAATTAATAAGCAAATTGATGCTTCCAAATTTAATAATCTCGAACAAGGAGTTAATTGACAGACTGCTTGCAGATATTAAGGTTGTTGATCCCGCTGTCGGTTCAGGTGCTTTCCCTGTTGGAATGATGAACGAGATAGTAAAAGCACGGTCTATTCTGACAATTTTTTGGCCTGATGACGCTAAATCCGATGAGCGAACATCTTATAATATAAAGAGGCAGACAATCCAGAATTGTCTTTATGGTGTGGATCTCGATTCATCGGCTGTTGATATTACGAAGTTGAGATTCTGGTTATCATTGATCGTTGATGAAGATGACATGGAGCACATCCAGCCACTCCCAAATTTAGACAATAAGATTATGTGCGGGAACAGTCTTCTCGAAGAGTTTGAAGGGGTCAAATTGTTTGACGAGAATATGCTTGGGGAACCGGTGATAGACCACAGTTTTGAGATCGAACAGATCGATTCAAAGATAGATGGATTAAATGAAAAACTTCACAAGATCTATACTGGAATGACCGCTGATGATGGAGATCCAAAACCGATCAAGAAGCAAATCTCCAGATTTGAAAATGAAAAGAAAAAACTCCTATCCGCTCCAAAGGAAAAGACCCAGCAATTGAACCTGAGTGATGCAGATAATTTTAGAATAAAACAATCCCAGCGCAAATTAAGAGGATTAAGGGCACTGCAAAAGCAATTCTTCGATGCCCAGAGCAAGAAAGAAAAAACCAAATTACGAAATGATATTGATAATCTCGAATGGGAACTGACAGAAGAAACTTTGAAAGAAGATGGGAATGAAGAATCTATCCAGAAACTCCAGCAATACAAGAAAGCAAAGTCAAAGCCATTCTTTTTATGGAAGTTGTATTTTGCAGAAGTCTTCCAGAGGGAAAACCCAGGGTTTGATGTGGTGATTGCGAATCCGCCGTATGTTCAAATACAAAAATTTAGCGGAAAACAAGAACAGAAAGATTGGGAAAATGAAAATTATAAAACCTATAATAAAACAGGGGATATATATTGTTTATTTTATGAAAAAGGGAATGTACTTTTAAGAGATTTTGGCGTTTTAACATTCATCACTTCAAATAAGTGGATGCGAGCAAATTATGGGAAATTATTAAGACAATATTTTATTAATTATACCAATCCTACAATTTTGGTTGATTTTGGGGGATATAAAGTATTTGACACAGCAACTGTCGACACTTGTATTTTAATATCTGAAAAAGAACCCTATTCTAAGAATACAGTTGCATGCGCTGTTAAAAATGATTTTAATTTAAATTCAAGTATTGATAATTACATGCGTAATAATTCAATTATTTTAGATGATTTGTCAGAAGAAAGTTGGATAATTTCAAATAAGGATGAGAATAAAATAAAAAAGAAAATCGAACAAATAGGGATTCCTCTTGGGGATTGGGATATTTCAATTTACCGAGGTGTTTTAACAGGATTTAATGAAGCATTCGTCATAAGTGGCAAAAAAAAAGATGAATTGATTGCACAAAATCCAAAAAGTGCAGAGATAATTAAGCCGATTTTACGGGGCAGAGATATAAAAAGATACAAAACTGAATTTGCGGATAAGTGGTTGATTGCAACATTTCCAGCATTGGACTTAACTATTGATGATTATCCTGCGGTGAAAAATTATTTAAAATCTTTCGAGCAAAAATTAGAACAAACGGGTGAATCATATATAGACAAATTTGGTGATGAAATTAGATGTAGAAAGAAAACAGCTAATAAGTGGTTTGAAACACAAGATGCAATTGCTTATCATAATGAATTTCAAAAAGAAAAGATTGTATATCCAGATATTGCCCCTACACTAACCTTCATACTTGATATAAATAAAATGTTTTTGAATAATACCTGTTACTTCTTAAATTTAGGGATTTACAATAAATATGCAATATCACTTTTAAACTCAAACCTTATTAATTGGTATTTTAAAGGAATATCTGCTCAATTGAGTGAAAAAGCAGTGAGGCATTTTAATATTTATGTGGAAAAGATTCCAATACCAAAAATAGATTCTGAAAAACAAAAACCCTTTGTAATGTTGACTGATGCCATCATTGCAAAAAAAGAGCGTGGTGAGGACACCACAACTGAAGAGAATCAAATAGACCAGCTCGTCTACAAACTATATGACCTGACCCCCGAAGAGATCAAGATCATTGAAGGGTTCAACGAGGGGGAATAATATGGATTCGGAAAAATCATTAATCGTTTTTCAGGATAAGAAAATAAGAAGGCTCTGGTATAATGATGAATGGCACTTTTCTGTTTCAGATATCATTGCAGTCCTTACAGATAGCAAAGACGAGCTCGCCTACTGGAGAAAACTCAAGCAGAGAGAACCTCAACTCGTGACAATTTGTCACGGTTTGAAATTACCTGCCAAAGACGGTAAATTAAGGTATGCTGATTGTGTAAATACCAGGAATGCTTTCAGATTGATCCAGTCAATTCCCTCCCCCAAAGCAGAGCCATTTAAGCAATGGCTTGCAAAAGTGGGATATGAAAGGATACAGGAAATAGAAAACCCCGAACTCGCACAGGACAGGGTCAAGGACTATTACGAGTTTAAAGGATACCCTGCGGATTGGATCGAAAAGAGGCTCAGAGGCATAGCAATCAGACAGGATTTGACAGATGAGTGGAAAAACAGGGACATTCAGGAACAAAAAGACTTTGCAATACTTACAAATGAGATATCAAAAGCAACATTTGACAAAACAGTAAGTGAATATAAACAATTTAAAAACTTAAAAAGAGGCAACCAAAATCTTAGAGATCACATGACTGACTGGGAATTAATTCTTACAATGGTTGGTGAAAAAGCAACAACAGATATCACAATATCAAAAGATTCACAGGGATTCAATGAATGCAAAGATTCTGCTCTTGAAGGTGGTACTATCGCAAAGAATACACGAAAAGAAATAGAGCAAAAAACAGGAAAATTCATTGTTTCAAATGATAATTACCTTCATTTGACTGAAAACAAATCACGAAAGCGAATCAATGATTAATCAATCGTAATCATAATTGGAAAGTGATATTAACGTCTCGTCTACAAACCTTTGCGACCTGACCCCCCGAAGAGATACAGATCGTCGAGGAGTTCAATGAGGGGAAATAATAACACTTTTAAAAAAAGTATGATCGGGGTTGATTAAAATACTACAAAAAACACATTCGGATAGGATGAACAGGATTTACGGGATGCAACGCCGCATCGAAATCCTGTCTATCCGGCAAATCCAGTCAAAATTTCATCTAAATTGGCACAGTCACTAAAATCAAATTAAGGAGACCAAAAACCATGACAAAAATCGAAATGGATGCTGAGAACGACAAAACAACCAAGAACTTTGACAGGTACAAATTCACGAATGGTACTGTAAATGGAAGTGTCTATCTTCCAAAAGGTATTGGTAAGGTCAAGGTTACGATCGAATATGAATAACTTTAAGCAGACTTATATATATAATGTTTGAATGGTAACATCGATGAATGCAGATATCATTGTGATCGGTGCTTCTCCTGCAGGGATGATGGCCGCCAGGAACGCGTCATTGAAAGGTGCCAGCGTCATACTCATTGAGAAGAAAGAGCAGATCGGCCATCCGCCGCATCCTGCCAATACGTTCTTCAAGGGGATGTTCGATCGTGCCGGTGAGACGGTCGATAGCAGTTATGTAATAAAAGAAATGAAAGGCGCAAAGATCATCGCTCCCTCGGGCGGTACGGTGGTTGTCGAAAGTCCTGCATACTTCCTTGATCGTACCCTTTTTGATGAGTACTATGCCAGACAGGCAACACAGGCAGGTGTTGACATACGCACCGATGTAGAAGCGCACAATGTACTGCGGAGCGAAGGCAATATTTCGGTCAGTACCTCAAGTGGTGTCCTGACGTCAAAAATGGTGATCGTCTCCGATGGGATCAACTCAAAGATAGCAGGTCTGCTTGGACTCAACACCATGAAACACCCGAATGACATTGCGTGGGCCATGGAAGCTGTCGTCGAGGCGGAGGGTATCGGGGAACCGGACCTGTTCGAGTATTATGTGGGCAGCATAGCCCCGGGCTGGAAATCCACCTATTCTCCCTGCGGAGGGAACCGTGCGACCCTTGGGGTGTACGTCCGGCGCCACGGCAGGGACGTATCCGATTTCTTTGACCGCTGGGTCGAGAAGTTCAAGGAACTCAAAGGGCTGGATGACCTGACCATCGTCCAGCGATCCACAGGTGGCGATCCGATCATTACCATACCAGATACCACCGTTGCCGACAGTGTCATGCTGGTGGGTGGAGCCGCAGGCCAATCCGGCATCGGGTACAGCATGCACGCCGGGCAGATATGCGGCGATGTGGCAGCCGACGCTGTGGCCTGCGGGGACGTTTCCAGGAGAGCACTCTCAAAATACCGAAAACTGTGGAACCAGGAATACCGTACCGAGTATTATCTCGGCAGGCTTGCACTGGAAACCATGCGAAAGATGACCGATCGGGAGATCGACGATATGATGAGTACATTCGAGGGAGAGGACATTTCATTTATTCAGGGTGATCCTCTTACCAAGGCCATACAGGCCGGGTTGTTCATGCTGCGAAAGAATCCAAAGTCCCTCCTCTCATACCGTGCTCTGTTACGAAAACGATAGCGATAACAGTAAATGTACATATCAGCGTGGTTATTCGATGAAATACTATCTGTACAAAAATCCATTCTTCAAAGTGTATGCAACGATCCGGGACGGTCATGTCAAAATACACACCTCGGGTCTTGCATCACTGGCTGTAAGGCCAATGATGAACGATATGTTCTATGTCTTCGACGGGGAAAAACCGGCAAAGGTCGATGGGGACCAGTTGATCTTCTCCACATGGATGCCTCCCATCCCGAGCAAAGCGTTCGACCGTCTGGTCTCAAGCCAGATGGGGAATTTGCGTAGGAAGAAGGTTCCCGAACAGGTCACGATCTCTATCACAGAGGATTGTCCCAACAAATGCCTGCACTGCGCATTGCCGGACACAAAGAACAAGGCTCGATTGGCGCCCGCAGTGGTCAGGGATGTTATTGACCAGTGTCTGGACATGGGTTCCACTTTCATTGTGTTCGATGGAGGGGAACCTCTTGTCTATGAAGGTCTCGAGGACCTTATCGGGTATGTCGATAAGGACCGTGCCATCGCCGGGATGTTCACATCCGGCGTGGGGCTGACCCGGGAGCGTGCGCAGGCTCTGAAAGAGGCTGGGCTTGACATGATCAGTGTAAGCCTTGATAATGCAAATGAGAAGGGTCACGATATCATGCGAGGGCGCAGTGGTGTGTTCAGGGATGCTATCAATGGGATCAGGCATTCCCTGGATGCAGGACTCCTTGTGAATATATATGTTGTGCTCTCACCCAACAACATCGGCGAACTGGATGATTTTTACTCCCTTGCATGCAATATGGGTGTCCAAGAGATATCCTTTTTTGAGATCGTACCCACCGGACGCTGGATGGATCATGAAGATGAGGTGCTCTCCCTCGATGACCACAGGATGTTCGATGATTTCGTACTGCGGACCAACAAGATGGATGGTCCCCGCGTGTTCGCGATTCCCCATATCCTGCAAAAGATGGGATGCTTTGCAGGAAAGAAATGGCTGCACATCACTCCTCAGGGGGACGTGAACCCCTGTGCATGCATACCCATATCCATAGGAAATATCCATAATAACAGGATCTCCGATATCTGGAAAAAGATATGCTCGGATCCAACGTACAATGCAGACACCTGCCTGATGCGTGATCCTGAATTCAGACGAACATATATATTGGGAAAATAATGTTGGGGAGAGATCCCACCGAAGGTAGGATTGACCTGGGAACCATAGGCTGCACACAAGGCGTCCGAGAAACGTCGAACGGATTAAAAATTTAAAATTATATATTTAAAAAACAAACAAAGTGTCCAGGATGATTTCATCACCCTGGATATCCCACAGTGAATCAGAGTAACCCTGATTTCTGAAGGGTCATGAGATTATCGGTGGTCAGTTTCTCACCAGACTTGAACTTTGCAAATATGTCCTCTGCGTCCTTGCGGACATCTTCCATTGCAATTGCTCTCCTATCACCGGTATCTTTCTTCTTCAATTTACGTATTTCTTTATCGATATCTCTTATCTCTTTTTGAGCTGTTATGAACAACTTGTGCTGTTCATCTGCCTTCTCCTGTATTCCAACAAACTCGCGGTGTGCGGCATCAGAATCGGCACGTATCTTATCTGCTTCCTTGAACGTGGCGATCATCTTGTCATGATATTCCTGTGCCTTCTGTGCATATGTTTCAAGAGCATTGTGATATTCGGATGCCTCGTCCCTGATCTTCTGGGCTTCTGTCATTAATTCCTTAAGTTCGACGTTTCCCTCTATCTGTGCGTTCTTTTCAGCATATATCTTGCGAAGTTCTGTTATATGTTTAACAAGTTCTTTTTCTTTGCTTGGAGTAAGCACCTTTGTCTGCTGCTCGTACTCCATACGCTCGATATCCTTGCTAATTTCTTTGATAGAGGGACCGGTTAGATCATTATCGCCACGCAGGGCATCTACCTTTGCAAATACCTCATTTGCCTTAGCATTGAGCTCATCACGTTTGGCCTTATTCTCTTTGACCTGTACGTTTTCCTCATCCCGAAGCTTTTTGGATCCCTGGGCTTCATTAATGAGATCTTTTGTCTGTTTGTTCAGATCGTTGCGTTTTGATGCCAACGTACTTGCCTGTGCATTCAAATCATTACGTTTATTTTTGCATTCATCAGACTGTTTTCTCAGGTCCTGTTTCTTTGCATTTAATTCTTTTAACATATTTTATATATCCTCCCGATCCAGCAAAAAAGCTGGCATTTCATGCATTTCTTATGCACGATACGTATGTGAGATTCACCGTTCAAGTGAATCTATAACTGGGATCACCGCCGTCAGATCTTTTTGGGTTATAAACACATCTGCATATTTTCGCAAAATAGGTTTTGGATTGAATGCAATCCCATATCCTGATCTTTCGAAAAGGCATATGTCATTTGCACCATCACCTACTACGATGCATTCTTCAGGTTCTACACCATTCTCCTTGGAGAGTTGTTCGAAGACTATCTCTTTTGAACGGTCCTCGGTCATAGGACCGATAACCTCGCCTGTCAAACATCCATCTTCAACAATAAGTTCGTTCGAGAACACGTAATCCATGTTCAGGAGCTTACCTATACGATCAGATGCCAGTGTAAATCCTCCAGATAGCATGGCTGTTCTGTACCCAAGAGATTTCACGTGGCTCATCAGTTCTTTAGCACCAGGCATGAGGGATATCCTATCCAGGGCATCCGTTGCGACATTAAGTTCAAGACCTTTGAGAAGATGGACCCTTTCTGTAAGAGCACCTGAATAATCGATCTCGCCGTTCATGGCCTTTTCGGTTATGCCGGCAACTTTATCGAGAACTCCTGCAGCGCGCGCAAGCTCGTCAATGCATTCTGCATCTATAAGCGTGCTGTCCATATCAAAAACAATTAGTTTTGAGTGCTTCCCTGTAGAAATGCTGTCTGAACTCACGTTATCATACCTGATATTTTTGAGAATCCTGATAATGAAATAGTATGAATATACCAGAACTTGAACTAGAAATACCCACATCACTTTTAACCTTTTCGGGTAGGATCCGGCAGACCCTATATCATATCCCCCAACATCTTATAATAATATATACTGTATGGATCCATTCCACAAATAATATATGCTACGCAGTACTTGCAATATATGATCTAATATGGCTAAAATAGGATTTATTAAACTAGGCAATTTGGGTATTAGCCAGGTCATCGACCTGGTGCAGGACGAGATCGCGGCACGAGAAGGTATCAGTACCAGGGTATTTGGAACCGGTCCAAAGATGGGTAAGGATGAGGCCGCTGCCACGGAAGAACTGAAGAAATGGGGCCCTGACTTTGTGGTGATGATCAGTCCAAACGCAGGCGCACCTGGTCCAAAGGCTGCACGTGAGATATGGAATGATGTTCCATGCATTGTGGTTTCCGATGGACCAACCAAGAAAGATGACCGTCAGGCGCTGGAAGATGCTGGATTTGGTTACATCATCTTAAAGGTTGACCCGCTTATTGGTGCCAAGACTGAATTCCTCGACCCCGTCGAGATGGCATCTTTTAACTCCGACGCAATGAAAGTACTCTCAACCTGTGGAGTAGTGCGTCTGATCCAGGAAGAGCTGGACTGCGTGACCGGACAGGTCAACGACGGCAGATCCGGAAAGGATCTCGAGTTGCCCCACATCCTCGGAAAACCCGAGAAATGCATCGAGCATGCTGGTTTCAACAACCCATACGCAAAAGCAAAGGCACTTGCGGCACTGCACATGGCGAATAAGGTCGCAGAGATCAATTTCCCTGCATGCTTCATGATGAAAGACCTTGAACAGGTAGCCCTCACCACTGCAACCGGTCATGAAATGATGCGCGCAGCAGCACAACTTGCTATCGATGCCAGGGAAATAGAGAAAGCAAACGATTCCGTCTTCAGGCAGTCCCACTCAAAGAAAGGCAAACTCATGCAGAAGACAAAACTGTATGATAAGCCAGAAGAAGTGAAATTCTAACACTTCTCCCATTTTCTTTTTTATATCATGGACAAATTGCTCGTCATCGGTATCTGTGTATCGCTGTTTGTGGTGATGGTACTTATTACAGCCATAGGTCTCAAGGCTACGGCTGATTTCAGATCACATATTAATTCTCATAATCGCAGAGTGGAACAGCAAGACAATGAACGAATAGATGACGGCAGCGATCCTGATGAGTGATTCTCCACTGTTGGTTTTCCATCGTTGTTTTTAATTGTTGATCCCTCACTGTTGATGCTGCGATGGTGATTTGGAATATCGATTGGTCCTATTCCTTTTACATTCGGTCGCTAACGATGTACTTATCTATTAGTACCTCTCATATACTGTTCAGAAGAAAATTGGGGAATAGAAATAGCGGTAAAATCCAAGACAATTATAACGAAGGTGATATTTTTGTCCAATATAAATAATAATGATGAAGATGTGCTGATCAACAATGATGAAGATGTGCTGATCATAACGAAACCGATCCGTTCAAAGGAACCGGTACTGATCGAAGGATTTCCGGGGATAGGTCTTGTGGGGAACATTGCGAGCCAGCAGATAATCGATGAACTGGACATGACTTACATAGGTTCGATAGAATCACGTTTTTTCCCACCAATTGCCGTGCTATATCAAGGCCTGATCAATATGCCTGTCAGAATATATGAGAGTGAAAAGGATAACCTTATCATGGTCGTCTCAGACATTCCGATCAACCCATCCATCTCATATGACGTTAGCAAGGTTCTCATCGAATGGGCGGGTACGATCAATGCAAAAGAGGTAGTGTCCATTGCCGGTATTGCCACAATGGATGAGGATTCCAAGGTGTTCGGAGCAGCCACGAATGATGATATGCTTGACAGGATAAAGGATAATGTGGAGATATTCCAGATGGGAACTATCTCAGGCATATCCGGTAGCATCATGTCAGAATGCTTTGTCCGGGAGATGCCGGCAGTCAGTTTGCTTGGAGCCACCAAAAGCCAGAATCCTGACCCACGGGCAGCAGCGGCTGTCGTAGAAGTACTCAACTCTCTGTACGATTTCTCAATAGATACAGAAAGCCTCATCGAACAGGCTGAACGGATAGAGATAGAGATGCAGAAGCTCGCTGAAGATGTGCGGACTTCCGAACAGACTCCATCCCCCAGAAAGGAATTCCCAATGTACGGGTGATCACATGGAATATATAGCACTGACCGGTATTTCTGATAAGACAATACGGGAACTTCGTGACCATATACTAAGGACCCTCGAAATAAGGAGTCCGCATAATTTTTTCACATCCTTGAAATTGGATGTAGGCGATCTCGTCTACCTGACCACCACCTGTGCGCAGGATATTACCAATGGTACAGTGGGAGTCATTGGTAGAGTGATTTCACATCAGGTTGTGACCCACAGGATCATTAACGGAACTGATACCTTTTATGAGGAACGCGAGACGATGATGGTGCGCATCCAGTTACAACCATTACGTACCGCACGAATACGCAAAGTGCTTTCCAATAGTATCGGAGAAGTTACGCGAGTAGACGCCGAGGAAATATCGTTCTACAATGCACGATAATACGTACGTAAGGTCAATCCAGGGTTTTCGGGATCATTGTTAATCCTTGTTCGATCCGGTCCAGATGATCAAAGCGGATGCCTACAGGCACTTCATGGTCTGGATAACCGCTGTGTTTCCTTGACCCCTTGCATCCAAATGAAAACCCAATTCCTTTTGAATATGCATGCACTGTGCAATCACCACATACTGATGCAGCCCCAATGGTGTTCATATCCACACGTTTACCATCATGATAGGCAAGCGCCTGCACGATACGCATCACGCGTTCAGGCGTCAGGTACAGGATCAGGACATCAATATTCCCTTTGATCCGAGACAACGGTTCGATCCTGATGGATCCGATATCCTTTCCAAGTCTGGGAAGGGACGCTGCAGCACATCGGGCAACTTCCAGATCCGTATATCGTCCGGACCTGAAGTAGTACTCGTGTGGCGAGTTATCGATGTTCCTCAGTATGTACTCGCAGACCGGGCAACGCTGGGACTCTATGCAAAATGATCTGCCGTATCGCGCATATCCTATCAGTTCACAATAAAGATGGTCCGACGACTCTCCTGCGACTGCAGACCCTAACGTCACACACACTGGTTCCCCGCTCTCCATCAGGCCTGCGATCTCCGGATACCTGGCACATCCGTTATCTCTCATTCAAAACACCTTTCTTCATTCTTTTCAATTCGTTCACATAGGTATGGGCACATCGTGTTGGCTCGGGCAATTTGTGCCCCAAAAGACAATGCTCCACGATATCAATGACACTCTGAAGGGAGACCCGGTGTCCTGGGGATATCACTATAGGCCTGCTTGGGCCGGTTGTCTTGAGTAGCCATCCCCTCTGTTCTCCCTGATAGACAAGCGGGCTGGTCTCACCCGGTCGATGTGGTACATCGGCTGTACCGCAGAGGATGTTCTTTGCAACCCCTATAGTGGGGATGTCCAGTAACACTCCGATATGCGAGGCAAGTCCAGCACGCCGAGGATGATCGATGCCGCATCCATCCAGCATCAGCAGATCCGGGCGCACTTCCAGTTTCCGGAATGCTTCGATAATAGCAGCTCCCTCCCTAAAGGAAAAAAAGGTAGGAATATAGGGAAATGAAACCTCCCGTGTTGCATGAACATGTTCCAACGGCTCCAGAGTCTCATAGTCCAGGACCACCACTGCGCAGATGATCCGCTCATCCAGATAGCTACAATCGACACCACCGATCCTGAGGAGGGGAGCAAACCTATCCTCTACGATAACCTCCGACGCGATCTGTGATTGCAACTGTTTCAACGAATCTGCGATGTTGCAGGGCGAATCTGCCCCCTGCCCCCTCATTCGATCTCGCCCCTCACCGTGGTGAACACCGGACCACGTATGTCGATCTTTTTCTTGTTACCGGTGATATACCGCTGGGCAAGTGGCTGAAGTTTGATATTGATCTCAAAGGGGGTCTTGACGATCCGTACCCTGCTCACACATGAAGTGTCGCCCCGGGATACTGCCTCTTCGATATCCTTCGCAGCCTGGCAGGCAAAGGAATCGATGAAACGTATGCCTGTCCTTGCAGAATGGTTCTCGAACGCCTTGCGCCACTTCTTGGTCTGCGGTAGTCCAAGGATATCATTGTTATAGGCCAGTACCTCGTTGAAAGCCGCCGGTCCGCATAATTTTGTATCTTCCTCAGGTTCGATCACCGAGACCTTGACCTCCCGCCCCTCTATCTCGCCTTTCCACGCCACGAACTCACACGGACTTGGCTCGGATGAATGTAACTCGCACTGATTGACGATCGCCTGGATGATCTCCATACCCTGAGGTGTTGAAGGCATGTTATCGACATAGATCATCTTTGCAAGATCATTGTCCTTCATATCCCATTCTGCGTACTGTGTGATCAGTGGATATGACATTCCACGTACATCCGTTGCTTCATGCAGTATCATTGCCAGTCGCTCTACCCCAAGACCAAGGTTCATCACCGGATATGGTATATCGTACTGGGCCAGCGCCGTAGGCGAATAGATGCCGAACGTTGCAACCTCGATCCACCCATCCGAGTATTTCGTATTGGAACCCACGAGCTTAGGATGGTAGGCAAAGACCTCGATCTGGGTATCCGGTATGTAATACTTACTTCGTTTTTCATCCGGCCTGAACATGAACTTCTCGAAACCGAACTGGGATAGTAATCCCTCTGCCACTGCTTTCCCGTGGTCTACGGTCACATCCTCATCCATGATCACACAGGACGCGGAATAGTAGGTCATCAAGCGCGCCGCATCTTCCTGTTGTTCTCTCCTGAAACAACGGTCAATGGAGAATAGATGGAATGGTGGTTCCGCTCGCTCGATGGCGGACGAGAGTGTGATGAACCAGCCCGATGTCATATGGCTTCGCAGGGTTCGTCGGGTGGCCACAGGTGTCAGTTCTTTGAACTCCGGGAATACCTGATCGATCATCTCAACGACCAACGAGTCCGACACATCGAGCTGTGAAGCGATCTCGGGCACCAGGTCGTCCCCTTCAAGATCTCCCTTCTTGTATGAATGCAGGACCTTTCGAATGGTCTCGATCCCTTCCTCATCGACACTTCCAAGTATCGACCTGATCAAGTTTATCCGTTCGTCTGATATGCCTACGTTGGGACGTGGAAGCCCTGCCAGGTAGAAACAACGATCAAGGACGGCCAGTGCCTCATGCCCAAACTGCTTGTGGACTTCACGCTCATCCACAATAAGGGGATTCATTGTCTCCTCAAATCCCATGCGCATGTATGCGTCACGCAGTTTTGAGATGGTATCGTAAACCGGATGCGGCTTTCCGAATCCGAATATCGTATGAGGATATTTTTCGTTCACAGAAGGTTCTTTGATCAATTCCTTGCCGTTCTGCCAGGCCGAATCAAAGTCCTCAATGGCCTCTTTTCGTATAGATTCTGGATCAAATTTCATGGTATTATCCCTTTTAGCTAAATTGTGATCGTAACCTGGATTCAATCCCTTCCATGAATCGTTCCAGTTCATAATTCTGTATGGCGTTTGTGAGATCGCCGCGTGTCCTTTCTAATAGGGATCGCAGTACATCGGTTCGGCGTCTGAGGTTGGACGTGATGGCATCGGGATAATCAAACTGGATCAGGATCGAGTATATATTATCCATCATGTGCAGATATGCTTCTCCCTCGTGTGGTTTCCCCATCCGGATGAGATCAAGTATATGACGTCTGAGCTCCCCGCCCACATCCCCAAGACCATTCAGATATGCAGGGTACTCCACATCAAGTTCTTCAGGAGATGGAATATTGTCGAATTCACAGTTCTCAATAAGAAGCGCATGCACAACTGCACATTCTACAAACTCCTGCTGCGCATGGTCCACAAAACCTCCATAATATAGGTCAGGATGTTCTGAAAGTTCACTATTGAGCTGCTCAAGGCAGGTGCGTGAACTATCAAGTAATCTGGATGCTTCGTCTAACTCTTCTCGATGAATAGCCATTACGGCTCTTCGACAAATTCGAACCAATTCGCGGGATAATGCCATTCCCCTTTCACGTGTGCTATCTTTGGCACTAAAGTCATCCAGTATCCTGTTCGTGACCTGGTATATCATATATAGGATCGTAACCCGAAGATGTTAATTGGATATTGTCCACATGACCGATATCACGGATGTGGACATCCTTACGTTTACGAATGTAAATTACCTGCGATCGTGGGGTGCGTTTACCACCTTACGATCACTCATCCACAGGGATCGTTTCAAGTTGGCTCGCAACATTCCATATGAGGGTCCTGGTATGTAGGGGGATGTTTGGATCGTTGCTGATGTCCTCAAGAATTGAAATACTGGATGATGTTCGTAGGTACATGGCTTCGCTGTCGTTATTGAGCTGACTGACGATCTCATTTGCAGAGCGTCGTATGTTCCTTGGTACTGAATTGTCGTTGGCTATATGGCCCAACACCTGTGTGCATTGTTCTATAACTTCTTTAGTATCTACTGCTGACATTTAGATCACCTTGGAATCCAAGAGTATAAAATAAGTATTATTAATGTATCCCTAACAAGTATATATTATAAAAAGACTTTCATCTACTCTACGTGAAAGAAAAGGCGATATTATGAACTCCGATGACAAAAAAATAAAGCAGATATCAAGATTGCTGGAACTCGGTGGAACAATGCTGGCACAGCATTGCAATACCTGTGGCTCTCCCATGTTTCGTTACCAGGGTCAGGTGCTGTGTCCTGTCTGCCAGGTAATGAACGAACAGGAAATGATGAGCGGTAAAACTGAAAAACAATCTTCCAAGGTGCCTTCATCCTCCGACAAAGATGTGACACCTGCTCCTTCAACAACGCCGCCGGAAGACACCATTATGCAACCCCTAACTATCGATTCTGGTGCAGGTACAGGTGCCTCTAAGGGCGCTCAGAACAAACCTCTTCGCGAGGCGAGGCCAGAGGGGTCCACTCCGGACAAAGAGGGAGCGGAATATGTGGACATGAACGCGGATATGAGGCAGCTCGATGAACTGATCCTTGCTAAGATCACAGAGATTGCCAGACAGATACAGGATGAGAACGATCCACGAAGTGTCGAAGAATCTTTTGAACTGATCAAAAGAGGGCTGGATATACTCAAAAACACAAAGACATTGTAAGCAACACAATGTGCAAAACACACCATGGACGTATCGCATGATCATGTGCGACCGTGCGCTACCTCATCCATTATATGTACTTGAAACGACCTCTCGTATCCTTGCCGCAGTCTTCGTCCCGATAAGCGTTACTTGGGTCAACTGCTTTGTATTGGCTTTCATGATCGCTTCAATTGACCCGAAATACACAAGGAGGTTCCTTGCTGCTTTTGGTCCAATGTCCGGAATGGCAGATATAATATATTCCTGCTGCTGGGGCAATGTCTGCGACGACTTCTTACCATGTACTTTTATCTCACGTTTTTCTGTGGTCTGCTCACGTTTTGCCAATAACTGGATCAGTGATGCAGTATCTTCGGTATCTCTCGTGTAGAGGATGGAAACGCCAAAATCGAGCGTTATTGATGCCAGGGTGCCGTGGATGGCGTTAGGGCCCAACTGGCGGGCACCGAACACACCTTCCCCTTCAAGGATGAGGACCGCTTTGCTATAGGTACGCGCAAGGTTCGATATCTGATCGAAGAGCTTGCCCTCTATCAGAGATCCTGCAAGATCCTCTGCACTTTTGCGCTCAATGGCCAGGCGGTCACTTACTACATAGTCCCCCACCTCCAATGTCCTGACCGAGATACGCATCCCTAATTTCTCAAGGGAACGTACCACAGTGCTCCTTATCTCTCGCTGGTCCACAACAACGGCCAGGTCCTCCGTATCGAAATCTGCAAGAGCCTTTTGCTCCGGGTTCCTATTAGAGAGGAGTCCCATCTTATCCGCAGCCTCGTCCGTAGTTCTATCCGGCATCTCGTCTGTAGCCTCATTTGTAATCTCATTCTCGTAAGGTAAGGAGTCCTGCATCAGCTTAATGTTACTTTGCATTTGTTTTTCCCTGCGGGTGCTACTCCAATAATATCCTTCGTCTCTCGTACCTTTTGTTATCAGGACGACAACCCGGCCTTCGTGCTTTCTGCCGGTACGCCCTTTGCGCTGGATGCTTCTGATCTCTGAGGGTATGGGTTCATAGAAAAGCACGAGGTCTGTGGAAGGGATGTCAAGCCCTTCCTCAGCAACAGATGTTGCCACCAGGACATTATATTCTCCTGCTTTGAATCGATCAATGATATCGACCTGCTGTTTCTGGGTCAGTCCTTTGTCCCTGTACCTGGAACTCTGCCCCACGAATTTCACAGGACGCAGGCCCACAACCTCTGATAAAGTGGTCGTGACCACTTCTGCAGTATCACGATAATTGGTGAACACGATCACTCTGGAATCGGAGTTTCGTTCCAGTTCCTCACTTACGATCTGGCGTACTATATCAAGTTTGGGATGTTCCATGCTACATTCCTTTATTCGATGCGACAGCTGGCGCATGTACAGGTCATCTGCCAGTCGTTTTGACGCTTTGCTCGCACTTCTGGAATAGGCTTCGTTCTCGAGGCGATCGATGTATTTTGTAAGGGCATCAAGTCCCTGGGTCTCGGTGACCTCTACTGCATGGCTCACTTTGAGGATCTCTGCCAGGATCGATAAGGCACCGTACACGCCAGGATCCGGCTGACCGCCGCGCAACTGGGACTGCAGCTTCTTCTGAAGGGATAGCAGGTCTTTTTTAGATGCACTCTTCTGGTATGGTACAGAATAGCCGAGGTCAGAGAGCTTCTTGAAACGATCGTCCAGTATCTTGTCCAGCAACCCTTTTAGCTCTTTTAGTTCATCGGGTAGTCGGACATGTTTCCATTCGATCTGCTTATGGTGGATATAAGGGGCAACATCACCATCGGTTTCGGTCTTAACAGCAACGGATCGAATATGGAGGTTCTCGCAGACCTCATTGATCTTCTCGTCAGAGCTGCCAGGGCTTGCAGTGATCCCCAGGCATAAAGGATGCTTTGCTTGCCTTGGATACCGCTCTGCAATATATGTGTATGCATAATTTCCCACAGTCCTGTGTGCCTCATCAAAGGTGATATGGGATACATCCTCCAGACTGATCCGCCTTGTGAGCAGATCGTTCTCGATCACTTGTGGTGTTGAAACAATGATCGTACCCTTTTTCCAGAGCGCTTCCCTGTCAGCCGGCGGAACAGTCCCGGTAGATGTTATGATCTCGTCTTCGGGAATCACAAGTACCTTCCGGAGGAATGCGGCATGTTGCTCTACAAGGGGTTTTGTGGGAGCGAGTATGAGGACCTTACCTCCTATCGTCTTCAATCTCGAGGCGATTACAAGTAGCGCTACTATTGTCTTGCCCAGGCCGGTGGGAAGTACTACAAGGGTCGAGGCAGAGAGGGCTTTGCCTGCAAGGTCCAGCTGATACAGCCTCTGTTCCACTGTATCAGGTCGTATCAATGGGTGGTTGACATATTCGGTCATATTTGCTTTGGAAGTGTTAAATCAAATATGAATTCATAGCATTTAAACCTCAGGCAAGCGTTCTGAAAGTATTATCCTATTATATTAGAATGCATTATCCTGAATCGCATTATTTTATTCGAACACCTGCGGCCTCAAAGTCCCTATTATTGTAGATCAGGTCTGATATGATCTCTTCAATGCCTTCTATTGGGCCACGGACCTGAAGCATGCTGTCGCGGTCGCGTATCGTCACCGTATTGTCTTCAAGCGTATCAAAGTCAATGGTGATCGAATATGGTGTACCGATCTCATCATTACGGCGGTATCGTCGTCCGATGGTCCCTGAAACATCATAGGAAACAAGGATCCCTTTCTTACGAAGTGAATTCATGATTCCCTGAGCAGGTCCTATCAGTTCATCCTTCGTGAGAAGGGGCAGCACTGCGACCTGCACCGGCGAGATCTCCCCCCGGAACTTGAGAACGGTCCTTGTTTCCTCTTTTGTATCACTCGCTTCATCTTCCTTAGTGGGCACCATTTCGTCCTCAAAGGCATGTTCCATGACAGAGTAGAGGATCCTGTCTATCCCATATGAAGGTTCGATCACATGAGGAACGATCGTCTCCCCGCTTACCTTTACCGTCTCTTTGGAGTATGTAAGCATATCGGATGGAACGATTAACTCTTCCCCTCCGACATTGACCGTGATATCGTCAATATCCAATGCATCCTGTTTCATGGATCTCAGCACCTCAGCAACAGCCTTGGAGCGGCCTTTGAAGAGTGGACCAAGTTTTCCCATATCCGGTCTCACAACGAACCGCTCGATTATCTTTGGTTCATCATATTCCCTGTACACTGCCAGTTCCGTATTACTCGTCTTTGCATGAGCGTTCAGATCATAGTCAGTACGATCCGCGATACCGACCACTTCGACCCATCCGAATCGTTCGGTCTTGATCTCAGCGTCCCAGCAGTCGATGGCGTAGTGGGCCATTTCATCTTTCATGTGCTGCCTGAACCTGAGCTTGTCCGCAGCGATACCGACCCGCTGCAGGAAATGATTGGTAAGTCCAATATGGTATGCCAGGAATTCGTGGGCAATAACACCATTATCCACGGCATCCTTGAGAGAGATCTGCTCTACAGTTCTTCTTTGCTGTCCCTCCTCGGAATACAGGTTCAGGATATCATCTGCAAAATTCTGGAAGTTCGGATGGCCTTTGTTCTCTGGATCCACAAATATCTCAGCCTCTGCCTGGGTGAACTCGCGTAGCCGTATAACACCCTGTCGTGGCGATATCTCATTGCGATACGATTTGCCGATCTGGGTGACCCCAAAGGGCAGTTTCTCACGATAATACTTAGACAAACGCTGGAAATTAACGAACATTCCCTGAGCGGTCTCAGGGCGTAGGTAGCCCGGTCGTCCACTACCCGGACCAATGGTCGTCTTGAACATCAGATTGAATTCATGGGCTTTGCCAAGTATCCCCCCACATTCGGGGCAGACGACGTTGTTCTCTTCGATGAGACGGTCTACTTCCTCATTACTGAGAGCATCGGCTACCTCCACAATGTTCTCTATCAGGTGGTCAGCCCGAAATGCCTCTCCACATTCCTCGCATTCACACAATGGGTCCGAAAAACCACCCACATGACCCGATGCTACAAATATATCCTCTATGCCAATGGTGGGAGTCTCGATCTCCATGAATCCCTCCTGGATCACATACAACTGTCTCCATATCTGTTCGATCCTGCGTTTGAGGGTGCTTCCCAGGGGTCCATAGTCATAGAATCCGGCGGTTCCGCCATATAGCTCAAAAGAATTCCACAAAAACCCACGTCTTTTTGCCAGCTCGATAACCTGCTCATACCTGTCCATGATAAATCCTCATAAACTTCAATAGTTGTCCTGATCAATGAGATACAACATCGACATTTCCATTGCATTTAATCCTTTCGTGACCACTATTGAATAGATATTCATGCGTATTAGTAACAATCATAATGATAATAGTGATTATACCGATGAGTATATATACTTCCTCGTGTATATTATGGATTGCAAGCAAGGTCAAAAAGTCATATCATACCACCACCACCACCAAATCTGACTTTTTTACCATTCCATTAATATGACCTTGCTTTTCTTATATCTTCTCTTGTAATCCATTCGCATTTATTGTCTAATTCTTATGGATATTCATATATCCTGGATATGACCTATCGGGTTATGTGTCATATCTATAAATTATAATTGAGAATATCAAATTAGAATTTTGACTTAAAAGCCTATTCCTTTTTTCATGAACTCTGCCACGGATTTGCAACAATCCATAAGCACTAGCTTTATATAGTACTTTTCCCTCCGCTTCATGGTTAAAA